>NZ_JBKQOU010000211.1:0-7963 GCF_052145335.1 Rhodoblastus sp.
CGACGAAGCCATCGAGGATTATCACAGCCTGGCGCGGGAGTTTTCGCTCGATCCCGTGCATCTGGCATTGGCTTTTGTCACCTCGCGGCCTTTCGTCGCCGCTAATATCATCGGCGCAACGACGCTGGATCAGCTGAAAATCATCCTCGCCGCGCCGAAAACGCTCGCCCCCGAACTGGAAAAGCGCATCGACGCGATTCATCAGGTTCGCGGCAATCCGGCGCCGTGAACGCATTTTTGGCGCCTGCGTTAAACTTGTTTCACGCAACAGGATTGGACCGACCATGCGCTTGCCCTTGCTCAAGAAAGACCAGCTCGACGACTCCCAGAAGGCGCTCTACGACGACATGAAGTCGGGCATCGAAACCAGCTTCAAGGGATTTACCGCCATCGACAGCGACGGCGAGCTGGTCGGCCCGTGGAATCCCTGGATCCGCTATCCGCAATTCGGCGGCCCGGTGTGGAATCTGGTCAAGGCGCTGGCGAGCAATCCGAAACTGCCCAAGCCGGTGCGCGAGATCGCCATTCTGGCGACCGGGGCGCGTTTCCATTCGGCCTATGAAATCTACGCCCATGTGCTGGTCGGCGAGGCGCGCGGCCTGTCCGACGACAAGATCGCCACCATCGTCGCGGGACAGCGGCCCTTCGACCTGACCCGCGAAGAGGGCGTCGCTTACGACATGGCTTCCGCCGTGGTCGCCGGGACCGTTCCCGCCATCACCTACAAGCGCGGGGTCGACACGTTCGGCGACCAGGCGACGGCGGAATTGATCTATCTTGTCGGGCTCTATTGCATGGTGTCGACGACGCTCAACGGTTTCAACGTGCCCTTGCCCGAAGGCGAGGATTTTTAGGATTCGCTGGCGTGTCTGTTGGCGCGGCCAAGTTTTTCCGTTCATAATCGGCAAAACGATTTTCACAGACGAGAGGCGAAAATGAAGGCGCTGAAATTCGCAACCATCCTGGCGCTCGCGGCGCTGGCCGCGCCGCTGCAAAGCGCGTCGGCCTATGAAGGGGCCAATGTCGACAGGTATTTTTGCCGCCGTCACCTGCCGGGCGTTTGGACCTTGTTCCTGGCCGACGACATCGTCGTTCACGCCAACGGCAGGGCGTACCGCCCGTCAACGGGCGTGCAAGGAACATGGAGCTGTTTCCAGCGGGATGTGGTCTTTCGCTGGAACACGGGCGACGCCCAACAACTGGTTTTGTCGCCCGATGGCAATCACCTGACGGGCTTCAGCCGGGGCTTGCCGGTCGCCGCGGACCGCGAGTGGCCTCGCGGGCAAGAGGAGAACGGCTTTCCGTTTTTCGATCCGCTGGTTTTCTAAAAGCTTTCTCCGATCCGAGTGAATCGGATCGGGGCTGCAATTTTTGTTCTACCGCGCGTCCGCCGGGGCGAGGGTGCGGATATAGGCGACGAGATCGGCGATTTCCTCGCGCGTCAGGTGCAGGTTCGGCATTCTTGGATGAGGATCGGTGAGGAACGCCGACAGCTGCTGGTCCGTCTTGGTCCGCGCGAGGGTGGCGAAGGGCGGAACATCGGCGCTGGCCTCTTTCTGTTCGGGCGCGGCGAGATGGCAGGGCGCGCACCAGCGCCCAGCGATTCTTTCGCCCTGTTCGGGATCGGCGGGGAGGGCCGCCGCCGAGAATGACGCCGCCAACGCCAGAGCCAGGACGGGGGCGAATAACACAGGGCGCATGGCTTGGTCTCCCATTTTCGAATCGCCGCACTATGCGCTCTTCGTCCCCCCGGCGCCAAGATTCAGGTCCGAGATTCAGGTCCGAGATTCAAGTCATTGCGAAGCCGGTTGCTGCGCCAAAACCTCGACATCGCGGTCCTGGTTGGAAATCACCTTGAAGATCGCCTGATAGGTCTTGCTGTCGTGGCGGGCGATGGCGACATATTCGCCTTCCGCCAGCAAAAGCGAGGGAAAGGCGCCGATCATTTCGCGAATCACGTCGCCGCCGGGCGTGAGGACCGAGAAACTGGTGTTGGCGAGCGCTTCGCCGCCGGAACTATTGACCAGTTTCAGGGTCATGGTCGCGGCGCGGTGGCGCAGCACGCCGGAGGTGAGCTTGCCCGCCTGAACCTTGAAATCGGCGTAAACGGTGGAATTGGTCGGCGTTGTCGCGCCGGGCGTCGCGTCGAGCAGTTTCGAAACGATGTGATAGGCGCCCTCGGGCAGGCATTCGGCCTCGCCCTCCTTGAGATTGGGCAGGATCAGCTTGGCTTCCGGGTCGTTGTGGTCGGGCAGGTAGACCTGCACGTTCAGCCGCGCCGGCGGGATGGCGACATCGCCGAGCAGGGCGGAAATTTTCAGGCCGCCGGCATTCATCGTCACCTTCTGGGTGAGCGGTCCGCCATTGACCGTGATCGGCTTGGCGACTCCAGCGAGGCCGCAAGCGACATGGACAATGTAATCGCCGTCCGCCAGCGAGAAGGAGGGCGCGGCCTGAGTGGATTCGGCGACCAGGGCGTGGACGCCGTCGGCGTCGGCGCGCGCATCGAACACCCGCCAGTTCAACCCGGAGCGAATCGGCTGCGGGTCGCCCGGCCCATATACAGCGCTGAGCGAGACCAAAGCGTGCGGCGCCGACATCGGCGCTGGCGCGGATTCGGGGTCTGGCGCTTGTGCGTGGGCCGGCGCGACCGCCAAAATCATACCGAGCAAGGCAAGAAGCTTACCGCAGCGCCGCAAAATCATCCTCCGACTTCGATCCAAAATATTCCCCCGGCTCCGACCCATTTCCGGCATCGGTTTACAAAGTGACCATTTTAGGGCTTTTCTCAGCGAAAGGCTCGGGTGATCGCATGAACGACACAATAAAACTTCTCAAGCTCCGCCGCTCTGCCCCGCCAGTGCTGATGCGCGGCCCCGGACCGAGCGAGGAACAACTGGCGACCCTGCTGGCGCTGGCCGCCCGCGTTCCCGATCATGGCAAGCTCGCCCCCTGGCGTTTCATTGTCTTCGAGGGCGATGGCCGCGCGCGGGCCGGCGCGATTCTGGCGGAAATCTTCGCCCGCCGCGAACCGGGCGCCGAAGCCCAGCGCATCGAGACCGAGCGCAACCGTTTTTTGCGCGCGCCTCTGGTTGTCGCCGTGGTGTCGCGAGCCGCGCCGCACGTCAAAATCCCGCTGTGGGAGCAGGAGATGTCGGCCGGCGCCTCGTGCATGACCTTGACCATAGCGGCGTCGTCGATGGGCTTCCGCACCGCCTGGGTGACCGAATGGTGCGCCTATGATCGGGAGGTTCTCACCCGCTTCGGACTGGCCGAACATGAAAAAATCGCCGGCTTCATCCACATCGGCCGCGTCGAGATCGAGATCGAGGACCGAGCCCGACCCAATCTCGCGGATCTGGTCACAAAATTCTAATTTTTTTGCGCGAAAGCCGCATTGGCGATTTTCGCCTGCGCCGCCGTCAGGACGAATTTGCCGGCGAAATTTTCGCGCGCGGCCTGAGTGCAGTGGCGCGCAAAATCCTGGCCCTCGCCGGGTTCGGCGCAGTCATAGGCCGGCGCGCCAGCCGCCGCCGCCGCGAACAGGCAGAGCGCGCGCGCCACGCGCAGCGGCTCCGGGCGCTCGCCCGTCTCCGCAATTCCGAGCCGCCGCATCAACAAAAGTTCGTCGCGGCCGAGGCCGATCAGCCGCCGCGCGGCGCGCGACAATGAGCCGAGTTCGAAAATCGCGGCGGGTGAATCGGCCGCCAGCGCCAGGACTTTGAGGGATCCGTCGGGCAGGGCGTTTTCCGCCTCGCGCACCGCCAGTTTCGCTCCGAGATGCTGCACGTCGCGGGCGCCGCAGGCGTCGGGCAGGATGATACCGTCCGGCGCCGCCGCGACGACGGCGTCGAGATCGCCATCGGAGAGCCCCGAGGCCAGCCGGTGTATTTTCACCAGGCAGCGGCGGTTCAGCCCGCGCGCTTCCGCAATCCATTCAGCGGCGTTTTTCCGCGCGACGTCGATCTCGGCGTCGCAGGCGAGATCGAGCGCCAAGGCGTCGGCCTCGCTCGCCAGCCCCGCCTCGAAGGCGGCGCGAGAGGCGGCGGAAATGACCAGGATCGAGCGCATGGCGGGCTTTTCCGGGGAATCGAGACGAATCGCGGGCGCCATTCTCGCAGAGAAAGGGCCAGGAGCGCAAAGCATGGTGCTTCAAAGCAAAAGCGCCGACCGAGACATGCCGTGTTCAATAAAAAAATCTCGTTAAGCGAAACTTTACCTTGAATGCTCACACTCTCTTAACCGGCCGCCAATGGGGCGCCGTTTTTTCCGCGAGTGACGCATGATCGTCCGCGATTTCATCCTGTGGTTTGAAAATGCGCCGGCCGGCGCCCGAGCGGACGGCGCCCGCGTTTTGGCGAGAGCCTGGCTTGACGGCAGGCTGGACGAGGCCGGGCGCGTCGAGGCCGAGCAGGTTTTCTTCTCGCTGCTCGACGACCCGTCGCCGCTGGCGCGACAGGCGCTGGCCGAAACATTCGCCGGCGCCGCCAAGGCGCCTCCGGCGCTGATCGCAGCGCTGGCCTGCGACCAGACCAATGTTTCCGCGCTCGTGCTGGCGCGCTCGCCGCTGCTGAGCGACGCGCAATTGATCGATTGCGCCGCCATCGGCGATTCGTGCGCCCAGGCGGCGATAGCCTTGCGCGCAACCCTGTCGCCGGCCGTCTCCGCCGCGCTGGCGGAAATCGCGGCGCGCGAGGCGCTGGTCGTCCTGGCGGTCAACGAAGGCGCCAACCTGCCCGAATTCGCCATGCGCCGGATGATCGAGCGTTTCTGGAACGACGGCGAGTTGCGCGAGGCCCTGCTCGGCCGCGCGTGGCTGCCCGCCACCGTGCGCGCGGCGCTGGTCGCCGCCACGGCCCGGCAACTGACCGATCTGGCGGTCGAACGCAACTGGATGGAGCGCGCGCGGGGCGAACGCATCGCTCAGGATTCGCGCGACCGCGCCGCCATGATTATCGCTGCCGGCTGCGCCGACTATTCCAATGAGATCGCGGCGCTCGCCGCCTATCTTCGGGTCTCCGGCCAGTTGACGGCGGGCCTCGCCCTGCGCGCCCTGCTGTGCGGCCAGACCAGCCTGTTCGAGGCGACCCTGTCCGAACTGACCGGCATGGGGCCGCGCCGCATCGCCGGATTGGTCGCTGACCCGGCCTCCTCGGGTTTCGCCGCTGTTTACGCCAGGGCCGGAATGCCTGAGAGCCTTTTCCGCGCTTTCCAGTTCGCGCTAACCGCGCTGGCGCGCCTGCCGCACGAAAAAACCGAGGACGGGGCCTTGCGCCTGCCGGTCATTCAGGCCGTGCTGCGTCAATGCGAGGTTTCCGGCGACGAAAATTTAAGTTCGCTGGTCGCCCTTCTGCGCCGTTTCGAAGCGGATGCGACGCGAGAAGCGGGGCGGCGAGTCATCGAGCGCAGGAAAAGCGAAACCGCGCCGGCCCCGCGGCCCGTCCAGCAGCCCGTGGCGCCAGCCCTGGCCGCGCCGATCCTGGCCGCGCCAATCTTGGCGCCGGCTTCGGCCGCAAGCGAAACGGCGCCGCCTGTTGTCGCCGGGCCGCCCGTCGCGGAACCCGCGCCCGCGCCAACGGTCGAAACCGCGAAATCGAGCGTCGAGATTTCCATCGATCTCGGGGCTCTGGAAAAAGAGCTGATCGCCGCGTAAGCGGTTTTGCAGGACGGGCAACCTGCTTTTGCGCCTCAAATGGCGTAAATGTCTGTTTCCCCGGTCCGGATTCGTACGGCGCGTTCGATCGGGGTCACGAAAATCTTGCCGTCTCCGACCGTGCCGGTGCGAGCGGAGCCGCAAATGGCGTCGATCGCCTTGGCCAGGTTCTTTTCCATTACGACGATTTCAACGCGCAGTTTCGAGACGAAATGGACGGAAAACTCTTCTCCACCATAGATTTCGGCATGCCCCCTTTGGGCGCCGAACCCTTTGACCTCGGTAATGGTCAGGCCGGCGACGCCAGCGGCGATCAAGGCGTCACGCACCTCCTCCAGCAGGAAGGGCTTGATGATCGCCGTTACGAGTTTCATTTCCGTTCGAGTTCGATGGAGAACTCGCCTTTGGGTTGATTCGGCAAGGCCCTCACGAGCCGCGGTTATCATCCGACCATCCATCGATCGATGGTTTGCGCGCGAGTCGGTTGATTTCGTCTTGAATCTTTACACCTTCCTTATACCGGAAACAATGATCCTTTATGTAGCCCTGGCTTCAGACCGCTAAAGGCGGCGGCTGGCGGAGGGCTTCGGAAAAAGAAGAAAATGAAAAAACAGCTGTTCCTGCTCCGTCACGCCAAGTCTTCATGGGATGATTTGTCGATTCCCGATCACGATCGCCCTTTGAGCAAACGCGGTCGAAAGGCGGCCGCGGCCATTCGTCAACTGATTCAATCCGAAAGCATAAACCCGGATCTGATCTATGTGTCCGGCGCAATACGAGCCATGCAAACGTTGCAGCGCCTCGAGCCATGGGCCAAGCCGCCAAAGGTGGAGGTCAGGGAGGAGCTGTACATGGCGGACGCGCCGGAAATTCTGCAATCGTTGCGGGAGGTCCCGGACACGGCGCGCTCTGTTCTATTGATCGGCCATAATCCCGGCTTGCAGGATTTGGCCGTCCTCCTCATCGGGGGGCGTGAACATGCAACCGGGGATGCGCTCGGCCGACGTCTGGCCGACGCCTATCCAACCGGGGCTTTGGCCCAATTTGCCTTTGAAGGCTCATGGTCGAGGATTGGAAGGGGATCGGAAAGGCTGACGCGATTTGTCGCGCCGCGAGATTTGAAATAGGCGGGCGCCCGCTCGTCGCGCGCCTTGATGGCTGTCAATGCCAACTTTTCGGTTTGGCCCTAAACAAGACGGCGATGAGTTAGCAAGGGACAGCGCAATGGATGTCACCCAGGCGATTTCCGGTCGTCGCTCGGTGCGCGAATACACCGAGGAACCCGTCGACGCGAGCGTCATCGGCAACCTCATCGATGCAGCCATACATGCGCCCAGCGCCGTCAATGCGCAGCCATGGGCGTTCACGGTGGTGCGCGATCAAAAAGCGCTTCGTCGCGTCTCGGACGGGGCCAAGGCGCATATGCTCGCCACGATGGGCGGCAATCCCCACGCCGATCATTTTCGCTCCCACCTTCGCGACCCGAATTTTCATATCTTTTATCACGCGCCCGCGCTCGTCCTGATTTCGGGCGCCGCCCAGGGCCCGTGGATCGTCGAGGATTGCGCCCTGGCGGGCGAAAACCTGATGCTTGCGGCTTACGCGGCCGGGCTTGGCTCCTGCTGGATCGGTTTCGCGCAAGCCTATCTCAACACGGCCGATGGCAAGGCGGACCTCGGCCTTCCGGCGGAATGGGATCCCGTGGCGCCGATCATAATTGGGCATCCGAAAAGCGCCGTCACGCCAGTCCCGCGCAAATCGCCGGAGATCCGGTGGGTGGGCTGACCGTTCTGGCGCGCGACGAAGTTTTGCGAGGAAGAAGGCCAACGCGGCGCCGGCGAAGAATTCTCGTCGACTTGCATGACATGGCTGGACATTGCGGCCGCCAGCGTCGAGCATAAGGTATGGCCCGGGCGCGACGCCCAATGCCGCCATGAAGACATGAGGGGGATGCCAGATGAGACTTTTTCTTGCCGCGGCTTTTTCTTGCGCCGCCCTTTGGAGCGTCAGCGCGCAGGAGCGCGCCAATGCGCCGCAACCCACAAGCGAGGCGGCTCCCGTCGTCGGCCAGGAAGACCTCGCGGACATCATGGGCGAGACGCAGTTGCGCCACCTCAAGCTGTCCTTCGCCGGCTCGCTGAAAAACTGGAATCTGGCGGATTTTGAAGTCGCGCAGATCGACAAGAGTTTTCGCCGGGCGGCCCAGCTCTATCCCGTGTTCGAAAACGTGCCGGTGGCCAGGCTGATAGCCGAAATCAGCGAGCCCGTGCTGGCGGAGGTCAAGAAGTCGATCAAGGACCGCGACCGCGA
>NZ_JBKQOU010000212.1:0-4651 GCF_052145335.1 Rhodoblastus sp.
GAGATCGGCGTCGACCAATCCCTTGTCGGCGCGCTCGACGGCCTCCCTCAAACTCCGATCGGCGATCCCTTCATCCCGTGCGAAACGAGCGAATGTTTTGAGTTTGTAGATCGGCACCCGCCCCCCTAGTTAGACTAACTATAGTTATTATGACCATGATGCGCTACGCCAATCGGCAAAATTTCCGTTTTTATGCCCAGCTCACTTCTGTGTAGCCGCATACTCACCCGACGCGGTGTAAGCGCGGTAATCCAACGGCGCGACCGTTGATCGGTCGCAAGAGATCCTGTGCCGCCCGCCAGGCCAAGCATTTGTACCAAATCAACATGATAACGTTATGCTATCATAGCGCGATCAGTAGCTTTGTGATCTAATAGTGTTACAGATTTGTTAAGCTTTCCTGGGGCAATCGTTTTCCTGTCGTCATTCTCGCTTTGGGGGTTTCATGTCGAGCAACGCTGTCGTCATCACCGCTGCCAACAGCAAGGGCGGCTGCGGAAAATCGACCACGATCATCATCCTCGGCGGCGAATACGCCGCTCAGGGCTATCGGGTTCACGTCATTGACGCCGACCCTAAGAAGCGCCTGGTTCGCTGGGCGCAGGTGGGCGTCAAACCCGAGTCGATCACCGTCAGCGAGGCAACTGCCGCGAATATCCGTGAAGAGATCGAGCGCGCCCGCGACGTCGCCGACGTTGTCCTAATTGACGTGGAAGGCACAGCGAACGCCGCACTTACGCTTGCGGTCGCCTACGCCAACCTTGTCATCGTGCCGGCCACGATCAGCCCGCCAGACGTCGAGGACGGCCTCGGCACCATCAAGCTTATCCGCGACATGGCCCATGCGTCCCGCCGCGACATCCCGCACGGGTTTCTATGGTCGAACGTCCCGCCCGCAATCCGCTCGCGCGAAATGATGAACCTGGAATCGCAAGTCGCGGAGGCGAAGATCCCGGTTATTTCGAGGGTTTTCCAGCGCTCCGCTTTTGCCGCCTTGTTCAGCTTCGCAACGACACTTGACCAGTTGCCTCGGCAGGAAGTCGCGGGAATCGACAAGGCGAAGGCCGACGCGATCCGGCTAACCGATGCGATTGACGCAATGCTTAATCCTCAAGCCGCGCCGGCTGCGAACCATGAGGCCGCCGCATGACTGAGCCGCTTAAGCGCCGAAATCTGTTGGCTATCCCGGCTGTTTCAGATCCTTTGCCGCAAGACGCCGTTGCAGCCGTCGCAGCTCGCAACGGCTTTCCTGCCGTGGCGCCGTCAGATGCGCAATCTCTACATCAAGCCGATTCCGGCATCCGCCGCCGGCATCGTCAGCCTACGGGCCGCGACCATCAATTTAACGTCCGGCTCCGGCGCGACACGCTTGATTTCATTTACGCCCAGGCGAACGAGCGGAATATCCCTGTAGCCCAGGTGATCGAGGAGGCGACCGAAGCTTTGCGGCGGATTCAGCTCGATCGCGCTTGATCGTGTCTTCACCCCTAGCGGAGGGCGAGGGCTGGCGGACGGCGTCCTCGAATTTGGCCTCAGGCCCTATCCGCCCTGATGGAGCAGGTCGACGGCTGTCACGGGCCGCAAGTTCATGTCCGCGGGGTTCTTGATCAGGACCTCGGCGTTGAGCTTGAGATCCCGGGTCGGAGTGCAGGCGGTCCATAGCTTGAGGCGATAGAGACCCGGTTGCAGATCGGCGCCGAGAATGAGGTCGATGGTCTTCTCCTCGCGGGCGGGTGCCGGAATTTGGCCGGTCTCGGCGCCGCCGGGGCAGGGGAGGGGGCAGTTTGGCCGGCGGGCGGCGCGGCCGCGTCGAGGCGGCGCAGAATCTCATCGAGCTTGTTTTCGATGCGATCGAGACGCTGATCGAGCGGGGAGGGCGGGGTTTGCGCGCGGGCGCTTACGCTCATGAGCGCGATCCCGCCGCCGCGAGGCGCGGGGGCGGGGCGAATCGATTGGCGGCGACCAGGCCGACCATGTCCGGGCGACGGAAATAGATCGCCCGTCCGCAGCGCAGGGGCTTGCGGCCTCGAACGAACACAAACTGCTCGTCGGCGCGGGCATCGGCGAGGATCTCCGACACCATGGCGAGGGGCCGCCCGCGCTCAGAGAGTTGCTCGGAGGAGCCTGTGGTTGCCGCGCCGCGATCGAGAGGGCGGCTGCTTTTGCTGCGGTTCGTACCCTCGGAGGAGAGGATGACGCCATGCTCGCCGCAGGCCTCGGAAATGGCGCGGGCCTGTTCGAGCGAGCCGATAGCGGCATAAGCGCGCCATGAGGCGGATTCGAACCAGGAGGCCTTGCCGCCTTCGCCCCATTGCTCGCGGAGCTGGCCTTCGGACTGGTAGAGCATGACGAGGGTGATGCCGTATTTGCGGCCAGCGTCGCGGGCTCGGGCGAGCGACGACATGAAGCCAAGGCGGGCGACCTCGTCGAGGAGAAAGACGACTCTTCCGCCGGGCAGGCGCCCGTCGGCCTCATAGACGGCGTTGAGCAGGGCGCCGACGACGACGCGGGCCAGCGCCGGCGTCGTCTCGAGAACCTTCATGGGGATATTGATGAAGAGATCGACATCGCCGGCGACAAGGTCGGCGGTCCGAAACCCGCCGCCGGAAACGAGGGCGGCGTAACGTGGGTTGGCGAGCCATTTGGTTTGCTTGCTCACGTTGCCGTAAACGCCGGAGAAGGTCTCGGCGACGAGGTTCATGAGCTGGCCGGCCAGGTGGCGGGCGACATGGGAATTTGAATCCGCGTGGATGCGCGCCAGCTCCCGGCGCATGGCCTCCTCGGGCAGAGCGAGGCGGATGGCCAGCGTCACCAGGTTGCGCTTGGACTGGGGAAGGTCGGGATCGAAGACGATGTCGGAAAGGAGCGCCTCGACCATGGCCTTGCCCTGGCTTTCGAAGAAGGCTTTTCCGGCCTCGGGCGTGTTGCTGGTCACGGGGCGTGTCTCGCCGCAAATCCAGTCGACGACCGCAGTGATATCGCCGTCGATGTGAGCAGAGGCCGGGTCGAGCCAGTCGAGGGCGTTGAAGGCGCCGTCGCGACGGACCGGATCGATGCAGATGACGCGCCGGCCCATGGCGAGGCGGGCCGGCGTCAGCATGGGGGCCAACTCGGACGAGGGATCGAGGGTGACAGTCGGACCGCGATACGTGAGCAGAGTCGGCACGCAAGTCGATACGGTCTTGAACGAGCCAGAGCCGGCGAAGACGAGGCCATGGGTGCCGCCTTCGCCGAGATCGAAGACGAGTAGGGGGGCCTTGCCGCCCTTGCCCCAGGTGGAAGGGTCACGGGGATCGAAGGCCTTTCCCATGGCGCCGGAATCCTGATCGACGCGGTAGGCCTCGCCGACCACGACGCCGCCGAGCGGCTCGCGCGACGGGTCGAACAGCCTCTTGGCCTCCTTCATGGGCATCCAGTCAGCATGGCCAAACGTGTCGGTTTTGGCGCGTTCGGTCGGCTTCACATTTTTGGGGTTCTTGGGTTTAGCGGTGAGGACAACAACGCCGACGAAGGCGGCGACAGCTCCAAATCCACAGGCGAAACTGACATCGCCATGGATGACGCGGGGGACATCGTCCCAACCATGGGCCAGCCCATTCGCGATGAGGCGCGCGCCCTCCTGCCAGCCGGTGAACACGGTTGCGGCGGCCATGCCGACGATCGTTGCGGCGGCCGTCAGACGAGGGACGACAGCGATTTCCTGTAGGCCGAGCGCCAGGGCCATGACCACTGCGGGTCCTATGAGGGTTGCGGTCGGCCAGGCTGCATAGGCGAGGTCGTAGGCGGCGGCGTCGATTATGCCGTCGCCTTGCGCCATGCCGATCAGCAGGCGGCGCCAGAGATCGTGGGCGAGCTGGAAGGCCGGATACCACAGGACGAGCGCAGCGATCGCAACGACGAAGCGAAGCATGGCGCGCGCATGAACACTGATGTTCGACGACATTGGGAGCGGCCCTATTGAGCCGCAGTCCGTGTTTCCCCATCGACCGGCGGCCGGACGCGCTGAATCTTGCCGTCATGTTCGGCGGCGAGGGCGGCGACGGCGGCATGATCGGCGAGACCCTCCCAGTGATGCAGCACCTTGTTCCAGCGTAAGCCCGCGGCGCGCAATTGGGTGGTGAAGGGGGTCGGCAGGACGGCGGCGAAGGTGACGGTCAGCGGCTCGCGGCCGGCGTCGCGAGCTTTGGCCTCCCGGTCGAAGATATGGCCGCCGGCCTTGGCCCATTCGGCGACGCGGGCGGAATCCTTTGCGCCGGCCGATAGGGACAGCAGCGCGCCATAGAGGGCGTTGGGTTCGAGATCGAGGAGCCCGGCTTTCTCGACGAGACCTCCGGCTTCGATCAGGCGGCGGGTGCGGGCCTTGCGCTCGTCGTTCTTGATCCTGGCTTCGTCGGCGGCGAGCCGGGCTTTCTGTTGTTCAAGCCGGGACATGCGCTCGGCGAGCGAGGTACGCGTCATGGGGCCTCCATTCTCCTTTGCCAGAAGTGATTCGTGGAGACTTTGCCCGCCGCGGCTCCGGCGATCAACCCGAAATCGTCCGCCGTCCAACGTTCTCTCCGCCCTAACGAAGACAATCTGAGGCCCGTGTCAAAATTGCACCAGGCTACTCGCCCCGGCTACGGCGGACCGTGGGACACGGGTTCGGAACGGA
>NZ_JBKQOU010000213.1:0-2738 GCF_052145335.1 Rhodoblastus sp.
AGTTCACCCAGAGCCGCATGCCGAGTACGCCGCGCTCAAGATTTCGGCGCAAAGCCATGACGACGGTGTGGACAACCAAGCCGTGAACAACGATCGTGCCCAAGGCGAGTGCGAATCCCACAAGCAACGAACTCACGAAGTGGCTTGGCATGATCCCGCCTGCTCATGAGGCGCACGATGACGCGGTTTGCGCATCATGCCTGCCTTGATGCCTTAAACCACGCCCAAAATCGACTCGCCGCGCCGGGCTTCGCACTCGAGACGCGGAAGCCTGAGCGGCGTTACTCAGGCAGGGCGCGGCTCGCCTCAGCAATCGGCGATTGACTTGTCCTCGTGGCGGTCTGTCGGGAAGGCTGCGGATGGCTTGCGGGACTCCGCCGCCCGCGACAACCGCGTCGGGCCGCCTTGCCCGGAAAGGCAGAAGCCGACGTTTTGCGGTCGTTCGAGAACCCGGCCCCGGGCGCCGCTGTTGGGCCAGCGCCTGTCGTGATTGGGACAGCGACGCGTCCGATGGCTTGGCCCGTCATGGCGAGGTCCGCGCCGCTTATGGTTCGGCTGGCGGACGCCCGGGCCGAGGCGGCACAACCCTGAGCCGATACACCTCAACCTTCGTCTCACGTGCGATCGCTTTCCTGACTGAGCGCCAATATCGCACCGAAGAGAAGTCATTGGCCTCGCGCTCCATCCTGTCAGCCTCATCGAACGCGCCGGGCCCGAGATGTTGGATCAGCGATTCCGCCTGCGCTTCGATCCATGTCGCTCTTTGGCGCCCTCGTTCCAGAAACAAAAGCATCTGCCAACTCCTCAGAAACAGGTCGCCGCCCGTTCGCCGCGACCCGCTTTCGGTTCTCCCTAACGTCAGCCCGATTAAGCGCAATCGTGGCATTGATCCTCGCCTGAGCCGCCCCAGTTGCAGTGTCGAGTGCTTTGGCCCAGGTCAATAGAGCTTCGCATTGCTCTAATTCTTGCTTGGTCATCTGTATTAAATTCCCCAACGCCTAACGTCGCCGCGGCATGGGGTCAGAAGCTCGGGTCCTGCCGTCTCTTCCCCCAATCAGCTGCCGTTTCACAATGAACATCCGCAGACCGGCGAACGGAGGCGCCGAACTTTTGCTTGCCCGTCTCCTCATTGCGTTCGAATTCGGCTTTCGCGGCGAACCAGAAGTCCTCGCTGCGTATCTCAGGCCTGCCCGCGCGGTCCCATAGATGATACGCGTGTTCGCGGATCATGAGTTCGGTGGCGTTCACGTTCTGCTTCCTCCTTGACCGTATTTGTGGCGGGCTCCAACGCCGACCGTCGCCACACAAATGAATTACGGGATTACGGCAACTCCGACCCCCGTTGGCCGTCCTCGCACGAGCCCTTTAGTTCCAAATCGGCCGGGCGGCGGCGAAAGCGACGTCCAAGAGGGGATGGTCGCCAGTCCCTTGGCCGTGCCTTAGGGGCTCGTGCTGAGCGTCATGCGCAGTGCGGCCGCTTGGCGCCGAAGCTTCTTGACCCGAATCGACTGTGCAAAATCACCATTCGCCTGCGGCGTGGAAAGTCTGCATTCGCCTTTGTGGAATCCTGCGCAGGCTGCCGCTCAGACTGAGAAGTGGAATCTCGTCGAGCCAACGACACCGGCCTTTTGCATCGCGGCCTTCAGATCCTCTCCAATGAGCCATGCTTGCGCCCTCCCCATGTCGCTGACATCCTGAAGGATCAGGATGTCATTCGGGTCCTCGGCGCCGCGAAAAACTTTGCCATTGGTTATGCCTGCGGCGACGCGGCTATTCTCGTGTTCGTCGTAGCCCTTGCGCCAAGTCGGGTAGTCCATGACTTTGTGATGAATTGTGAGGTTTTCAGTCGGATGCTGTACGCTCATCGTCTTTCTCCAAATTAATTAAATTCGACCTCGAGCGATTATCCTTCGAATTACAAACAACACTTAGGTGTTTTTCTACCTATTACAAGGATATGTTGACAGCTTGAACGTATTTTATTCGAAGGCGAATTTCCGATCAGCGATAAGTCAGGGGCGCGCTATCGCCAGGGGCAGCCCCCGGCCAAATCCGCTAGTATCGACGTGAAACGATCCCAGTGAGAGCAAACTTCGGCGGCGGTCGGTCGAAGGGCGCTTTGGGTCGATCTGAGCTTTCAGCCTCGCTTCGGAGGAATGACCGCTGATTGCGCAGACCCGCCGTTCACAAAGTCGAGCGCTTCTCGCCAGTCCCCCCTAGTCAAAAACCCGCTGGTCGAGCCCCAGCAAGACCTCGTCGCCTTCTGCTGCGTATCCATCGCCGCAGTCGGGTGACGCGGCGGCGACGGCGCGTTGGATCGCGCGCGAATCCTCTGGCGTCAATATGTGCAGACGGCCCGGATGAGTCCGCACATAGTCGAACAAGTCCCTGACGGTGCGCTCGCACGGATTGCTGATCAGAGCGTACTGGTAGGCCAACATGGGCGTGCCCCGTTTCCCGTGACATCCATTCGATCGTTTCGCGGCGGTCCCCGCGCCGTGCCTTGGGGATACACGATCTCTTCGGGAGACGCTGTGCGAGAGCTCACGGCGCGCGAAGCAAAAGAGCGCGCAAGCCGCCCTCCAGGTCGTCGCAAGGTGTGCTTGTCCCGCAGAACAGATCGAAATCCTTGGGCCAAGCAAGATATCTGCCGTAATTCCGCCCACTTTTTGCCTGACTCTGTCATAAACGGGGCCGCGTGAAGGTCTGAGCGCAGCAGCCCCATTAAAAAACCTATC
>NZ_JBKQOU010000214.1:0-4522 GCF_052145335.1 Rhodoblastus sp.
AAAAAAAAGGATGTGCGCCGAACCTACAGGCTTGGGCGCCTGTGAGCGCCGGCGCGCCGCCTTTCGGATTGGAACGACTTGCCCCATGACTCATATGTCCTCCCGCATTCCCCGCCGACCCCGCGCGGCGGCGGCCTGGCCAATATGCAAGGACGGATCGGTTAATACATCGCGTCCTTATCCGCTCGCTGCGCCATTAAAGATTCGCCATGGTTAATGATGTGTCAATAAAGCCTGATTAAGCTGACGATATTGGAATTTTTCCGGACTTTCCAGTTCTCGCAGGTAAACCCCGCGGGAACCGGCAAGGAGCGAACGCGACCAAAGCCCGTCGCACCGAGCGCGACGAGTCGCGGTCAGTGAGAAATGGAATGAGCCGCATGCAGACCGACATCTATGCGCGCCTGCGCGATCTTGCGGCCTCGGCCGAGGAGAGGGCCGAGGAAATGCGGCCCGTCCTGCTGCGGGTGACGACCGACCTGTTCGCGTTGCATGGCCAGCATACGCCGCAGGAAATCCGGCTCTATGAAGAAATGGCGGACAAATTGATCGCCGACGCCGACGAGGCCGTTCTGACCCTGGTGGCGCGCAAACTGGCGCGCTGCGCCGACGCGCCCCCCTCCGTGCTGAAACGCATCCGCGCCCGTGGCGGCGCGCCGGAAATCGAAATCCTGCTCGCCGACCGCCAGATCGACCGGAGCGAATTGCGCCAGATCGCCGCCAGCGGCGCCTGCGATCCCGCCTGCGCTGTGGCGGGCCGCGACGATCTCGACCGCGAAATCACCAAAATACTTGGCCAGCGTCCGGAACGGGAAGTCGCGCGCGCCCTGGCCGCCAACACGCTCGCGCCGCTCGCCGTCGAAGACCTGCGCCAGCTTTGCGCCCGGGGCCGCCACGACGTCGTCCTGGCGCAGGCCCTGCTCGGCCGCGGCGAGCCGACGCTCGACCATTTGCCGCTTTATCTTTACGCCGACGCCGCGCAGCGTGAAAAACTCGTCAACATGGTCCGCGCCATTGGCCTGGTCCATGCGGGCCGCAACGACGACGCAGAGCTCGACGAGGCGGAATGTTTGAGGCTGGAAGAGGCCGCCCTGCGACAGAAACGCTCGTCGTTCGCGCTGGTCCTCGCGGAAATGCTTGGCTGCGACCATTTATGCGCCAGAAAGATCGTCGATGATGAAAGCGGCGACGCCCTGACCCTGGCCTTCATCTCCATCGGCCTGCCCCGCGAAATCGCCGCGCGGATCTTTCTGTGCGCCTTTCCGAGAGTAGCCCTGTCGACCGAGGCGTTCGAGCGCAACATCGGCTTGTTCGCCCAATTGCCGCGCCGCGGCGCGACGCGCATTGTCGCCGCCATCACCGGCGAGGCGAAAAGCGCTGGCGCCGCCTGGCTTCGGGCGCGGGCGAGACGGGCGCAGTCCGGCGTTGGCGCGGCGGGGGAAACGGCTTCGGCGCGGGAGGAAGCCGCGCCGCTATCGGCCAGCGGTCAGTAACAGCCCATCATTGCGGGCGCGGCAGCCGGCAGATGTAGGTCAACTCTTCCTGGTCGTCTTGCGTCCATTTGCGCCATTGCAGGGAGTCGACCACCATGCCGTATTTGCCGCATTCCTTTTCCGCCAGCTGCAGCAGATGGGCTTCGTGGTCGGCGGACCGGTCCAGGCCAGGATAGTAAAAGAAGCTGACGCTCCGGTGAGCGCAGCCGGACATGGCGAGAAGCATCCCGACGAAAAACAGGCGTCGCATCATCGCGCTCGCGCTCCAGTCTTGAATTGCCCAGGGTCGAAAGGTCCGGCCAAGCTCGGCGAATGGCCCCTTGTCTTGTATGGATGGCCGGAAGTCAATCGGCGCCGTTGAAGTCAAAGCGTTTTCGAGCGAATTGATCTTTACTTGCGCCCGGCCACCACCCCGACGATCGGCCCCATCGGCAAGGTGAAATCGTCGCGGCCCAGTTCCGGCGCGTAAAGCGCGGAAATCGAGCCGTCGAGGAACAAGGCGTTGTCGCATTGCAGCTTGTCGAGAAACAGGCTGGCGAATTGAAAGAACGTCACCGGTTCGTTGGATATGGCGAAAACCACCATCCCATCGTGGTCTATGCCCACGCCATTGCGCAGTTTGACCGAAGTGCCCTCGGCATGGATGCGGGGATGAATCTTGCCGTTCAGCACCAGCATCGGTCCCGATTGCGTGGCGTATTCGGCCGTCGGGCGCTGGCTGAGGAAATGCGAGGTCTCCCAGACGCCGGCCTGGCCGCCGCCGACGAAGAACACGCCATTCGGCTTCAAATGGAAATTGGCGGCGCCGCCGCGCGTATTGGCGCGCTTCAACTCGACTCCCTGTTCGATATAGAGCCCGACCGGCGCATTATAGTCGTCGTACATGCCGCCGTTCATGCCGAAGATCAGCTTTTCGCCGGGCTTGAGTCTCGCCGCTACTGCCTCGAAACTTCCCAGCGGCTGACCGTCCGGACCTCGCCAGAACAGGCGAAGGTCGTCCTTTTTCGGATCGAAGCGGCAGATCGTATAGGAATGGCCGCCCTGCGAAAGATCGGCGCAGGGCGCCGCCAGCGTGGCCGCGGACGCTGATCCAATCCATAAAAAGCCAGCGAGAAGCCCGGCTTCGGCCCATCGGCGCAACTTTGCGACAAGCGCAAAAATTCTGGGCGAACCAGATTTTAGTATTGCTAAAACCAGCAAAATCTTTAGCCTCGGCGCCATGAAGCTGGCGGAATGGTTACGCAAATCCGGCGTGAGCCGAATCGAATTTTCGCGGCGGCTCGGTCTGACCCCCGGCGCCGTAAGCCAGCTTTGCAATCAGGACCGCGTCTGGATGTCGCGCGATACAGCGCAAGCCATCGCGCGCGAAACCCAAGGCGCCGTAACGCCCAACGACTTTCTGCCCGAGGTTGCGGGCGAGGACAAGATGCTGGAGAGTTTCATGTCGAATTCCGTCACCCAGGCCGTCGAGGCGATCAAGCGCGGCGAGATCGTCATCGTCACCGACGACGACGACCGCGAGAACGAGGGCGATCTGGTGATGGCCGCGAGCCAGTGCACGCCGGAAAAAATGGCCTTCATCATCCGCAATTGCTGCGGCATCGTCTGCGCCCCGCTCTCGGCCGCCGAGGCCCACCGCCTGCATCTGGCGCCGATGGTGGCGGAAAACGACGCGCCGCTTGGCACCGCCTTCACCGTGTCGGTCGATGTCAAACATGGCCTGACCACCGGCATTTCCGCCGAACAGCGCGCCAATACCGTGCGCGGCCTCGCCAACAATAATTTCGGCGCCGCCGATTTCGTGCGGCCCGGTCATGTCTTTCCGCTGATCGCCAAGGATGGCGGCGTGCTGATGCGCTCCGGCCATACCGAAGCCGCGGTCGATCTGTGCAAATTGGCCGGCGTCCCGCCGGTCGGTGTGATCTGCGAGCTGGCCAATGACGACGGCACCGTGATGGTCGGCCCGCAAATCACCGCTTTCGCCGAAAAACACGGATTGAAGCAGATTTCGGTGGCCGATCTCATCGCCTATCGACAGGCGCGGGACAAGCTGGTCGAACGCGTCGGCTCGTTTCCGGTCGAAACGCGATTCGGGCTTTTCACCGGCTACGCCTTCGTCACGCCCTTCGATTCGGTGCAGCATTTCGCGCTGGTCGCCGGCGACGTCGGCGATGGCCGCGACATTCCCGCCCGCCTGCACCGCGCCGACATTCTCTCCGACATTTTCGGCGGCGGAGCGTCGATCAATTCGGCGCTGGAGGCGTTCCAGAAACAGGGGCGCGGCGTGCTGGTCTACCTGCGCGACGGCGCCGCCGGCGTGCCTGCCAACCTGGTCGGCCAGAAGGAAGAAGCCGGCGCGGAAAACGCGCGGGTCAAGAACTGGCTCGACATCGGCCTCGGCGCGCAGATCCTGCGCGATCTCGGGGTTTCGTCGATCCGGCTGCGCACCAACATGCCGCGAAAATATGTCGGGTTGTCGGGTTTCGGCATCGAGATCACCGGCGTGGAGGACGGCGCGCGATGAGCGACGACGAGCTTCGCCATCGGCAGAAAATGGCGAAACGCAAACAGGCTCAGGACGCCGAGGTCGCCGGAAAGACCATCGATTCCAAGGGGCTTTTGATCGTCCATACCGGCCCCGGCAAGGGCAAGTCCACGGCGGCGTTCGGGCTGATCCTGCGCGCGCTCGGCCATGACTGGCGCGTCGGCGTGGTGCAATTCGGCAAGGGCGGCGAGAAAAATTCCTGGGCGACGGGCGAGCGCACAGCGCTGGAGCGATTCGGCGACCAGGTGAGCTGGCATACTCTGGGCGAAGGGTTCACCTGGGAGACGCAGGAGCGCGCCCGCGACATCGCCGCCGCCGCCCGCGCCTGGGACAAGGCGCTGGAGTTGATGGCGGACAACAGCATCCGGTTGCTCGTGCTGGACGAATTGAACATCGCGCTGCGCTACGAGCATCTGCCGCTGGACGAGGTGGTGGCGGCGCTTTCCGCGCGGCGTCCCGACCTGCACGTGGTCGTCACCGGTCG
>NZ_JBKQOU010000215.1:0-3353 GCF_052145335.1 Rhodoblastus sp.
GCGTTGACGTTCAAGAGTCCCCCCAGCGCGACAAAAAAAACGGCGCCCGTCACGCAAAAAAATGGACGATTGCAGCGCACCATGCGGCAAAAGCCCTGCAAAGGCTAGAGCCGGCGGGGAGATTCAAAACATGTCCCGCAAAGGCAACGACGGTTTCGCGAAATGGATTTGCGATGTCGAGTCATCCAGAGCCCATCCTGCTCCGGCGAAGCGGGGAGGGACGCCAGAAGAGCGCTATCAGCCGTGCGACGTGGCAACCGTTTCCGGCATCGCAACGGACTCCTGTCCCTCCGGCGGCGCCTGAACGGCGGGCGGCGGCTGCTACGCTGGCGATGACGCAGCTTGTTTGACGCCGAGATCCGCAAAAAGCTCCGCGAGCGCAGTATCGGCGAACATCGGCGCGATCTGTTCGACTGACGCCTCCGGCGCCAGCAGAATCGCCCAGAGATCGAAACATTCGCCTTCCATCGTCCGCACTTGGGCGAATCCCGCTTCGAGGGCGACGCGGGCCAGGCGCGGCGCGGTGAAGCCGGTGTTATGCGCCATGGATATCTGGCCATCGGCGATCGAGACGCCATGGCCATAGAGCATGTCGATTGGACGGATCTGACCCGCCGGCGAATTATAGGCGACGGCCTCGGAGCCTTCGGCGAGCAAATACCGGGCGATCGCGGACAGGTCGGGACAGGTGATCAGCGCGAATCCGTCGGGCTTGAGCACGCGCCGGAACTCGCGGAAAGCCGGTATCACCTCATGCGCATGCAGATGTTCGACAGCATGCGACGACCACAACGCGTCGAAACGCGCGTCGTCGATGATTCCGCGCATGTCGCTGAACGATCCGACAAGATCGGGAAGCGCGCGCGCGTCGATGTCGAGGCGGACTTCCGCCCATGCCGAAGGAGCAAAGGCAAAATGAAGACGTCCCGCGTTCGCAGGGCCGGCCCCCGCGTTCAGGACGCATTTCTTGACCTGTTCGTTCATTGGACGCCTTTTGTTTGTCAGATCGTGATGAGAATCCGGACCAGTTGTGATCCAAAACCTCGACTAACTTTTTACGGAATTTGCTTGTTCTCAAACGCATATTCGCGTCCGAAAAGTCAGAACGACTTTTTGGGGAATATGCGTTACCCAACGCCTTTGGCCAACGGTCCCGACTCCTTTGCGCGTTGAGGCGTTTTTTCGTCGATTCCCAGCACGGCCATGACTTCCCGCAGGCAAGCGCTTTTTTCGTAGCGCGCCAGAACCGTCTCGCGCGCCGCCCGTCCCAAATGGGCGAAGCGCGCCGGATCGGCCAGCACGCCGATGATCGATCGGGCGAGGGCCTCCTTATCGTGAAACGGCGTCAGCAAGCCGTTTTCTCCATGGCGGATCGCCTCGCGCACCGGCGCCGTATCCGAGCCGACGACGACGCAGCCGATCGCCATGGCCTCAACCGTCGACCAGGAGAGAACGAAGGGAAAGGTGAGATAGACATGGACGCGCGAAACCTGCAGCAGCCGCACATAGGCGTCGTAGGGCAGACGCGGCAGGAAATGGACTCGCGCTAGATCGATTTTGGAGGCCACTTCATCGAGATAGATCGATTTCCAGGTTTGGCCTTCCGGCGCCGGGGAGCCATAGGATACGCCGTCGCCGCCGACGATCACCACCTGCGCGCGCGGGCGCGCCGCAAGGATTTCCGGCAAGGCGCGCATGAAGACATGATAGCCGCGCACCGGTTCGAGATTTCGCGCCACGAAGGTCACCACTTCCTGGCCGCGATGCAAAATAGTTCCGTCCGGCAGAGCGAAGCGCGCAATCTTGTCCGGCCGCAGGCGGTCGCCGTCGACGCCTTCGTGAATGACGTGAATTTTTTCATGAAATTCTGGCGGATAGGTTTGCCTCTGCCATTCGGTCGGCGACAGACCGAGATCGGAATCGGCGAGCGACAAAAGCGTGCTGGCGTTCTTGCAGTGCAGCGTCACCAGGCCATCCACCCCGAGTTGCGGTCCTTCCGGATCGAAATGAACGTCCTGGCCTTCAGGCCGATAATAATATTCGCAATAAGTGACGATGCGGGCTTTCGGGAACGCCGAGCGCAAGGGCAGCGTCTCACCCCAGCCGCAATGACCGACGATCAGATCGGGCTCGAAACCGGATCTGCGCAATTCAGTCAGGGCGTAAAGCACCTCCGTGGCCCGGCGGCATTCGACATCGAATCGGCGCGCGAAGGGATGAGTTTCTGCGACGTTGAAAAAGGGCATCCGGTAGCGCTGCAATTGCACGTTGTCTAAAGCCTGTGCGCCTTCGGCGCCGACCGCCGCAAGCCTGTGCTCCGGACGTTTTGCCAATTCTCCCGCCAGGTTCCTGAATTGGGCCGGAAAATTATTGTGCACAAACAGAATGTTCATTTCGGGCTACTCGCGGGCCGCGACCCGGCGCGGCGTTCGTCCCGAATAAGGCATCCGCGCAAAAAAGCAAAACAAGCTGGCGTGCGGAGCGCCAAGACAACGCGACCGGCCTTCGTTCGACAGTTTTCCAAAAGATGCGAGAAGCGAAACTGAACGGAGGGCGGCACCAAAAAACCCCCCAACGCCCCGGGGAGGACGCGACGCGGCCGTGATGCGAACGCCGCGCGAAATATCCGCGCGGCGTCGAGAACGGGTTCAGTGGATTTTCAGAACGCCGCCGCCCTGGAAGTGGATGGTGACGTCCTTCACATCCAGCTGCTGACCGCCGCTGAACGTGATTTCCGAAACGCCCTTGACGTTGTCGATTTCGGTCATGTTGGCTTCGGTCTGCGACGTATAGATCGAGGTGCTGTGGCCGCCAATGATCGTGTCGTTGCCGGTTACGCCGACGTTGACCGTATCGGAGCCCGTGCCGCCGGTAACGCTCGAAGAGCCCCCGTTCTGCAGACTGATGGTATCGGTGCCAGATCCGCCATAAATGGTATCATAGCCGGAGCTCGCGACGATCGAGTTGGAGCCCGAACCGGCATACATGACCGAGTGGCCGCCGCCATCCAGGGTGTCGAGACCTGAACCGCCATAAAGCGTGTTGTGGCCAGTGCCAGCAACGAGCGAATTATTGCCACTGGTGACCTTGAGCAAGTCGTCGCCCGCGCCACCAATAAGCGTATCGGCAGAGGAAAACGAGCCGGCCATGGTGTCGCCATGCAACTTATCATTGCCTGTTCCGGCATTCATAACAGTCTTGAGGCCGCCATGCATCGTGTCGTTGCCGCCGCCGCCGTTCAGCGTTGTCGCGCCAGCCCCGGCGTAGAGAACGTTATTGCCGTGGTTAACCGTGAGGACTGTGCCGTTGGCAGCGCCGCCTACCAAAGTGTCGTGCCCTGTATGACCGATATC
>NZ_JBKQOU010000216.1:0-3626 GCF_052145335.1 Rhodoblastus sp.
GCCGAAAACCGGGGAGGTCGACCTGCGAGCCATTCCGCAATTGGACCGGCGTTTTTGGCTTTATCTTCTTGCGCTCCAGCAAGGCGCCGTTCTCCAAGTCGAGCGCCTCGACATAGAATTTCCCGCCCCGCGGGAGAATAGCCACATGATACATGGCGAGTTTATAAGATTCGAGTTGGAGATCGGCGCTCGGATGCCGGCCGATCACGGTCTCTCGTCTCATTTGGCTCAGCGGGATTTCATGAACCACGGCGCCGTCTTTCATGACGGTCATCTTGTCGCCAGGATTGGCGTCGATCGGCGCGCCTTTGAAGAGACGCCGCAACCAGAGGTCGCCCTTGGGTGTAAATTCGGTCGGATGCTGGGCGCTTAAATCGTGTTTCTTCCGGGACAAACCGCCTGAAGCTTGATAATTGGCAAAAAAAGCCCGCCGCCAAAAGTCGTTATTCGGCTCCTGAGGATCGGACATGCTGCTATCTCCCGATATTTAGTCACAGGGCCTACCGCGACACCTTTTAGAGTCAACGATTAAGAACGTCCTCCCGCGCGCTTTCAAGAATCTCAACCATGCTGTTAAGCTCCTTTTTAGAAATATGCAGCTCCTCTAATGACTCTTTGAACAACTCCATCACCCTGTCGAAGTGTACATCTGTTAATCCCATTTTCTCTACCAGACGGCTGTGGGTTTTGCGTAAATCCATTCCTGAAAACTGGTACGGACCGCCAAACGCCATGCAGAGAAAATTTTTCTGCTTGAGTCTCTGGCTATCCATATCGACATCGTCAAAAAACTTACCTACAAGCTCGTCTTCCAGCACTTTTCGATAAAATAAATCGACTACAACGTCCATTGCCTTATCTCCACCTAGGCGGTGGTAAAGCGGTATGTCGAGCAGTTGGAAATAATCTCCGCCTTTGGCGGCAGCGTTGTCCGTGCCCCAGTCAATGGCTTTATCCGCCTTCTTCAGCAAAGGAATATGCTTGGAGCATTGGATATACGCCTCTTCAACTTCGACCATGACCCAGCGTTCGGGGCATTTCTTCCCTTCTTGATTTATTTCCTCTATGACGTCCGCCGGCAATTTATCCGTGCATCGGCGCAATTCGTCATTCTCGACGACGCGCACTTTGCCGTTGACGTGCAGGCCGATCGTATCGCGGGTAAAATCAATCATTAGCATGGCGATGTGCGGGTTTTCGCTCATGTTCCCGGTATTGGCGTAAACGCCGTTGCCCCGATACTCTGGATAAATTAAGTAGTTGTCGCTGAGCACCCGAATAAAACCGGGCTTTCCGAATTTCGAAGTGCAATCGCACTCTCCGTGGCGGTCGGCTGTGGCCACGAAAAGAAACTCCTGGCGCGCGATGAACTCCTTCATGCGCGGAGCTAAATAGCTCAGCATCTGCTTTTCATAAAAATTGATCGCTCGCGCCTTGGAGTCGTATTTTTCTTGAATCTTATGTTCCCCATCGGAACCTGGAAGCAGGCTGGGCTTTTTGGGCTCTTCGGACGTGGCGGGCATGTCGGGGGTCGCCACGGAGGGAGCGACTCCGAGGCGATCGTCACCGTTATCCACCCGAGAAACCTTCTCCGCTTCTTTTCTCTCCGTCGAAAACGTGAATGCTTTCGGCATTGGGCATTTATTCGCCGGGGCAAAAGGATTTTGCTTGGTTTGTTGCTGCTCCGCACCGCCAGCCGCCACCGCCGGTTTAGGAGCGTTTGCCGCGGTAATAGCCGGTTGCGCTTTTTGCGGCTCAGCAACGTTGGCCGCCTGTTTCGGCGCTTCCGGCCCGGGAGCGCCTGCTCCAGCGTCAGCTGGCTTAGCCTGAGTCGACGCGGTTACTTTTGCCTCTTCTCTAGTGGATGGTTCCTGGTCGCGTTCTGCTCTCAGGCGAAGAAAGTGTGAAAAATCATCAACTTCACCTAGTTGTGCCCAAGAGGCCATGCCGTTGCGCCAAATAAACGAGTTTGGTGAGAGCCCATGAGAAGTAATCTGACTCGCGACTTCACCTTTAGTCACGGGCCCGACTTCTTGACCGCCAATAATATACCACCATTCATTTTCCGACACATCCTGCCGGCTAGCGGCAGTCGCCTCATCGACGAGCGTCTTTTCGAGTTCCTGGGCCCAGTCTCGGCTCATTGGCTTCGCCATCCACGACGATCCAGGTATCTTTCGAAATCGGTATGCCGCGAAAGCGTCCCCGGCCGTGCCACCCGGCTCCCCCTAGCCCGCTTTCGCCGGATAGCGCACCTGTTAATTCTGAGATTGCCACTTTCGATAGATTCTGTCCACGCAGGACTTTTTCCCTGCCAATGCTGGCGGCGGCGGCGGCTTTGGGTCAACCCGCGCCGTGGGCGCATCATTCGAACGGGTCCGCTGAACCCCAACTTGCCGCCGCTACAGACACATTCTCAGGCGGCAGCGGTGCGCCATATGCAGAGATCGACAGTTCACCCGTCAAACTCGACGCTCTGCATGTGAAGGAGTTGGCATCGACGACGCGGCCAGGCTGGACAGGATTCGGAGAATTGTCATGATGGAACTTTGGTCGTATTCTCAAAATTCACGAATTTCGACAAACACCATCCTAAATTGCCAAACTTTTTGAGAGGATAGAAATGAAACTCAACATTGCTCATTCCGAATATAAGCTACAGCAAGGCGGATTGATGATCTGCGGATGCGGCTTATCCCTCTTGGTCCGGCGATTGGACAGGAGCGCATTTCTGGACCATAAGAACAAAATGGCAACATGTCCCCAGGTCAGCCGCTGGAAGCACGACCGCCCGCCCTCGCTCCAGCAATTCGTGGCGGATTTTGCTGAGGACGAGGCGTGCGCCGACTGGCTCCAGCGGCGGCGCTGGCCCGATGGCTTCGTCTGCCCGTGCTGTCACGCAAGAAAGGGCTGGAAGCTGGAGACGAAGCCCTGGACATTCGAATGCGCCAGGTGTGGCAAGCAGACCTCGGTGACCGCCGGCACGATCATGCACGGAACACACCTGCCCCTGCGCACCTGGTTCATCGCCGCGCATCTGGTCGCGACGCATTCCAACGGTATTTCCGCCCTGCAACTCCAGGGCAAGCTCGGGATCGGCTCCTACAAGGCGGCCTGGCTGCTCTTGCACAAATTGCGCAAATCCATGGTCGATCCTGACCGCGACCCGCTGGCGGGGATGGTCGAGGTCGATGAGACCAGCATCGCCTTCAGGACGAAAGACGATCCGGTCGCGGGTGGCCAGGGCCGCGGTCACGACGGGAAAATCCTCATCGTCGGGGCGGTCGAGAGCATCGAAGGTGGTAAGGCAGGCCGCATCCGGCTGTCGCTGATTGGCGACTATTGCGGCAAGACTCTGAAAGATTTCATCGCCGCCAACACGGCTCTTGGCTCGACAATCCTCATCGATGGCTTTTCGTCCTATCCCGGGATGAACGATCGCTATCACGAGCCCATAGTCGTCGGGACGATGGCGGCGCATGTGCTCTTGCCGTGGATACACCGCGTCTTCTCGAACCTGAAGCGCCTCGGCCTCGGCGTCTATCACGGGTTCCGCAAAGCTCATATCCAAGCCTATCTCGATGAATTCGTGTTCCGCTGGAATCGGCGGCGCCATTACCGATCTG
>NZ_JBKQOU010000217.1:0-7521 GCF_052145335.1 Rhodoblastus sp.
GCCTTCACCAGGGCGAACATCAGCGAGGTGTCGAGCATGCTGGTCTCGTCGATGACGAGAAGATCGCAATCGAGTTGGTTCTCGGCGTTGCGTTTGAACCCGCCATTCTTGGGATCGGTTTCGAGCAGCCGGTGAATGGTCTTGGCTTCGATGCCGGTCTGCTCGGCCATGCGCTTGGCGGCGCGGCCGGTCGGCGCCGCCAGCAGGATCTTTGTCCCCTTGGCGAGGACGATGCGCAGGATGGCGTCGAGCAGCGTCGTTTTGCCGACGCCGGGGCCGCCCGTGACCACGGCCGTCTTGGACCGGAGGACCATCGCGACCGCGGCGCGCTGAGACGCCGCCAGCGTCTTGCCGGTCTTTTTCTCAACCCATGGAACAGCCTTGTCGGCGTTGATCGTGGGCCATGGCGGCTCGCCCCGCCCCAACGCAAGTAGGCGTTCGGCGACGCCGCGCTCGGCGAGATACAGCCCCGGCAGGAAGACGCAGGATCGCCCCTCGATCGTGTCCGCCATGACCTCGCCGCCGGCAAGCTCATGGGCAAGGGCGGCGTCGACGACGCCGGCGTCGACTTCGAGCAGCGTCGTCGCCAGCTTGATCAGGTCCGCCGCAGGCAGACCGCAATGGCCCTCGTCGGTGGCTTCCTGCAACGCGAAGGAGACGCCGGCCCGCACCCTTTGCGGCGCCTCCCGCGTCATGCCGAGCTTCATCGCGATGGCGTCGGCGGTGCGAAACCCGATGCCCCGGATGTCGCGCGCGAGCCGATAAGGGTCCTCGGTCATCACCTGGATTGCGTCGTGTCCATAAGTCTTGAAGATGCGGACCGCCCGCGACGTCCCCACGCCGTTGGAGTGCAGGAAGAGCATGATGTCGCGGATGGCCTTTTGCTCGGCCCACCCGGCGGCGATTTTTCCGGCGCGGAATTCGCCTATGCCCGAGACATCCCTCAGCTTCTCGGGGTTTGCCTCGATGATTTCGAACGTCGCCGCGCCGAATACCGCGATGATCCGCTCCGCGAGCTTCGGGCCTATGCCGCGCACCATGCCGGAGCCGAGGTATTTCTCAATCCCCTCGGCCGTCGTCGGCGGCGTGGTCTTGAGGAAATCCGCCTTGAATTGCAGTCCGTGCGTTCGATCGGTGATCCAGACGCCGACGGCGTGGACGAATTCGCCCGCCGAGATCGATGCGGCGTGGCCGACGACTGGCACAAGGTCGCGCCGCCCCCGAGCCTTCACTTTCAGGACGGCGAAACAGCTGTCCTCATTGTGGAACGTCACCCGCTCGACCGAGCCGACGAGCGTGTCTTTGGGTGGCGTTGCATCGAAGGAAGGCTTCAACGGAGCGAACCAAAATCGGGGCGACTAGCGATCATGCTATCACGGTCCGCCGGCCGTCGCCCACATTTGGGTATTCGCGGCGCAATTGGACACGCCGGGCGCACGGGCAAGTTAAGTGAGCAAAGAGGGATTGGGCATCAGTTACAGGCTTTCGCCTTTGTCTTGGGCCGGCTGGAGTCGGCTCGAAGCCGTCCTTCCCGTTTCATCCGCGACCGTCTCTCATTGACCCAAGGCGGAATTTGCGGCTCGAAGCCGTGATAGAGAGGTTCCGGTGAAAAGCCGTCATAGCGGCCTCGGCTGATTGTGACCCAAGGTGCCTCCCGCCAGCGTCGCTTGATCTCGGCGTAGTAGGTTGAAACGTCTTTGCTTCCCACCAAAAAATACCGCCGCTTCAGAGCTGCTGCATTTGTGATTTCTCGGAATGATTGCGATCAAAGGGCTGAGGAAGGCGCAGTCCGCGTCTCGATTTGGTTGTATCCCATGACCTTGTAGATCACGGCCGAAGCGACCCAGCTCAGGACGAAAATGCCGATGATTCCGTAACCGAGCAGACCGAAATTGTCGTTGAGAGCGCTGATGGATGTCCAAAATGCTCGTTCGAGCTTGAAGGAATCGTCGATCAACACGGCGACCACGACAGAAATCGCGGTGATCGTGAGGTTGTAATAAAGCTTGCGGATCGGCTTCATGAAGGCCCAGCCATAGACGCCGAGCATCAAGACGCTTTATCGGCTCCGGCGGCATCAATTGCCGCAATGCGGGCGTGGTCTGCTTACGGCCCGGAGGCGGCAAGGGCGACGGGGATCGCCGACGCTCATTGTCGTATTCGGGCGTGTCGTCGGTCAACGTTTGCTGGCCGCGTCCTGCATACGATCCCGCAACTTCCGGATCTTTTGGTTCAGGTCTATCATCTCCGGCGCCGAGAACCCTGAATGCTTCAACAGAGCATCGGTCAGGCATCCAGTTTTGACATGAAGGTTACGGCCTTTCACGGTTAGGTGAACCTCCACTAGCCGCTCGTCCGCTGCGCTTCGATGCCGGCCGAGGAAACCTGCCGCCTCCAGTCTCTTGACCGCGGGCGTGATGGTGCTGGGCTCAAGACCCAGCCGATCGGCAATCGCGGAGATCGTCAGGCCGTCCATTTCCCAAAGTGTGCTCAGCACCAGATACTGCGTGTAGGTCACGCCCAATGCATCGAGCATCGGCTTGTAGACCCGATTGATGGCGATCGAAGCGGAATAGATCGAAAAGCAGAGCTGACTGTCCAGCGGCAGGGTGAACGCGTCGGGCATAGCGGTCTCCAAAAGGGTGCAGCATAATAAATATCGCAATAAATGATATCGCGATAAAAAATTTCTTTACAAAGAAATTCGGGGCGCGTATGCGATTGTTATCGCGATAATGATTAGCGCGAAATCAACACCGAAGGAGAGCTGAAAATGATCAAGACCCTCATCGCCACTGCCGCTGTCGCCCTTTCCGCGAGCGCGCTCACGCCGGTTCATGCCGCCCCCGTCGCCAAGAACATCGTGCTCGTTCACGGCGGCTTTGTCGACGGTTCGGGCTGGCAGGGCGTCTACGAGATTCTCAAGAAGGACGGCTATAACGTCACCATCGTCCAGAATCCGACCGCTTCGCTTCCTGACGACGTGGCTGTCACCAAGCGCGCGATCGCGCAGCAGGATGGACCGGTTGTCCTGGTCGGGCATTCCTATGGTGGCGTGGTGGTCTCCGAAGCCGGAACCGACGAGAAGGTGAAGGCTGTCGTCTACATCGCCGCTTTCGCGCCGGACGAGGGTGAGTCCGTTTCCACCTTGATCGCCAATCCGCCGGCCGGCGCGCCTGTTCCGCCGATTCTGCCCCCGGTGAACGGCTTCCTGTTCCTTGACAAGGCCAAATTCGCCGCCGCCTTCGCGGCCGATGTCGATCCCAAGACTGCAGCCTTCATGGCCGATTCCCAAGTGCCGTGGGGTGTGGAAGCACTGGCCGGCGCCGTTACCGTGCCGGCCTGGAAGGAAAAGCCAAGCTACTATCTGGTTACCTCCGACGACTGCATGATTCCCCCGGCGGCTCAGCGCATGATGGCAAAGCGTGCTGGCGCGACGGTCGTTGAGACCGCCGGAAGCCACGCAGTCTATGTTTCAAAGCCTGAGGCTGTCGCGGCATTGATCGAGCGGGCGGCCAAAGCGAAGTAAACAGGTATGGCGTTCAAGCCACCTCCGTCGCGGCATTTCAGGAAGGGGTGGGCTCAGCGAGCCCGCCCCATTGGCTAAGAAACAGAATTCGCGCAAGCGGGACGCCTGTTCCGGCCTCCCTCCATTTTCCGTCATTCGAGCCCTTTTATCGAAGCCAGGTAATCGACGATCTTTTCCTGGTCCACCGGGCTTATCGGCGCCTTGTAGGCCCGGACCATTTTCTTGACGACCTCCTCCCAGCATTCCTTGGAGAGGGATGGCTGGTTCATGACGTGGTCTGCGGAATGGCAGGCCACGCAATTGTTGGTAATCGCCTCCACGCCCAGGCCATCGGGGAAATTCGCGTCGCCGAAGGGAAGATCCACCTCAGGCGGCGTCACGAGTTTTTGTGGCGCCTGGGCCGTAGCGCCCGACGCCATCGCAAGGTCGGTCCAGATGAGAAAAGTGAGAAGCCGTCTGCTCATGGACTGATCTCCTCAAGCGGCGCGGACAGCGGTGGATTCGATCGTGTTGCCCATGTAGCCCCCCGGGTTCCAGACCGGCCTGGCCGGCTGCCGCTCGCCATCGGCGTTGGTGCAGCGAACCATGAGGACATGCGCGCCCGGCGCCGTCAGCGCGAAATCGGCTTGCCATTGCCGAAAACTGTATTTGCCCTGGTCCTCGCCAAGGCGCGCGGGACTCCAGCTGGCGCCGCCATCGGCCGAGAAGTCGACGCCTTTCACGCCCTTGTCGCCGCCAAAGGCGACGCCGCGCGCTAGCTGCGGCGCGCCGAGCGGCACAGCGTCGCCCGGACCGATGTTCGTGATGAAGGAGCGCGGCACATTGCGCGTGACCGGGATCAGGTCGAGGTTTTTTTCGCCTGGTTCGACCGTGTAATTCGGCTTGTTTGGAACGCGGTAGGCGGTCGTCGTCCAATAATTCAGGTCGGGCCCGTCGAGCACCTCGAAGTCGTTCAGCGCCTTGATCCAATAGACGGCGCACCATCCTGGCACGATCAGTTTGATCGGAAAACCGTTCAACATCGGAATCTGCTGGCAGTTCATTGCGAAGGCGATCATGACCTCGCCGTCCCGGGAGTGATCGATGTCGATAGATTTCATGAATTTCGGAGCGTCGGGGAGGATCGGTTCGTCGAGACCGCCGAAACGCACCATCCTGGCGCCGGGCTTGACGCCGGCGCGATCGAGCACGTCCTTGAGGCGCACGCCGGTCCAGCGCGCATTGCTCATCGACCCGTTCGCCCATTGCGCCCCGGCCACGCGCGGCTCGAAATAGATCCGCGAATTCCCCGCGCACTGGCTGACGGCGGCAAGCTCCACCCTCGGCATGCCACGCAGCAGATCATTCAGGGACAGGGAGATCTCGTTGTTGACGCTGCCCCGGACGCGGAGCGCGTATTTGTCGACGTCGACGGCCGTCGGAAAGGTCGCCCAATGCCAGCTGACGAAATGCTGGTCGTTCGGTGTGAAGACGCCTTTGTCGAAGACGTCGAACGGCGTCTCCAGCCACGGGGGACGCGTCCGCTGCAAGATCATCCGCCCTTTTTCGGGATAGGCCGTCGTGAATGGCCGCACGCCGGAGCCGCCCCTCGCGCGCAGGTCGATCGTTTCCGCCCGAGCTGGTTTCGAAAGCAGCCCCAGACCTCCTGCCAGGCTGCCCAGAGCGGCGGCGCCGAGAAAACGACGACGCGTCGCGTCGTCCAAGTGAAAGTCATATCCCATAGCGATCTCCCTCATCAGGGGTCATGCGGAACCGTCGTGTATGACCGCAAATGACTCAATTCAGCCAGCCCTGAAGCCCCAGCGTCGCCGCGGCGAGCCAGACCTCCAGATGCGCGAGCTGTCGAGCGCGGCGGGCCTGACGGGTCCCGCGCCTGCGCCTGTCCAGTCGATGGCGTGCGCGATTTCGTCCATGTCTTCGGGCGTCAGCTCCAGCGTCGCCGCGGCGAGCCAGCCCTCCACCTGCGCCGGGCTGCGCGCGCCGACAATGGCGCCGCTCACGCCGGGCCAGGCCAAAGTCCAGGCGATCGCCGCCGCCGCGACAGACACGCCATGGCGCTCCGCCACCGGTCCGAACGCATCGACAAGCGCAAGGTTGCGCTCCAGCGCCTCGCCCTTGAAATCCGCATTGCGCGAACGCCAGTCGTCGGCTGGCAGCGCAGCGGCGCGCTCAGCCGAAAAGCGCCCGGACAGCAGCCCCGACTGCATCGGGCTGTAGACGATCACGCCCGTTCCATGCGCGCGACACCACGGCAACAGCTCCGCTCCCGTTTCGCGCCTGATCGCCGAAAAGGGCGGCTGCAGCGTATCGACATGGCCGATGCGCTCGGCGGCTTCGAGTTGCGCGACATTGTGGTTGGACAGGCCCACCGCGCGCACCTTGCCCTCCTGCTTGAGGTCGAGCAGCGTCCGCCAATACTCCTCGATCGGCGTTCCGTCCTCCGCCGGCCAATGCATCTGGTAGAGGTCGATGCGCTCCACCCCTGCCCGACGGGGCTTTCACGAATCTCTATGCCACCCGCTCGCAGCTCGAAATGATCATCAACGACCCGCGCGTGCAGGGCGTGGCGCTGACCGGCTCGGAGGATGCGGGGTCCGTCGTCGCCGCTCAGGCCGGCAAGGCGCTGAAGAAGTCCACGATGGAGCTCGGCGGCGCAGACGCCTTCGTGGTGCTCGCGGACGCCGATCTCGAAAAAACCACGAAATGGGCTGTCTTCGGGCGCCATTGGAACGGCGGTCAGGTCTGCTGCTCGTCCAAGCGCATGATTGTCGTGGACGAGGTCTACGATGCATTCCTCTCTCGCTACCGCAAGGGTGTCGCCGGACTCGTCGCGCGCGACCCGTTCGACCCGTCCACGACCCTCGCACCGCTCTCCTCGCAGGCGGCGGCCGATAACCTCAAGGACCTGATCCACCAGGCGGTGGCCCGCGGCGCGAGGGCCGAGGAGGTCGGGCCGCCCGTGCCCAATCAGGGCGCCTTCGTGCAACCGACGATCCTGACGGACGTCGGCGAGGACAATCCTGCCCGCTACTGGGAGTTCTTCGGACCGGTCTCGATGCTGTTCCGCGCGAAGAACGAGGATGACGCGGTGAGGATCGCCAACGACTCGCCGTTCGGTCTCGGCGGCTCGGTGTTCACGTCCGATCCGGCGCACGGAGCAGAAGTGGCAAAGAAGATTTCCACCGGTATGGTGTTCGTCAACCATCCGACCAAAGTCGAGGCGGATCTGCTCTTCGGCGGCGTCCGTCATTCCGGCTACGGCCGCGAGCTGCTCGGGCTCGGCATCAATGAGTTCGTCAATCACAAGCTCATAGACGTCGTCGATATCGACACTCACTTCTGAGCATGATCTGAAGTCCGGCTTGAGAGGAGCGAGTCGTCATACTTGAACACGAGAGCCCCGAGAACCGATCCACCGTGCCGTACTCGAGAACCCGCCATGTCGGCGACAACCATCGTCAAATCTGCTAAAGTCATCGGTCACGCTGAATATGCGACGGAAGCCGTTCAGCGCGCGGCTGCGGCGCGGCCGCAACAGGGGCTGGCGCTCGAGACGATAAATATTTCCCGCGCCGTCGGCGACAGGATGCTGGTGCGCGACATCAGCATTCAAGTGCAGCCTGGCGAGGTCGTGGCGATCGTGGGTCCGAGCGGAGCGGGCAAGTCGTCTTTCCTGCGGCTGATTAACCGTCTCGACGAGCCGACCGGCGGCGTCGTGCGCCTTAACGGTCAGGACTACCGTGAGTTGGCGCCGCGAGAGTTGCGTCGCCGCGTCGGCATGGTCATGCAGGCCGCCTATCTTTTCCCCGGGACGGTGGCGACGAACGTGGCGTTCGGGCCGCTGCAGAGATCGTCACCCATAATACCGCGCAGGCTCACCGTATCGCCGACCGCACGATGATCTTGGAAGCCGGCAGGCTGATCGCGATCGGCCCCACCAAGGAGGTGCTGAATGATCGCTGAGCTCCTGAAAAACCTGAACAACGACATCG
>NZ_JBKQOU010000218.1:0-4381 GCF_052145335.1 Rhodoblastus sp.
GCAATTTTTAGAATTGATTGTGAGGCAGTGATTTTGCGTCACTATCCGATTATCGATGCCGTTATTCGGCTGATTGTCAGCATCGGCCCAATTTGGCGGCTTGAGATGTTTGGCGCTGCCGCCTTCGCCGCTTTCAATCCTCTCGCACTCGGGCAATGCCGCCGCGATCGGAATCGACCTAGCCGCGACCTCTATGGCGGTCGTAATGTCTCAATGGTTGGCTCGCATTCCGGCGTATGCCGTGCCCAGACGAACGGTCTGCGTAATGAGGCGCAGGCTGGGGTAGACGCGCGTCCGAATGGTGCGGCGACCGGTCTCCGTCGCGCCCGCCGCCCCTTTGCCATTCATCTCAAGCCTGCCGACAGACGAGGCCGCGCATAAAGATTTTCGCGCCGCCGCAAACCGCCCCGACTCCAAGGAAATTTGTCATGACCGCCGAATCGCCGAACGTCGTGCTTGACCCGCAATTGTTGAAGTCTATCCCGCCCGCCCAATTGGGCGCGGCGGCGTCGAAACTGGTCGCCGCGAGTATCGGCGACATTGCCGTCGTGTTGTCGCGCTCTCCGGCGCACAAGTATTTTTCGCTTGCCGACATCGAGTGGATGATTTTGCCTGCTGTTCTCAGCGGCCAGTTTTATGTCGCCGAACTCGCGAACAATGAGACCGGCTTTCGCGCCCCCATCGCCGTCGCGACCTGGGCCTTCGTTTCGGAGGAGGTCGACCGCCGGCTGCAAAGCCAATCGGATCATCGCATCCGGCTGCGACCCGACGAATGGAGGAGTGGCGACATTCCGTGGATTATTGACCTTGTTGGCGACCCGCGCGGCGTTGCGGGCGCGCTCGAATGGCTGAAGGCTGGGCCGCTCAAGGAGCGGGACGCGAAGATCATCGTCGGGAGTGGCGTGGTCGGCGCCCCTCACGTTGAGACGCTCGGTCGATTGATCGCCGACGTGAAAAAAGAAGGCGCTACTTCATGAAGCCGGGCTTCTTATTCGTCAGCGTTTTTTGTGTGGCCCTTGCCCTCTCCGCTTGCGGAGGACAGAGCGCGTCCTATCGCTACAAGCTGACGCTCAGCCTCGACACGCCCGACGGCGTGAAAACAGGATACAACGTCGTCGAACTCAATTATTTCGAGGTCGGCATTCCCATGCGAGGCGAGCCGCACACAACGCGCGGCCAGGGGATTTACATCGATCTTGGACCGGGGCGTCGCCCGCTGATCGCGTTGCTCGAACATATCCGTCGCGCGAATGAAGGGTGCAAAAATTTCGTATGCAATTTCGCCCCCTGGAACGAGGATGAACCGACGTTCATGATAGGCAGAGCTTGCGGCCTACATGATGACTTTATGAACAAGCTACACCGGGTCGGGCTGAGTGCTTGGCTTGACCTTCATTGCCGGCAGCCGATCACAATCTCCACCAAAGACCTTCCCGAACTCGTCACCTTCGCCGGCATCAACGATCCGAAAAGCGTAGCGTCCGTCGATCCTGATAATTTGGCGGCGACGCTTGGGCCGGGCGTGACCTGGCGTTCTATAACCATTCAAACGACCGACGAGCCGCTGACCAAGGGTATTGACGAGCATTTGCCCTGGGTGCGGGGATATAAGGACAATATTCCTATACCCGGCATTGACTCTTTCCAGTATAAAAATAGCACGTTCATATATTTGCAATATTTCATCAAGGAGCATTAAAATGGCTGATTCTCAAGACGTGCTTCTCGCCGTGCTTGCTCTCGATGCCTACGATCAGGGATACTCTCCAGGCATGGCGCTCGCGAATAATACTTCGGTTGATGGCGCACAAATCATTGCCACTAGCTCTGAAGCTATAGGGAAAACTGCCGATAACGCCAGTTTCTACGCCATTGAATATAACGTCGCCGGCCAGCTCGTCATCTCCTACCGAGGCACGCGGTTCGACGGGAACTATCTTGGTGTTACGGGTCCCGACCTTGGCGATGTTATGAACGGCTGGACTCTTTCGGCAGGCTATGCAGCGGCGTCGCAAGCGCAACTCGCCCTGCAATTTTACACAGACGTAACGGGCGCTTTCCACGCAGGTCGGCCACAAAGCCGGCGAGACCGCCGCCGAGTGAATGGCCGGTAAGTACAATATTAGCAAGCGGCCGGCGCGGATAGATATAACTTAAACGTCGCCAAAGCCGTCTTTCACTCCACCGGCGTTCGCGTGCGCGAGCTGCCGATCAGACTGGAGCAGCTGTTGCCGGCGTGATCCAATCAAATGCCAGGCGTTTGCGACTTTACGACGGGCGCTCCGCCAGCGCCATCGCGGGCGGCGATGCCGGAGAATAACGACAACGAAATAGTCTGCAAGCAGCGAGCTATCGCTTGTAAAAACTTATCAAAATCCGGAACGATAAAAGGACTGATGCTTTATGTTTCACGATGACGATGCCCTTACATCGTCAGCTCGACAATTACAGCACTTAAGCTAAGGATGCTGAAAAGTGTGTTCTCTATCGTGGAGGTAATCGGATGCGTTATAAAGCTGCAACTGCACTTGCCGCTGTTGTGATGGCGGCCTCGTCCGCGGGCGTTTCTGCCCGTCCTGCGATTGCGACATTCAACGCGAACCTGCGCAGCGGTCCCGGAATTGACAATCCCGTTGTCGCGATCATCCCCGACCAGGCGCCGATCGATGTGGGCGGCTGCACGGGCTCGTGGTGCCGCGTAAGCTGGAACGGCCTCGACGGCTATCTTTCCACCAGCCTCATCGCCTTCGCCTCCTCGCGCGGAACGCAAGCGCTGGCGCAGGAGCCGCTCGCCGGAGAACCGCCTGTGATCGGGGACATTGTTCGTCCGCTGACGACGCTGCCGCCAGGAGGGTGCGATCCGTCATTCGACCCGAACTGCGCGGGCTACAATGCCGGTTATACCTATGACAACGGCTATGGCTATGGCCCCTATTACGCAAACGGCGATTACGGCTATGGAAATTACGGCTATTATGGCGCCGACGGCGCAATTTTAGGCGGCTATGAAGGTCGGCGCTACGGTGGGGCGCGATTCGGCGGGGGCGCCGCAAACGTGCACTACGGTCGTACCACCCGTGCCGGCGGTCCGGTCGTCAACGCCAATGCGCCGGGCGCCCGCGGCGGCCGAGCCCATGTTGGCGTGGGACGATTTGGCGCAGGCAGGGTCGAGGAGCGCCGGTAGGCAAGGAGTCAGGCCTCGCGTGCGCGTTATCGCCAATATTGCCGGGAGACCCTCAAGGCTCCCGGCAATTTCTTGCGCGGATTCACCGGTCGATTTCGCCGAACACGATATCAAGCGAACCGATGATCGCGCAAACGTCGGCAAGCAGATGCCCGCAGGCCAGGCGATCGATCGCCGCCAGATGCGGGAAGGAAGGCGCACGAACCTTGCATTTGTAGGGCTTGTTCAGGCCGTCGGATACCAGATAGACGCCGAACTCGCCTTTCGGCGCTTCGACGGCGGCATAGACCTCGCCAGCGGGAACATGGACGCCTTCAGTGTAGAGTTTGAATTGCTCAATGGTCGCCTCCATCGAGCGCTTCATCTCCGCGCGCCGCGGCGGCGTGATCTTGGTGTTGGGATGCGCGATGGGTCCCTGGCCTTCGGGACTGCGCAACTTGGCCACGCATTGGCGCATGATATGAGTCGACTGGCGCATTTCCTCCATCCGCACGAGATAGCGGTCGTAGCAGTCGCCGTTCTTGCCAATCGGAATGGCGAATTCGAAATCCTCGTAGTTTTCGTAGGGCTGCGCCTTGCGCAGATCCCACACCGCTCCCGCGGAGCGCACCATCACGCCGGAGAAGCCGAGAGCCCAGGCGGCGTCCAGGTCGATGACGCCGATATCGACATTGCGCTGCTTGAAAATCGGGCTTTCGGTGAGCAACTCATCGAAATCGTCGCAGACTTTCAAGAACGGATCGCAGAACGCTTCGATGTCGTCGATCAACCGGGGCGGCAGGTCCTGGTGTACGCCGCCAAGACGAAAATAATTGGCGTGCATGCGCGCGCCCGATGCGCGTTCGTAAAAGACCATCAGCTTTTCGCGCTCTTCGAATCCCCACAGCGGTGGCGTGATGGCGCCGATGTCGAGCGCCTGCGTGGTGATGTTGAGAAGATGCGACAGCAGACGGCCGATTTCGCAATAAAGCACGCGGATGATCTGGGCGCGTTTGGGCGCCTGGAGGCCAAGCAGCTTCTCCGCAGCGAGACAGAAGGCGTGTTCCTGATTCATCGGCGCGACGTAATCGAGACGATCGAAATAGGGCAATGCCTGCAGATAGGTTTTGGATTCGATCAGTTTTTCGGTGCCCCGATGCAAAAGGCCGATGTGCGGATCGACATGGCGCACGACCTCGCCGTCGAGCTCCAGCACCA
>NZ_JBKQOU010000219.1:0-4512 GCF_052145335.1 Rhodoblastus sp.
CGCGAAGGCGCCCAGTTCGGCGGCGATTTTCTGTCCCGCTTCGGCGTTGATGTCGGCGATGACCACCTTGCCGCCAGCCGCGACGATCTGACGGGCCACGGCGGCGCCGAGGCCGGAGCCGCCGCCGGTGACGACAAAGACTTTATCCTGAATTTGCATGGAGTATTTCTCGATCCAAGTGATGAAAGAGAGCTTCAGTGGGCGGCCTTTTGCGCCGCCTGTTCCTTTTCCTGATTGCGCAGGATGAACCGTTGCAGCTTGCCGCTCGGCGTCTTGGGCAGCGAAGTCACGAATTCGATTTCGCGCGGATAGGCGTGCGCCGACAGGCGCTTGCGGACATATTGCCGCAATTCCTCGGCGAGAGCGTCGGAGGGCTCGTAGCCGGCCTGCAGGACGACGAAGGCTTTGACGATTTCCGTACGTTCGGGATCCGGCTTGCCGACCACCGCCGTCTCGACCACCGCCTTGTGCTCCAGCAGCGCGCTTTCGACGTCGAAAGGCCCTATCCTGTAGCCGGCGGAGGTAATGACGTCGTCGTTGCGCCCGACGAAGCTGATATGGCCGTCGGGTTCGCGCTCGACCAGATCGCCTGTGCGATAGAGGCCATTGGCGATGGAGGGCGTCGCCTGGTTCAAATAGCCCTTGAACCAGAACAGGGGCGAATTGGCGATGTCGACCGCCAGTTCGCCGGGAACATTGTCCGCCTGCTCCCTGCCTTCGGCATTGACCACCAGCACACGGAAGCCGGGCATCGCCAGGCCCGCCGAGCCCATATGCACCTCATGCTCCAGGCCATGGTGGTTATTGACCATCATGCCAAGTTCGGTCTGACCGTAATGGTCGCGGATCGGGGCCTGCAGTTCGGTGGCGAACCAGCGGATCACTTCCGGGTTGAGCGGCTCGCCGGCGCTGGAGACGACGCGCAGCTTGCCCTTGACCCGCGCCGCCGGTCCCGAGCCAGCGGCGATCAACAGCCGATAGGCGGTCGGAGCGCCGGCAAGATTGGTGATGCCGTGGGTCTCGATGACGCGATAGGCGCTTTCGACCGTGAAGGGCCCATCGTAGAGCGTGGTGGCGTGGCCGAGCAGCAGCGGCCCGGTGATTGCGTAATAGAGGCCATAGGCCCAGCCGGGATCGGCGATATTCCAGAACTTGTCCTCGGGTCGAAGATCGACCGCGTCTACCATGTAGACCCGGAAATTCAGCAAGGCCTTGAGCGGCGCGACCAAGCCCTTGGGCAGGCCGGTGGCCCCTGAGGTGAACATCATCAACAGCCCGTCGTCGCCCCGCCGCATCACCGGCTCGAAAACCGGGCTCATCTTGTCGAGCATGGCGTGGAAATCGTCGTCGCGGGCGTCGACCGTCTCACCCTTGTCGGCGCGCGTGACCACGGTGATGGTCAGCTTTGTTGCGACCTCGTTCAGTTTCGCCCGGTTGGCCGGGTCGGTGACCACCAGTTTGGCGGCGCTCGACTGCAGCCGATGTTCGACGGCCTTGGAGCCGAAGGCTGTGAACAGGGGCTGATAGACCGCGCCGGCGCGCCAGGTTCCAAGAATCGCCACGAGCAATTCCGGCGTGCGCGGCAGCAGGCCGGCCACCACATCCCCGGGCCCGACGCCGCGCGACTTGAGGTAATTGGCGAAGCGGGCGGAAAGATCGCGCATCTGCTCGAATGTATAGGTGGCGCGGCGACCGTCGGCGCTTTCCCATTCCAGGGCGACGCTGCCCGGCGCGACATGGCGGTCGCAGCATTCGACGCAGGCGTTGATCCCGGTCGCCAGATCGCCGCTGAAATGGGCAGCGATGTCTTCCGGCTTGAACGCGGCCTTGTGCTCGTCATAGGTGCGCAATTTCACTTCGACGGACGGATCGGCCATCATTGTTTTTCCTCCCGATATTTTTTTTACTCTCGGAGGCCTTTCCTCCTTGACCATCATCAGACGCCAAAACAAAGTGGCTGTCCATGACCAAGCAGCCGAAAAATATTAGCGCTTTTACCACCTCGGAACCCGAGCCTTCCGTCTCCGAACGTCGGATGATCTCACCGCATTTCGTGGAGGAGGCGCTGGATTGCCTTCCGCAAAGCATAGCGCGCGAAGACATTTTGAATTCCGTCGGCCTGCCTTTGACCGTCGAGGCGCCAATCTCGGCCCTCGCCTACGGCGCGCTCTGGCGCGCCATCACCGACCGCATGGACGACGAGTTTTTCGGCCTCGGCGGCCGCGCCATGATTCCCGGCAGTTTCACCTTGATGTGCCATTGCGCGCTGCACGCAGGAACCCTGCGCCGCGCTTTGCCACGCGCGCTGCGTTTTCTGGCGGTGACGATCATGGACCCGCGCGGCGAACTGGCGGTGGCGGACGGTGTCGCCCAGATCATCTTGCGCGATTCCGGCGAAGCGCGTTCCGCCTTCGCCTACCGGACCTTGTGGATCATGCTGCACGGGCTCGCCTGCTGGCTGGTCGGCAGACGCATTCCCTTGCGGCTCGTCGATTTCCGCTGCCCCGAGCCGGGACTGGGCGCCGACCATCGGCGGTTTTTCGGCGCGCCGGTGCGGTTCGGCCAAAAGGAGAGCCGGCTGGCTTTCGACGAATCCTTCCTCGACTTGCCGATCACGCGTTCGGAGCGGGCGCTGAAACAATTCTTGCGCGGCGCGCCCGCCAATATTCTGGTGCGCCATCGCCACGACGCCGGGCTCGCCGCCAATGTCCGCGCCCGATTGCGGCGCCAAAAACCGTCCGACTGGCCCGGCGTCGATCAATTGGCTCAGACGCTGCGCATGCCTCCTTCGACCTTTCGCCATCGCCTGAATCAGGAGGGGCTGACCTACGCTTCGATCAAGGAGGAAATCCGACGTAACCTGGCCTTCGAACTTCTGCTGGACAGTCCGAAAAAGGTCAGCGAGATCGCGCTTGAACTGGGCTTTGCCGAACCCTCCGCCTTTCATCGGGCTTTCCGCAAATGGACTTCAAAAAGCCCCGCCGCCTACCGGCAGGATGGCGGACGAGCGCATTAAGCGCTTTTCGATCGTTGCGCAATTTAACGCCGCATGAGCTTACATTTGCACGAGCAGCGCCAAGCCGGATGTCGTCGACGTTTACTAACGGCCGATTTTCCGTAGACCCCTGATCGTCGAACAATATGAGCTCATCAAGAAATCGTTGGGCAAGGAATTGCTTCTGGACTTTTACGCCATGATCGACGGGGTACTGAAAGCAACATCCACCGCTCTTCCACCGGCCAATCCGCCTGAAGGCGCCCCACGACAAATCCCGGCGCCCCGCCGGCGAAAGTCCTGCCGAAGGGACGCCAGCCAATTGCGCTCGACGCCCAGCGCGGACCAATTCCTATGGGCTACCGGAGCATTGGCAAGAAGCTCGAAATCGTGCCGGAGGAGGCCGCGCTGGTGCGCAAGATTTTTACGGACTATTTGCGGCTTGGCTCGATTGGCGCATTGGCCGCTTCGCTCGAACGTGAAGGCGTCAAGCCAAAACCAAGGCGTCTCGTCAACGGCAAAACAATCGGGGTTTGATCTTCGACGATCGAATCATCCGATGAGCCTAAGCCAAGCCAACAAGAAGGGCGTCCGTTATCGCTACTACGTCTCACAACCGGGCGCATCTGCTAAAGAACCGCGGTCTATCGTGGTGAGTTTTGCCGGCGAGCACCCAGCGATCCTGGAACAGGGCTTGTTTGCGGCAGTGCAGGTGCGGATGACCGATCAAACGGTCCGTACGAGGGAAGCTCGAACAGGTTCGCCCGCCATTTTGATCGCCCGAAGGTATTCGAACTTCTTCCCCCAGCTTCCCGGTCTGGCGCTCTTTGGCGCAAAGGACGCTTGGGTCCTCGGGTTTTACTGGACTTCTATTGCGAACAGAGCGGTAGTGTGTGTGCGCGCCGCCATGAGGCGCTCCCGCCCCGCCGGCCCGGGGCCACTGCGGGGTCGTGCTGGTGACAACGGATGTTGTCGATAGACGAGGAGAACATCATGGCAAAGCTCACGGATACCCAGTTGATCGTGTTGTCGGCTGCTGCCGCGCGTGACGACGGCATCGCAATCGCGCCAGCGAAAATGAACAAGGCGGCGGCCTCGAAGGTGGGATCGAGCCTGGTCGCTCGCAAGCTGATGCGGGAGGCGCGATCCAGGTCCGGCATGCCGATATGGCGCGTAGACAAGGACGATCGTCCGATCAGCCTGGTGATCACGCGCGCCGGCCGAAACGCCATCGGGGTCGACGAGGACCCAGCTACGCACGCGCCCCCTCCGAACGACAAGCCAATGGAGATACAGGACGCCTCAACTGCGAAGAAGCAGCCGGTCGATCGCTCCCACGATGAACGGGCAGGCCAAAACGCCGCCCCGCGCGCTGGAACCAAACAGGCGCAGTTGATCGAAATGCTCAGCGCCAGGAAGGGCGCGACGCTGGACGCCTTGGTCGAGGCCACCGGCTGGCTGCCGCACACGACGCGCGCCGCGCTGACCGGTCTTCGCAAGCGCGGCTTGCCCCCCAG
>NZ_JBKQOU010000220.1:0-11133 GCF_052145335.1 Rhodoblastus sp.
ATTAGAGCGTTTTCAAGCGAAGTGGATACCGGTTCGCATGAAGAAAACGCGTAAAAACAAAAAACTAGAGCCCCGATCCGATTCAATCGGATCGGAAAAGGCTCTAGGACCCAACAAAAAACCCCGCGGAGCGATCCGCGGGGTTTTTTATCGTCGAAAAAAGCCGGGCTCGTCGCACGGCTTTTTTTATTTCACATGCCCTGATGCGCCAGAATGGCGAGCAGCAGCAGCGCGACGATATTGGTGATCTTGATCGCGGGATTGACCGCCGGGCCGGCGGTGTCCTTGTAAGGGTCGCCGACGGTGTCGCCGGTGACCGAAGCCTTGTGGGCTTCGCCACCCTTGCGATGGGTGACGCCGTCCTTGTCGACGAAACCGTCCTCAAAGCTCTTCTTGGCGTTGTCCCAGGCGCCGCCGCCCGAAGTCATCGAAATCGCGACGAACAGTCCGTTGACGATCACCCCGAGCAGCGAGGCGCCGAGGGCCGCGAAGGCCGAGGCCTTGCTGCCAGAAATCGCCAGCACGCCGAAATAGACGACGAGCGGCGCCAGCACCGGCAGCAGCGACGGTATGATCATTTCGCGGATCGCCGCCTTGGTCAGCATGTCAACGGCGCGGCCATAGTCGGGACGCTCGGTTCCGTCCATGATGCCGGGCTTTTCCTTGAACTGCCGACGCACTTCCTCGACCACCGATCCGGCCGCGCGACCCACCGCCGTCATCGCGATGCCGCCGAACAGATAGGGGATCAGGCCGCCGAAGATCAGGCCCGCCACGACATAGGGGTTGGACAGGTCGAAATCGACGCGTCCGACGTCCTTAAAGTAAGGCAGGCCCTGGTCGACGAAGGTGCGCAGGTCGTTGGTATAGGCGGCGAAAAGCACCAGGGCGCCGAGGCCGGCCGAACCGATGGCGTAGCCCTTGGTCACCGCCTTGGTGGTGTTGCCGACCGCGTCGAGCGCGTCGGTGGACTGCCGCACTTCCTTGGGCAGGCCCGCCATTTCGGCGATGCCGCCGGCGTTGTCGGTCACGGGACCGAAAGCGTCGAGCGCCACGATCATGCCGGCCAGGCCGAGCATGGTCGTCACCGCGATCGCCGTCCCGAACAGGCCGGCGAGCTGATAGGTCGCGATGATGCCGAACACGATCACCATGGCCGGCAGCGCCGTCGATTCCAGCGACACCGCGAGACCCTGGATGACATTGGTGCCATGGCCGGTGACCGAAGCCTGGGCGATGGACACCACCGGACGCTTGCCGGTGCCGGTGTAATATTCGGTGATCACGACGATGGCGCCGGTCACAGCCAGGCCGACCAGGCCGCAGACGAAGAGATTGGCGCCGGTCACCGCTTTACCGGCGACCTCGCCGATCGAGCCCCAGCCGATCAGGAATTGCGTCGCGACGGCGAGGCCAACCACCGACAGCGCGCCGGTGACGATCAGGCCCTTGTAAAGCGCGCCCATGATCGAATTGTTGAAGCCAAGCTTGACAGCGCCCGCGCCGACGATCGAGGTGATGATGCAGGCGGCGCAGATCGCCAGCGGATAAAGCATGGTCGAAGCCAGCACATCCGATTTGGCGAAGAAGATCGACGCCAGGACCATGGTCGCCACAACCGTCACCGCATAGGTCTCGAAGAGGTCAGCCGCCATACCGGCGCAGTCGCCGACATTGTCGCCGACATTGTCGGCGATGGTCGCCGGATTGCGCGGATCGTCCTCGGGAATGCCGGCCTCGACCTTGCCGACCAGATCGGCGCCGACGTCGGCGCCCTTGGTGAAGATGCCGCCGCCGAGACGGGCGAAGATCGAGATCAGCGAGGCGCCGAAACCAAGCGCGACCAGAGAATCGACCACTTCGCGATCATTGATGTGGAGACCCATCGGCCCAGTGAGGACGGCGAAATAGACAGACACGCCAAGCAGGGCGAGACCGGCGACCAGAAGGCCGGTGACCGCGCCCGCCTTGAAGGCGATGTCGAGGCCGCCCGCCAGCGACTTGGTCGCGGCCTGGGCGGTGCGCACATTGGCGCGAACCGACACGTTCATGCCGATGAAGCCCGCGGCGCCGGAAAGGAAGGCGCCGATCAGGAAGCCCAGCGCGACCTTGCCGCCGAGCAACAAATAAAGGGCGATGAAGATGACCACCCCGACAATGCCGATGGTGAGATATTGCCGTTTGAGATAGGCCTGCGCGCCTTCCGCGATCGCCGCCGAAATCTCCTGCATCCGCGCCGTGCCGGCGTCGGCCGCCATGACCTGCCGGACTGTGACGACGCCGTAAACTATCGACAGCAGTCCACATAAAATGATGAGCCAAATCGCCATTATTCCCGCCCTTTTTTTACCTAAACTTATTCTGACACTGACAAGTCCGTCATTTTGCGACGAACAGCATTGTCCAGAATCAAACTCTACGGTTTCGGGGCGCAAATCTTCCATAAAGCCGCGCAAGCCGCAATGCCGGTTGGCGCGGGCCCTCGATAAAAGTCGGCGTCATTCTGTCGCAGACGCAAAGAATCCTGCGGGAAGCGGCTGCTCAGTTAGAAATGGCTGAAGCGATCGCGTAGAAAATTTTGCTTCCGCCCATCGCGGCCGGTGAGCAACTCGCCCGCTTCCGCCGCGGCCAAGGCGCCAATGGCGGTCACCGGAACGCCGGCGTCGCGCGAAAAATTCTCGAATGCGGCGGCGGCTTGCGGCGGAACGGCGCAAAGAATTTCATAATCGTCGCCGCCGCAGACCATTGTGTCGAAAAGGCCCGGATCGGCGGCGAGCGCCGCCGAGGCGGCGTCGGACAGCGGAATCCGGCTTAAACTCACTTGCGCGGCGACGCCGCTAGCTCGCGCCAGTGCGCGCAGATCGCCGATCAGCCCGTCGGAAACATCCATGGCGGCGCTGGCCGCGCGCAAGGCGGGAACGAGCGCCAGACGCGGCCGAGGCAGGAGATAACGGCCAACCAGAAATTCACGCTGCTCGCATGAAAGGCCGGACGCCCAGCGCGGCGGCGTCTCTCCGGAACATTCGGCCCGGCGCAGGATGAGCCCGAGCGCCGCGTCGCCGATGGTTCCCGAGACATAGAGCGCGTCGCCCGGCGAGGCCGTGGTCCGCCGTTTCATGGCGCCCGCGGCGACCGCGCCCAGCGCCGTGATCGACAGGGTGAGCGGGCCGGGAGTCGCCACCGTATCGCCGCCGAGCAGCGGGCAATGGTTTTCCGAGGCCATTTCTCCCAGGCCGCGAGAAAAGGCTTCGAGCCAGTCGAGCGACCAGTCGCGCGGCAAGGCCAAGGTGAGCAGGAAACCCAAGGGCTCAGCGGCTTTGGCGGCCAGGTCGGACAGATTAACGGCCAGAGCCTTGGCGGCGATTTTTCCGGGCGGGTCCTGCTGGAAGAAATGAACGCCGGCGACCAGGGCGTCGGCAGTCAACACCAGTTCTTTTCCCGGCGGCGGCGCCAGCAGGGCGGCGTCGTCGCGCAACCCCAAGCCCCCCGGCCCGGCGAGCGGCGCGAAATAACGGGCGATCAGTTCCGGTTCATCCACGACGGCCCCGATTCCCGAATCGGCCTCAGGCCGAAAACTCAGCCGCCCGTGTCTTTCGCGCCAGCGTATCAAGCACGGCGTTGATCATGCCGGCCTCGTCGCGATCGAAAAAGGCGCCAGCGACATCGACGTATTCCTTGATCGCCACCCGCGCCGGGATATCGCCGCGTTTCAGCAATTCGAAAGCGCCGGCGCGAAGAATGGCGCGCATCAGCGCCTCGATCCGCCGCAAGGGCCAGCCGTCGGCCAAAGTCTGGTCGACGGCGCGGTCGATGGCGACCTGGTCCTGCACCACGCCGGAGACGATGGAGCGGAAAAAAGCGATTTCCGCCGGCTTGTATTGTTCGCCCTCGACCTCCTGGCCAATCCACCAGGTCTCGAATTCGGCCAGGATTTCCTTGACGCCCTTGCCCGTCACTTCCATCTGGTAGAGGGCCTGTGAGGCGGCGAGCCGGGCGGCGGAGCGGTTTTCAGCGGCCATCAGATGTGTCCCGCCTGCAGTTTCAACCGGAACATGGCCAGCGCGGCGCGCGCGGCGTCGCCGCCCTTGTCCAGCTGCGCCTTGTCGGCGCGAACAAGCGCCTGCGCCTCGTTCTCGACGGTCAGGACGCCATTGCCCAGCGGCAGCCGGCGGCTCACGGAGAGATCCATCAGCGCGCGGGCGCTTTCGCCGGCGACGATCTCGAAATGATATGTTTCGCCTCGAATGACGCAACCGAGAGCGATGACGCCGGCATAGGGCTCGCCGGCCTGTTCCGCCGCGTCGAGCAGAATGGCGGCGGCGGCGGGAATCTCCAGCGCGCCGGGCGCCTGGACCACGCTCCATTTCGCCTGCGCGGCGGCAAGCGCCTGCGTCGCGCCCTCGAGCTGAAGGGCGCCAATGGAATCGTAAAACCGCGCTTCGATGACGAGAAAACGCGCGCCCTGAACGGATTCTTGCGGCTCAGGAACTCTTTGGGGCTCCGCCATGGGGCTTCCTGGTTAAGGGAGGGGCCCGAACGAGTAGTACGTGAGCCGCTTCCGCGCAACCCGGCAAGGACAGCGCGGAGGAAAATTCTCGAAAAGGGATGTGGCGCCGGAACTTACAGCTGGCGGCCGCCGGTGACCTTGCCGTAAATCCAGAGCGCGACGACGGCGCCGCCGGTGGCGACCAGGATGCTGTAAATATTGACGCCCGAGACCCCGCTGAACCCGAAAATATTGGTGGCGATCAAGCCGCCGACGATCGCGCCGACAATGCCGAGCACGAGGTTCATGACCATGCCCTGCCCGCTCTTGTAGACGAACTTGCTGGCGATAAAACCGGCGATCAGTCCGAGAATGATCCAGCTCAGAATGCCCATGCGGAAAATCTCCCCAAAATTGGCGCGTTACTCCGCCGCGCCCCCGTCCGGAATCGGTCAGGGGCACGCTGAGTTGAGCGCGAAACGCTCCTTTTTAAAAGAACAATTTGTCACTTGCGTAACGGCCGCCGGGAACCCAAACTGGCGCGCCGTCATTCAAGACGGCGCGCCTCTTTTGAGGAGGGAATAATGGGTCAATTCGACGATGCCGTTAAGGAATCGGTGCCGGGCAACGATTTCGTCAAACCGTTGATGATCGCGGCCGGCGCCCTGATCCTCGGCCATATTTTCGGCGGCAAGAAAGAAGACGCCGCTCCCGCGCCGCAGCTGCCGCCCGAAGGCGCGCAGCAAGCCTCCGGCGGGGGCCTTGGCGGCCTTCTCGGCAATATCGCCAGTTCGCTTGGCGGGCTCGCCAACAGCCAGCTTGGCGGCGCGCTGGGCGGCGCTGCGGCCGGGACCGCAGTTTCCGGCGGACTGGATTCGCTGCTCAACCAGTTCCGCCAGGCCGGTCACGGCCAGGCGGCGGAGAGCTGGGTCGGAACCGGCCAGAACCAACCGATCAGCGCCGAGCAGATCAATTCGGTGATCGGCCAAGGCAAGATCGCCGAAATCGCGCAGCAGGCCGGCATCAGCCCCGAGCAGATGTCGCAATTGCTCGCCCAGGCGCTGCCTAACCTGATCGACAAGCTGACGCCCGGCGGAAAAATCCAGCAAGGCTGAGGCCGATCGAAGCGCGGCGGCGCGGCAATCCCGCGCCGCCCGCCATTTCAGACTTGCGCCAGACCGCCATCGACGCTCAATTCGGCGCCGTTCACATAGCTGGCGTCGGATGACGCGAGAAACAAAACGGGGGCGGCGATTTCCTCCGGCGACGCTGCGCGGCCCGCGGGAGCGTTGGACTGAACATAAGCGATGAAGCCGGCTTGTTGTTCTGCGGTCAAATTCAAACCTTTATGAAGAATTGGAGTCTCGGTCACGCCGGGGCTGACCGCATTGACGCGAATGCCCCGCCCCTTCAAATCGTTGGCCCAGGTGCGGGCGAAAGAGCGCACCGCCGCCTTCGAGGCGTTGTAAAGGCTCAGATTGGCCATCCCCGTGCTGCCCGCGATCGAGGCCGTCAGCACAATGGCGCCGCCGTCGCGCAGCAACGGCAGCAAAGTCTGTGCGGTGAAGAACAGGCCCTTGACGTTGATGCCGAAAATCTTGTCGAATTCGCCCTCGGAGGTCGCGCCGAAGGCGTTGAATTCGGCCACCCCGGCATTGGCGAAGATCACGTCGAGCCGGTCGCCATTGCTCTCGATTTTCGTCTTGAGCTTTTCGAGATCCGCCAGATTGGCGACATCGCCGGCCACCGCCACCGATTGCGGGCCGAGGCGCTCCGTCGCTTCGGCCAAGGTCGCCTGATTGCGGCCGGTGATATAAACCCGCGTTGCGCCCTCTCGCAAAAACGCCTCCGCCGAAGCCAATCCTATGCCCGTCGAACCGCCCGTGACCGCAATTGTCTTGCCAAGGAATCTCTGCGACATGCCCCACTCCGAATTTATTATTACGATATTTCGAAACTATCGTAATATAATAACGTGTCAAGCGCGGCCGGGGTGCGCGCCGCGCGAAAAAAGTCTATAACGAGAACATGAGCAGATTTCTCCATCCCGCGCAGGCAGACATCACGCTGACGGGCTTGCTTGCCGCCCTTGGCGATCCGACGCGCCTCGAGATCGTGCGTTTGCTTGCCCATTGCGACGGCAAGAACTGCACCGAGTCGGCGCCCTTCCCGGACATGCCGCGCTCGACCCTGACCGGCCATTTCCGTGTTCTGCGTGAGGCTGGCGTGCTGCGAACGGTCAAAAAGGGCGTCGAAAACATCAACATGCTGCGACGCGAAGATATGGAGGCGCGCTTTCCGGGCTTGCTCGACTCGATCCTCGCCTGCCGCTGACGCCGTCCGAGCGCCCTACTCCGCCGCCGCCTCGACCAGGCGCGCGGCGTAGCGGGCCATTGTGTCCACTTCCAGATTGATAGCGTCGCCCGCCTTGCGTCCTCCCCAGATAGTGACGTCGAGCGTATGCGGGATCAGCAGGATGGTGAAGCGGTTGCCGGCGACCTTGTTGACCGTCAACGAGGTTCCATCCAGCGCCACCGAGCCTTTTTCGGCGATGAATTTGGCGAATTGCCTTGGCGCCTCGATGTCGAAATGCGCCATACCGTCGAAGTCGCGGCGCTCGACCAGCCGCGCCACGCCATCGACGTGGCCGGACACCAGATGGCCGCCCAGCTCGTCGCCGATCTTGAGCGCCCGCTCCAGGTTGATGCGGTCGCCGGCCGCCCATTGCCCGGCCGTGGTCACGGCCAAAGTCTCCGCCGCCGCATCCACCTCATGCCAGCTGACGTAGCCGTCGCCTTCCGCGCCATCCTGTTTCGCCCAAGGGCCGAACCCGACGAGGGTCATGCAGACGCCGTTATGCGCCACCGAAGCGCCGAGCGACAGGCTATCCGCCGGATAACGCGAGGCCAGTTTCAGCCGTCTCAGATCGCCGCGTTTTTCGACCGAAAGCAGCAGGCCGACATCGCTAATCAATCCGGTGAACATTTCCTCATAACCTTTCGTAAAAAATGAACGAATCGGCGCCGAAAAACCCTTGCTCGACGATCCTGAAGGCCGATGGATCGGCCAGTGCGGCCCGCGAGGGCTCCGACAAAGCCTCGACGCCGGGCCGCCCCAGCGGCCGCGGACTGGTCAACAGCACCATTTCGTCGGCCAGTCCTTGCGCGATCAAGGCGGCGGCGACGCGCGGCCCGCCTTCCGAAAACACCCGCGTGATCCCCCGCCGCGCCAGAACGCCCAAGGCGGCGCGCAGCTCGAGCCTGCCGGCGCCGTCGAGCGCGCAATTTTCAATTTCAACCCCCTGAGCGAGCAGGGCGTCGCGTTTTTCCTGCGGGGCGCCTTCGCCACAGATCGCCAGAACCGGGGCTTCCCGCGCCCCGACGACAAGGCGGGAGCGCAAAGGCAGGTCCAGCCGCGCGTCCAGAACCACGCGAAGCGGGCGGCGGTCGCATCCGGCGAGGCGGACGGTCATCAGCGGGTCGTCGCCGAGCACCGTGCCGATGCCGACCATGATTGCGTCGTGCATGGCCCGGAGGACATGGGTGCGCAGATTGGCGGCCAGCCCCGTGATGGCCAGGCGCCTGTCGTGCTCCCCGCCTGCCGCCTGGCCGTCCGCCGTCTGTGCGATTTTCAGCGCCACCATCGGCCTCTGCTCGGTGACGCGGAGAATATGGCCGCGATGCGCCCGCCGGCAGAGGTCTGGGAAGACGTTGGCCTCAACCTCGATCCCCGCCGCGCGCAGCAGCGCGAACCCCTCTCCGGCGACGCGCGGATCGGGATCGGCGAGCCCCGCCACGACCCTCGTCACGCCCGACGCGGAGACCGCCTCGGCGCAAGGAGGCGTCTTGCCGTGATGGGCGCAGGGTTCGAGCGTCACATATAAAGTGGCGCCACGCGCCTGTTCGCCGGCCAGGGCGAGCGCGAGCGGCTCGGCGTGAGGGCGTCCGCCCACTTCCGTCCAGCCGCGTCCGACCACGACGCGATCGCGGACCACGAGGGCGCCGACCGCTGGATTGGGCGCGGTCGCGCCGAGGTTGCGCCTTCCCAGCGCCAGGGCGGCCAGGAAAAACCTCTCGTCCTCACCGGAAAGCGCCATATCAGACGTCCTGTTTCGACTTTTCCGGCGGCGGCCCGCCCTCTTCGGAGGACAATTCATCGAGCAGCGGCCCGAAATCGCGCGCCTCGCGGAAATTGCGATAGACCGAGGCGAAGCGCACATAGGCGACTTCATCGAGGGGTTTAAGCCCCTGCATCACCAGTTCGCCGATCTTTTCCGACGGAACTTCCGCCTCGCCCGAGCTTTCGAGCTGGCGCACCAGCCCGTTGATCATGCGATCGACGCGTTCGGGATCGACCAGCCTTTTCCGCAGCGCGACCTGCACCGAGCGCATCAGCTTGTCGCGGTCGAACGGCGCACGCTTGCCCGATTTCTTCACAACCGTCAGCTCGCGCAATTGCACGCGCTCGAAAGTGGTGAAACGTCCGCCGCAATCCGGACAGACGCGACGGCGGCGGATCGATGAACTGTCGTCGGTCGGACGCGAGTCCTTCACCTGGGTGTCGAGACTGCCGCAATAGGGACAACGCATGAGACAAGCCCCCTTTCGGCGGTTTTCCTGCGCAACGTCGTTCAAGGCGAATCGCTTCGCCGCCGCTCGCAAGCGCGCATTGTGCATTTTCATCGTCGCGGGACAAGAATTTGACGAGAAAGCTTTATCTGTCCAATTGCTTGCAGTGGATTTCGGTCGGCTGACAGGCGATTCCCGGCGTCGAGCAACTTCTTCCCGACGCGCCGCGCAGGCAGACGACGCAGCCATCGGTCCATTCCAGACAGGATGGGTTTCGCTCGCCAAAGGCCAGAACGGGAGCGGTCGCCATTTTTTCCGCCCTCGGCGCGTCGGCGGCGGCGAACTGGGGAAAAGCCAGGCCGATCACAGCAAAAATAGCAAAGATCCGCATTGTACCCTCACCGTTGCGCTGCCCACCATAACGGCGCTTGCGCAGTGTGCAAGCCGCATCGACTTGATCGCCGCCTCATGCTAGAGCGCGCGAATGCTCGAAGGTTTGCCCCCCAATAACGCCGCCCATGTGATGCGGCTCAAATGCGACGAGGCCCAGGCCCGCTCCATCGCCGATCTCGTGGTCGAGACCTTCGACCCGGCCGAGACGGCGGCGGCCGCTTTCGAGGAGAACGCCTCGACCGCCTCCTGGGCTTCGACGCCCTGGATGGTCGAAGTCTATTTCGGCCATGCTCCGGACGAGGACAATGTCCGCGCCCTGGTCGCCTGCGCCGTCGGCGAGGAACTGGCCGGGCGGATCGCTTTCGGCCGCGTGGAAAAGAAAGACTGGGTGGCCTCGGCGCTGGAAGGACTTTCCGCCGTGCGCGCCGGGCGTTTCCTGGTGCATGGCGGCCATGACCGCGAACGCCGGAGGCCCAACGACATCGCCATGGAAATCGAGGCGGCGCTGGCGTTCGGCACCGGCCACCACGGGACGACGCGCGGCTGTCTCTTGTTTCTCGACGACATCCTGAAAAATCGCCGTCCGCGTCATGTGCTCGACATCGGCTGTGGCGCCGGCACCCTCGCGCTGGCCGCAGCCCTCGCCCTGCACACGCCCGTCGCGGCGGGCGATATCGACGCCGAGGCGGTGGCTGCCGCGCGCAAAAACGCAGTGCTCAATGGCGCCGGCCCCTGGCTGCGCCCGGTCGTCGCCAAGGGCGCGGCGCATCCGGCGCTGAACGCCAAAGGCCGTTACGACCTGATCCTCGCCAATATTCTCGCCAAGCCCTTGCGGCTGCTGGCGCGCTCGGCCTCCCCGCTGCTGGCGCCGGGCGGCGACGTGGTGCTGTCGGGGCTTTTGGCGCGCGACGTTCCCGGCGTGCTGTCGGCCTGGGGAGCGCAGGGTTTCGCCCTCGCCCGCCGCCGCGACCTCGACGGCTGGGCGACGCTGCTGCTGCGGCGCGGCGGCGCGGCGCCGAGGCCTCTTCCTTGCGATTAAGCAGGCTGCAAGCGTTTTCCCGTTTCCGTGACGCGAAAAGCTCTTTAGACTTGTTCAAATGTTCGAGTCCCATTTCCAGACCTATGTCGAAACCGCCGATCCCTCGCTCGGCGCCTCGCGGGTAAAAAACCTTCGCGCCGCGCTCAAAAAGGCGAAGCTCGACGGCTTTCTCGTTCCACGCGCCGACGCCCATCAGAACGAATACGTCGCCCCCTGCGAGGAGCGCCTCGCCTGGCTGAGCGGTTTCACCGGCAGCGCCGGTTTCGCCATCGTGCTGCGCGACAAGGCGGCGCTGTTCGTCGATGGCCGCTATACTGTGCAGGCCCGTGAACAGGTCGACGCCAAGGTTTTCGCGCTCGTCGGCATAGGCGAAACCTCGCCCGGCGAATGGCTCGCCAAGGAAGCGCGCAAGGGTTGGCGCATCGGCTACGATCCCTGGCTGCACACGCCGGCGCAGGTCGAGCGCTTCATAGCCGCTGCGCAAAAGGCCGGCGCGGTTCTGGTCGCGAGCGGGGAAAATCCGATCGACGGCTTGTGGTCCGACCGTCCGGCGCCGCCGCTCGGCGCGGTCACACTGCATCCGCGTAAATATGCCGGCGAGACGGCGGAGAAGAAACTCGAGAGAATCGCCAAGGCGCTGAGCGCCG
>NZ_JBKQOU010000221.1:0-46333 GCF_052145335.1 Rhodoblastus sp.
GAAGACGGGATTGATGTTGGCCAGTCCCTTGCCGTCGGCCGCGCCGTTCTGGTCGGCTACGCCTCGACTGATGCTTTCGACATGGCCAACGACCGGCTTGTCGAAACCCATCAGCGCGGCGCTCGCCGGGTCCCCGACATGGATGTTGGCGAGCTTGGTTTCTTCGAAATAGCCCGCGACCCAAAATGAATCACTGTCGACGATCGCGACGTTGGCTGCGCCCTTGGTCGCATAATCGCCGACGCGCAGCCGCAAATTGGTGATGTAGCCATTGGCCGGCGCGCGCACGATTGTGCGTTCGAGATCGACCTTGGCCTTGTCGAGTTGCGCCAAGGCTTCGGCCTGGGCGGCCCGCGCGATGGCCGCAGCGCCGCGAAAACGCTCGCGTTCCGCCTCGGAAACAGTGGCGTTGGATAATTTTTCGCGTCGCTCGTCGTCGGATGCCTTGACGGACAGATCGTGTTTGCGCGTATCGAGCTGAGTTTCGGCGATGGCGACGTTCAGCCGATAGTCGGTCTGGTCGATGGTATAGAGAACATCACCCTTGTGGACGAAGGCGTTGTCCGCCGCCTTGAGGTCGACGATCCGCCCGGAAATTTCCGGCGCGACCGACACGGTTTCGGCGCGGACGCGGCCGTCGCGCGTCCAGGGCGCCTCGGTGTAAAAACTCCAGAGGTCGAATCCAGCCGCGGCGCCGGCCGCCAGCAGGGCGAGGGTCGCGCCGAAGCGCAGGACGTTTTTGAACGCATTACGCATGTACTTTCTCCAAGCTTCTGGCGCTTCGGTTCGGGGGTAGCCGGTTCGGCTTCTCCTGAGAAAGCGCTCGAACAAAATTCCAAAGCCGGTTCTATCCGACGGTTACGCAAGCCCGCGTCAGAAGATACGGGCGACTGCCGCGAGAATGACCATGAACAAGCCAGTTTCCGCGAGTTCGGGATGCCAGAACGCCCGTTCGAGATTCGTGCGGACGATCAGCCAGCGGCAGATCAGGAACGCAGCGAAAGCCGCCAGGTAATAAGCGACGAGCGGAGTGAAATAGACGCCGTCGACAATGATATCCTTGGGCATGACGAAAGACCTCAAACGACTCGAAGTTGATTTGATGACACTGCCACCAGCGTGGCGGCCTCGGCCAATGCCGCTGCAGCGCGAATCAGCGCCTGACGCGACAAAGGCGTGGCAACGCGACCGATGGCGGCGAGCGCATGCGCCGCCTTGGACAAGTCAGCGGCGGAAGGGCTGACGGAAATGGCCTTTTCGAGCAGATCGCGGGCGCTGTTCGTCACGTCTGCTTCATTCAACGCCGCGCGGGCTCGTTGAAGCGCAAGCGCCATCCTCGATTCGGCATAGGCTTTGGCGAGCAGCTCTTGTCCTTCCGGCGCTGTGGCGTCGAGGCGCGTCGCGAGCTGGATGAGTCGATGATAGATGCGGCTTTCGGTCACCGCCCGGTCGCCAGCGGGGCGATTGCGAATCTGCGCGAGTTCGGCGCTGATCGCACGTAACAGCCGCGCGGTTTCCACGCGCAGGTTTGTCGGCAGAACCGCGCGATAGACATAGGCGGCGAATATTGCGCCAACCATGGACACCAAAGCGTTGTTGAGCGCAGAAGCGGCGTTGAAGGTCATCGGGTTGGTCGGCGCAAGAGCCACCACGAAAAAGATGCGGAAACCACTGGCGACGCCGGCGAGGCGTGGATTGGCCGTCGCGAGCAGGCCCGCCATCAGGAAGGGCGCCACGCACATGGCCAGTAGAGGGAAGCCATCGACCCGGCTCAGCAGGAAGAACTGGCAGAAGAGCGCCGCGATGTCGCCGACGCAGACGCCGATCGCGAAAGCGATGCTGGCGACGGCAGGATTAGGCTGGAGCGCCAGGAGGCTGCAAATGACAGCCACCGCCAGCGGCATTTGCGCGGCGTCGCTCCAACCGGTCACGTAGCAGAAGGCCCCTGCGGCGACGATGCCCAGAAAGGCGCGAAAGCCGTTGCGCAGCGCGGCTCTGAAATCCACCGGATAGCCGATCGAAACGATTGTGCGCGCGGGGCGGTCGGCGACGAAAGCGTCCAGGTCCAGCCTCGCCGCGTCTATCTGCGTGACGAGTTCATCGAGATTGTCGAGGAATTGCAGCGCCTCCAGCGAGGATGACGGGCTTTGCTCGACGCGGTCGCCGGCGAGCGCCAATCTTGCGCGCATCTCAACAAAAGATTCAGCCGGGACGGCGTCGCCGTGGCCCAAGCGAAGGGCGACGCCGTCCAGCCGGTCGCGCATATCGGCCACGAGTTCGGGATCCTCGGTCAGGCTGTTCGGCGGCAGGTCGGCGATGGCGCGCAGCGCCGTGATCGCAGCGATCAGCGCGGAGATGGCGCTGCGCAGGGCGTTGGCCCGACGCGCGACGCGAGGCGATTCCGTCGCCGCGAATTCGATCAGGCTGTCGATGCCCAGGATACGGCCGGTGGCTTCGACATAGCGGCTTTCGGGCAAGGCTTCGGCGGCGCCATTCAACGCATCATGCGCGAGGCTGAGCGTCAGGAGGATCGCGCCGCGCAAACGGGGCGCCAGGTCGCGCCGGGCGCCGCCGGGCAGGAAGACGCTGGTGACCACGCCGGCGCAGACGATCCCCACGGTAATGACGGCGACGCGGGCTATGGTGATATCCCAGGCGTGTTCTGGCGCCTGAATCGCCGAGAGGCCGATCAGCGGGACCGTGTAGCCGGCGAGGACCGCGGCGTAGGCGCGGAAATTGCGCAGCATCGTGGCCAAAGCCGTGCATAGGGCGACCCAGACCGCCAGAGCCGGAATGAAAATTTCGGAATTCTGTCCGCACAGATCGACGAGAAGGAGCGCCACGCCGCCGCCGACAAAGGTGCCGAGCATGCGATAGAGGCTTTTGGAAAGAACCATGCCGCGCACGGGCGCCGCCACGATAAGAACCGTCACCATCGCGGAGGAAGGGCTGTCCAACTGCAACCAGAAGGCGACGAACAGCGCCAGCAAGGCCGCGAAAGTCGTGGTCAGGGCGAAATACAAAGCGCTGACCGGCAGCGTGGGCGGAGCCGCCCGCAATTTCGCAAAAACCCGAAAGACGTGGTGCCGGATCTTCGCCGGAGGGTCGGCCGGATTCGTCTGCAACGCCAGCACATCCGTCATCACGCGGCCTCCGCCTCGTTGGCCGAGTTGAGTCGCGCCTCGATTCGATCAAGCACGCCGATGCAGATTTGAAACTCTTCATCGGAAATGCCGTCCAGGAAATGGGCCGCGAATTTGCCGGTGATTTCCTTGAGGCTGCGATAAGCGTCCCAGCCTTCCGGGGTCAGATGGATTGTCTTGGCGCGACGATCGCCCAGATCCGCGCGGCGTTCGATCAGGCGATGAGTTTCGAGGTCATCGAGCAACCGAACCAGCGACGGGCCTTCGATCGAAAGCGCTGCGGCCAGGTCCTTCTGGCGAACGCCATCGCCCAGTCGACCCAGCATGAAAAGCGGACGCCATTTCGAAGCGGTCAATCCGCCACGCTGTTTGAATTCAATGTCGATCTGCTGGCGCCAGGCGAAACCCACGCGCGACAGGCGCACGCCGAATTCGGATCGGATCGTTTCGGAGGAAATGCTACCCATGACCGCTCTCCATTAGCAGGCTAATAGATAGCAGACTAATTAGTATGACGCTAGCGTTTTTTCAATGCCTGTCCGGGCATCGGACCTCGCCGCCACGAGCGTCCTCTGCGACGGCGACCGTGTTAGTCGCTTTACGGACATCCAATCCAAAAAAATGATATTATTCATCAGGCCCGTCCCCCCCATGTCTGAGGCGCGGCGCCGGCCAACCCGGCGCAATCCTCGATTAGGGACATGCGATGGGACGGGCAGCCATCGCCTTCAGCGGGCGAACATAGAGTCTAGGAGGAAACAGTGATGGGAAGACCAATCTCTGAACAGCTCTCCGATTTATCGGTTCAGGCAAAAAAAGCTGAGGATGACTTTGCGGCATCGAAGAAGGAGACTCATGACAAGATTGCAGCGCGCCGCGAACAGTTGCGCGCTTCAGCAACGCAATCGGTCGAAAAGCTGAAGCAGGACATGCAGTCTGCCAGCAGCGCCGTCTCGAGCAGCTTCGACGCGCTCAAGGCAAAGGTTTCCGCCGATGCCGATACGCTCAAGGCGAACGTCAAACAATGGAAGAAAGAGCTCGACGCCGAGCGCGCCGAGAACCGCGCAGACGAACTGGAGTGGGAAGCCAGCATGGCGATTGACTACGCCATTTCCGCGGTCGAACAGGCGAAACTGGCTGCGATCGACGCCGTCATAGGTCGCCAGGAGGCTATAGAGGCAAGGAAGGTTTCATGAGCGGGCGCTTCTGGCGTTCGGCAATTATTTGGGCCAAGGTTCGCGGAAGGGAGGCGGTTTACCCCACGCCGCGCAACCCGAGCGCCAGCGCGATCCATGCGCAGCCATAGAAAAAAAGATCAATCCCGATAAACAGGCCGATCACCCAAAGTCCTGAGGCGGGCCACTGCGTAAGAACCATGGCGCCAAGGATAAGCGTTATGATTCCGTCCGCCGCCTGCCAGCCCCAGCCTGGGAGAGCAACCACGAACGAGCCGATCAGTTGAAACAGCCCGCCAATCAGGAAGAACATGGCCATTGCGAGGGTCAGCACCTCGGCGCTGATCAGTGGTCTCGCTACCAGCAATAGGCCGGCCACCCCATAGAGAATCGCCGCCAGCAAATGGTGGAAGAAACCGGCCCAATGCCCAACCAGGACGGCCTGGACGACTTCAATGCCCGACGCAATCAGCAGCAGCCATCCGAAGAACAACATCGAGGCGACCGTGGCTGTGAAGGATCGCGCAATGGCGGCGACGCCAAGCGCGAGCAATCCGATCCCGAATATCAGGAACCATCCCCAGTATTGGACGAGTTCTGGAGGAATCTGCACGGCAAAAGTCTGTGTGTCGGCCATTGTGATGACTCCCTGGCGTCCCGCCGACGACTATGGCGTAACCTAGTCGTTGCACGTCAACTGCTCCGCGCGGCTCGCGACAGCCCCTCATTCGCCTCGGCGCCGAATCCAGGGCGCCGCTCAGGCGGGCTCAGGACCAACACTCCCCGGATAAACGGCGGCGCTGGCGCTAGTCTAGCCCCCGTCAGGAAGAAATGACAAGCCCGTGCGAACGGGCCGCTGCGGATGTACCGGCGGCCGGCTTCATTTCTCTTTACCGGCCCGGAACGCCGATGGTCCTTTTGGGCGCGTCATGCATTATGCTCAATGTCCCGCAACCACCTCGGAAGATCGGCATGTCCGAAGCCAAGCTTTTTTCCCCCTTGCAGGTCGGCGATCTGAGGCTCGAAAACCGCATCGTCATCGCGCCCATGTGCCAATATTCGGCTATGGACGGCTGCATGACCGACTGGCACCTCATCCATCTTGGACAGCTCGCGCTTTCCGGCGCGGGCCTTTTGACTATCGAAGCGACGGCCGTGCTCCCGGAAGGGCGCATCACTTATGGCGATGTCGGCCTTTATTCGGATGATTGCGAAGTCGCCATGGCCCGGGTGCTGGACAGCGTCAGGCGTTGGTCGCCCATGCCGATCGCCGTCCAACTCGCCCATGCAGGGCGCAAGGCGTCCACCGATCTTCCCTGGAAAGGCGGGGCGCAGATTCCTCCGAACTCGCCAAAGGGCTGGCAGACCGTCGCCCCGTCCTCTATCGCCATGGCGCCGGGCGAGAACAGCCCTGTGGCGCTGAGGCGCGAGGATATGATCCGAGTGCGCGACGCTTTCGTCGATGCGGCGCGGCGCGCGGCGCGCCTTGGCGTCGAGGCGGTGCAGCTGCACGGCGCCCACGGCTATCTGATCCACCAGTTCCTGTCGCCGCTGTCCAACCGGCGCGACGACAATTATGGCGGATCGTTGGAAAACCGCATGCGCTTTCCGCTCGAAATCTTCGACGCGGTCCGCGCGGCTTTTCCCGCCGGACGGGCGGTGACGATGCGCGTCTCCGGCACGGACTGGATCGACGGCGGCTGGACCATCGAGGAGACGGTCGCGTTCGCGCAGGCGCTCGAAAAACGCGGCTGCGCCGCCATCCACGTCTCGAGCGGCGGCCTTGCGCCGGCGAAAATTCCGGTCGGGCCCAATTATCAGGTTCCGCTGGCGCGGCAAATCAAGGCGGCGGTCGCGATGCCTGTCGTCGCGGTCGGCCTCATTACCGAATTCGACCAAGCTGAAGCCATCCTCGCAGACGGTGACGCCGATTTGATCGCTCTGGCGCGCGCCATGCTCTACGATCCGCGCTGGCCCTGGCACGCTGCGGCGCATTTCGGCGCCCATGTGAGAGCGCCCGATCAATATCTGCGGTCGCAGCCGAGCCATCTCAAAAGTCTTTTCGATTTGCGCGGCGCGGACTAAGACGACGGCCAAACAAGTTCATCCCTTCGACCTGGAAAATCAAAGTCCGCCACCGCAAAGCCGGCGAAGATTTGTCTGGCGCTTCGTCGCCAGCCATTCATTCCCAGTTTACCAGACGGACACCCTCCCGCTTTGCTGGCGAGTGCGGGGAGATCCTGCCGGTCCTGGCGCGCCATGACGCCTTCGGCGCGCGCATCGAAGGACGTTTTGGAACCGTCGGCGTAGCGAGATTGTTGCTGATGGCGCAAGCAGCCGCCCAATGACGGTATTGCTTACGCTAGCGACCTGATCGCGGCCCAACGAAGGTCTGGGGAGGGAGGTAGGTCTATGGCCGATGTCGCGGAAGCAAGGAAAAACCCCGCGGCGGCGCTGCTCGCCGAAATCAGCCGGACCGGGGTGGTCATGCTTGGTTTGGCGGACGGCGATGGCGAGATGCGGCCGATGGTCGCGCATGTCGACGACGCCCAATCGCTAATCTATTTTTTTTCCAGAAAGTCGGGCAACCTGACTGCGAAAGTGGGTCTCGGCGCCACAGGGCGGATCGTATTGATCGGCAAAGACCATGATTTTTACGCCTGGCTCGAAGGCGCCATCGTGCAGAACCCCGATCGAGCGGCGATCGAGCGCCTGTGGGGCCCTTCCATTGCCGCCTGGTACAAGCAAGGAAAAGACGATCCCGACCTGGGCCTCCTCATGTTCACGCCGAGGGACGGCAAAATGTGGATTGCATCCGACTCCACACTGTTGTTCGCGTGGGAAATGGCCAAGGCCTACGCCACTGGCGAGGAGCCCGACGTCTCCGACGCCATCAGCGTCAAATTCTGATACTGCGCGGCCATCGGTTTCCGTCCTGGCGCTGATCCGTCTGCGGACCTTTGCTCTCTTTGGCGGTTCAACTTTCAGGCTCTGATCGGCATTGGGGTTTTGTCAGAACCGGCGCGCTCTCGCGCATTACCGTCATCGCCACAAGCCCGACGGCTGTGGCGAAAAGCATGTACCAGGCCGGCGCGAGCGCACTCCCGGTCGCGTGAATCAACCAGGTGACGATCAATTGCGCCGTGCCGCCGAAAGCGGCGATGGCGACGGCGTAAATCGTCGCTCCCGCGCGGCCACGGATGTTTTTGGGGAGGCTCTCGGTGAAGGCCACATAAAAGGCGCTGTAGGGGATGGAGCCGACCAGGGTGAGAACGCCCAGACCGCCCAGCAATGCCCAGGCGCTATGGGTGGCGACGATCCACAGGAACACCGGATAGGTCATCAGCAGCGCCAGGAACTGCGGCCATACCATCACCGGCCAGCGCCCGGCGCGATCCGCCAGCCAGCCCCCGCAGAGTGCGCCGACAATGCCCGCGCCATTGCTGACCGCCGTCGTGGCGAAAGCGACGTTGGTCGAGACGCGTAGCGTGTTCTCGGCGTAAGTCGTCATATATTGTGTCACATAGGTAATGATGGTCCCGCTTGCCAAAATCAGCAGGCCGAGGATCACGATGCGCGCATTGCCCCGAACGGGCCCGCGACCCTTGGCGCTCGACGCAACGGATGCCATCTCCTCGCGCCGGTGCAGAGTCTCTGGAAGGTTACTTCGCATCCACAAGCCAAAGGGCAGGGTGAGCGCGCCAAACAGGAAGGCGATGCGCCAGCCATAAGATTCCAACGCTTCGCTGGACAATAACGCCGAAAGCGCAAGGCCCATGAGAGAGCCCGCAGTCGCTGCGATTTGCTGGCTCGCGGGTTGCCATGCGACCGCGATCCCCCTCTTGTCTGCTGCTGCGGCCTCCATAAGATAGGCGGTGGTCGGTCCGACCTCGCCGCCAAGGGAAAAGCCCTGCGCCAGTCGGGCGACGATCGCCAGGACCGGAGCGGCGACGCCGATGGCGTCATAGGAGGGGATCAGCGCCAGCGCGACAATGGCCGAGCCCATCATCGCGAAGCTGAGCATCATCGCGGGCCTGCGTCCGACCCGATCGGAATAGGCGCCGATCACCAGGGCGCCGATCGGCCTGGTGATGAAGCCGGCGCCAAAAGTCGCCAGCGACAGCATCAAACTGTTGAACTGGCTCTGCGCGGGGAAGAACGTGTGGCCGATCTGGATGGCGAAAAAACTATAGGTGATGAAATCATAGAATTCGAGCATGTTGCCGATCGTGGCGCCGAGGATGGCGCGCCCGGTCAGGGCGGGAGCCTCCCGTTCGATTTTGGCCGTTTCGGAAAGTTGCTCAGCCATATTCCGCCTTCTTCGGCCTTGATCGCCGTGGCAAACTGTTTCGTGCAGCGACAGGCGTTGCGACGCCAGTCTCGCAACCAACGAATTTAATTTCCGTTCAGCCGACCATTCGGCCAGCGTCCTGTGGTTGAAAGTTTCATGAACTTTGCGGGAGACCGAAATGCCGAACGCCCCCCTGGATCGATACGGCGCCGTCACGCACGAAGTGATCAACCAGCCGCTGGAATTGGCGGATTACAACCTGTTTGGCGGCGACATTGCCTTGAAGGAAGCCATCACCCGCGAGGGCGCGGAATGGGCGGTCAACGAACTCACCGATTTTGGCGCGCGCATCGGCGCCGCCGCTTATCTCGAGCTTGGCGCGCTCGCCAATCGCCATCAACCGGAATTCGACTCGCACGACCGCTACGGGCGCAGGATCGACCTCGTCAGCTTCCACCCGTCCTATCACCGCCTGATGCAGACCTCGATCGAGGAAGGATTGCACTCTTCGCCGTGGACGGACCCGCGCCAGGGGGCGCATGTTGCGCGCGCCGCGCGTTTTTATCTGCACAGTCAGGTCGAGGCGGGGCACGGCTGCCCGATCACCATGACTTTCGCCGCCGCGCCCTGCCTGAAATTGCAACCCGACCTGGCCAAGGACTGGTTGCCGAAGATCACCTCCCGCGTCTACGATCCGCGCAACGTGCCGGTCGACCAGAAGATGGGCGTGACCATCGGCATGGCGATGACCGAAAAGCAGGGCGGCTCGGACGTTCGCGCCAATACCACGCGCGCCATACCGTTCGGCGCCGGAGGGCCGGGACAGGATTACGAGCTGGTCGGCCACAAGTTCTTCGTCTCCGCGCCGATGTGTGACGCCTTCCTCGTGCTTGCGCAGGCGCCGGGCGGCCTCTCGTGCTTCCTCGTGCCGCGCTGGCGCCCGGATGGAAGCAAAAATCCGCTGCAGGTGCTGCGCCTCAAGAAAAAAATGGGCAACGTCTCCAACGCCTCGAGCGAGACGGAATTACGCGGCGCGCTCGGTTGGATGGTGGGACAGGAAGGCCGAGGCGTCGCCACCATCATCGAAATGGTCGCCATGACGCGTTTCGATTGCATGATCGGCTCGTCGTCGGGCATGCGTATGGCTGTGTCGCAAGCGATCGATCATTGCCGCCAGCGCGCGGCTTTCGGCAAGATGCTGATCGACCAGCCGATCATGCAGAACGTGCTTGCCGACCTCGCGCTCGAAGCCGAAGCCGCTACTGTGCTCACCATGCGCATCGCCCGCGCGCTCGACGATCGCGCCACCGACCAAGAGGCGCATATCCTCCGCATCGGCACGGCCATCGGCAAGTACTGGATTTGCAAGCGCTCGCCCGGCGTCGCCTGTGAGGCGATGGAATGCACAGGCGGCTTGGGCGTGATGGAGGACGGGCCGATGCCGCGCCTGTTTCGCGAAAGTCCGGTCAACGCGATCTGGGAAGGGTCGGGCAATGTGCAATGCCTCGACGTGCTGCGCGCCATGAGCCGCACCCCGGAAACGCTGGACGCCTATTTTGCGGAAGTGTCGGGCGCCAAAGGCGGCAACGCGGCCCTCGACCGGCACATCGACGCCTTGCGCCAGGAAATGTCCAGCCAGCGCATGGGCGCGGCCGGCGATTTCGAGTTTTGCGCGCGGGATCTCGTCGACCGGCTGGCGACCGGATTGCAGGCCAGCCTGCTGGTGCGGCACGCGCCGGCGGCGGTCGCCGACGCTTTCTGCGCGTCGCGACTGGAAGCGCGCGGCGCGCACCAATACGGCGCGCTGCCGCAGCGCGTCGATTTTCGCTCGATCATCGAGCGCGCCCGGCCGCGGTAGGTTCGGCGGCAAACGCGCCTTTCCGAGACTTCTTCCGGCCAAGGCGCAGCAATTTGGTCGGCTTCGTTGGTCGGGGCGGCGGTTTTATTGGCGTGGCGGGCTTAACCAAGGCCCGGCAAGCCACCACATATCCATCCGCCGGCCCGGCGGTAACGACAAATCACAGCGACGTTTTGCGGCATTTTAAGACGTCTCCCTCCTTTAACGCGCGAGCCCGCCGCCGGGGCGATGAGAACGCGCGACTGCTTCCCTCGACGTCGCTAAATCTGTTTCATCCTGCTGTCGCCGATTGGTTTTCCACCCATTTCGCCTCGCCGACCCCCGCCCAGGCCGAAGTGTGGCCGGCGATCAAGCAGGGCCACGACGCCTTGATCGCGGCGCCGACTGGTTCCGGCAAGACGCTGGCCGCCTTTCTGGCGGCGATCGACGATCTCGTCCGCCTGGGGTTGGAGGGGCGGCTGACCGATACGACGCAGATCGTCTATGTGTCGCCGCTCAAAGCGCTGTCGAACGACATTCATCGCAACCTCGAGGCGCCGCTCGCCGGCGTCCGCGCGGAACTGGCGCGGCTTGGGCTGCCCGATGTCGAAATCCGCGCCTGGGTTCGCACCGGCGACACCGCCGTAACGGAGCGCGCGCGGATGCGCCGCCGTCCGCCGCACATCGTCGTGACCACGCCGGAATCGCTTTATGTGCTGCTCGGCTCGGAATCCGGCCGCAAGATGCTGGCGACGACGCGTTCGGTGATCGTCGATGAAATCCACGCCTTGGCGCCGAACAAGCGCGGCGCCCACCTCGCCCTGTCGCTGGAGCGTCTCGCGGCGCTGTGCGGCGACAAGCTTCAGCGGGTCGGGCTGTCCGCCACGCAAAACCCGGTCGAGACCGTCGCCCATTTCCTGGTCGGCGCCGGCGCGTCGGCGCATGCGCCGAAAATCGTCGATACCGGCCATCAGCGGGCGCGCGATCTCGACATTGAGGTTCCGGACTCGCCGCTGGAGGCGGTGATGTCGGGCGAGGTCTGGAGCCAGGTCTACGACCGGCTCGCCCGCTTGATCGAGGCGCACGAGACTACGCTGGTTTTTGTCAACACCCGCCGGATGGCGGAGCGGGTGGCCCACGCATTGTCTGAACGGCTCGATGAGCGCGTGGTGACGGCGCATCATGGCAGCATGTCGAAAGAACATCGCCTGTCGGCCGAGCAAAGGCTGAAGCGCGGAGAACTGAAGGCCTTGGTCGCCACGGCTTCGCTTGAACTCGGCATCGATATCGGCGACGTGGATCTTGTCTGCCAACTCGCTTCGCCACGCTCGATCGCCGGTTTTTTGCAACGGGTCGGTCGTTCCGGCCACGCCATCGGCGGGACGCCGAAAGGCCGGTTGTTCCCGCTGTCGCGGGACGATCTGGTCGAATGCGCCGCTTTGCTCGACAGCGTCCGCCATGGCGAACTCGACCGGCTGACGATCCCCGAGCGACCGCTGGACGTGCTGGCGCAGCAGATCGTGGCTGAAGTTTCCGCGCAGGATTGGCCGGAAACCGCACTTTACGAGCTTGTGCGGCGCGCCTGGCCGTTCCGCCAATTGGCGCGAAAAGACTTCGACGCCGTCGTGCAGATGCTCGCCGATGGTTTCGCCACTCGCCTCGGGCGGCGCGGCGCGCTGCTCCATCGCGACGCCGTCAACCAGATGCTGCGCGCCAGGCGCGGCGCCCGCACGACAGCGCTCACCTCGGGCGGCACGATCCCGGACAATGCCGATTACCAGGTGGTGCTGGAGCCGGAAACCCAGGTCATCGGCAGCGTCAACGAAGACTTCGCCGTCGAGAGCATGCAGGGCGACGTGTTCCAGCTTGGCAACGCCTCCTACCGCATCCAGCGGGTAGAGCGGGGGACGGTGCGGGTCGAGGACGCGCATGGCCAGCCGCCAACCATACCCTTCTGGCTTGGCGAGGCGCCCGGCCGAGCCAATGAGCTGTCGGCCTCGGTCTCGAGATTGCGCGCCGAGGTGGAAGAGCGGTTGCACGCTGATCCCTCCGGAGCGAAAGCGCGAAGCTGGCTGGTCGAGACGGTCGGCGTCGCCGCGCCGGCGGCCGAGCAATTGCTCGAATATCTTGCTGCCGGCCTCGCCGTTTTCGGCCGCCTGCCCACACAGCAAGCCGTGGTGCTGGAACGATTCTTCGATGAAGCGGGCGGCATGCAAATGGTGATCCACGCGCCCTTCGGCAGCCGGATCAATCGCGCCTGGGGATTGGCGCTGCGCAAGAGATTTTGCCGCAAGTTCAATTTCGAGCTGCAGGCGGCGGCCACCGAGGATAATATCGTCCTGTCGCTGACGGCCGCGCATAGTTTCGATCTCGGCGACGCCGCCCGCTACGTTCATTCCGCCAGTGTGCGGCCCTTGCTGGTTCAGGCTCTGCTCGCCGCGCCGATGTTCACGGCCCGCTGGCGCTGGGCGGCCGGCGTAGCGCTGGCGCTGCCGAGGTTTCGCAACGGCAGGAAGGTTCCGCCGCAAATCCTGCGCATGCAGGCGGAGGATCTGATTGCGGCGGTTTTTCCCGACCAGATCGCCTGCGCCGAAAATCTGGCGGGAGAGCGGGAGATCCCCGATCACCCGCTGACCAATCAGGCGATCGACGACTGCCTTCGCGAGGCGATGGACGTTGACGGGCTCGAACGCCTGCTGGCGCGGCTGGAAAATGGCGAAATTCAGGTGATCGCCCGCGACTTGACCGAGCCTTCGCCGTTGGCGCTCGAGGCCTTGTCGGCGCGGCCCTACGCCTTTCTCGACGACGCGCCTCTGGAAGAACGGCGGACGCAGGCCGTCATGGCGCGGCGCTGGCAGGACCCGCAAAGCGCGTCGGACCTCGGCCGTCTCGATACGGAAGCGATCGCCAAGGTGCGCGCCGAGGCTTGGCCGGACCCGGTCAATGCGGAGGAATTGCATGATGCGCTGCTATGGCTTGGAGCCCTGACCGAAGCGGAGGCGCAGGCTGGACCCGGCTGGGCGGACTGGCTCGTCGCGCTGGCGCAGGAAAAGCGCGTGGCCCGTCTGGAGGCTCCGGGGCACGCCTTGTGGATTCCCGCCGAGCGGCTCACTCAGTTTCAGGCTCTTTGGCCGCAGGCGCGGTTGCGACCCGACATCGCTCCGCCGCGCGACCAGCCGCAGGTCATATGGGCGCCCGAGCAGGCCTTGATCGAGATTTTGCGCGGTCGGCTCGAAGGCCTCGGGCCGGTGACGCCGACCGAGCTTGCGACGCCGCTGGGGCTGGAACCGGCCGCCATCGCTGGCGCATTGGCGGCGCTCGAAGCCGAGGGCGCCATTTTACGCGGGCGCTTTTCGCCGGGCGTCAACGATGAGCAATGGTGCGATCGCCGCCTGCTCGCCCGCATCCACCATTCCACCATCCGGCGGCTGCGCTCCGAGATAGAGCCCGTCGCGGCGCGCGATTTCCTGCGCTTCCTGTTCGCCTGGCAGCACGTGACGGAGGAGACGCGGCTGGAGGGACCCGAAGCGCTGCCGGTGGCGCTTGCCGCGCTGGAAGGTTTCGAGGCCCCGGCCCGGGCATGGGAGACGGAAATCCTGCCAGCCCGTCTGACCGGATACCAAGCTTCCTGGCTCGACGGCCAATGCCTCGCTGGATGGACCGCCTGGAGCCGCCTGACGCCACCGTCCCAAGTTGAAGGCCGGGCGCGCGGGACGGCGCCGCTGCGCTCGACGCCCATTGCGTTGCTGGATCGCCGGAGGGCTGCGCTTTGGATGGCGCTCGCGCCGCTGGCCGATGCGTCGCTGGCCAGTTCGCGCGCGCGCGCCGCGCTCGATTGCCTCGCCGCTCAGGGCGCGCTGTTTTTTGATGAACTGGCGGAAGCGGCGCATTTGCTGCGACCGCAGGCGGAAGAAGCGCTGGCTGAATTGGCGGCGCTCGGACTGGCGACCTCGGACAGTTTCGGCGGATTGCGCGCCTTGCTGGTTCCCTCAAGCCAGCGCCAGCCACTCAATGGCGCCCGGCGGCGCGGCCGGGTGCTGCCTTTCGGCATGGAAAGCGGCGGCCGCTGGAGTCTGGTCCGCCGGGCCCGTTTCGACCCCGCCGATGGGCAGGCGAAAGCGGCGGCGGTCGAGGAAGTGGCGCGCACGCTGCTGCGGCGCTATGGCGTGGTTTTCTTTCGCTTGCTCGGCCGGGAGGCGAGCTGGCTGCCGCCCTGGCGCGATTTGCTGCGCGTGTTTCGCCGGCTGGAGGCTCGGGGCGAAATTCGCGGAGGCCGCTTCGTCGCCGGGTTCTCCGGCGAGCAATATGCGCTGCCCGAGGCGGTCGGTCTTTTGCGCGAGCTGCGGCGAAACCCGCCCCGTGATCAATGGGTGTCGCTTTCCGCCGCCGATCCGCTCAATCTGATCGGCATCCTGACACCGGGGCCGCGACTGCCGGCGCTGACAGCCAACCGCGTGGTCTTTCGCGACGGCCTGGCCGTCGCCACGCTTTCCGGCGGCAAGCCGCAGTTTCTCGCCGAATTGGACAACGCAGACCGATGGCGGGCGGAAAAACGACTGGTGCGTTCGGCCGCGCGCGGGATGCTCGCCGACCTCGCCTGAAGCCGCAGCGCTTTTGAAATGCGCGCGGCGCCCTTTGAAGCAATCGATTCCGAACTGACGTCTGTGAATCCTGTGGCCTGGGCGCAACTCGGGTCACAATTCTGTATTCAATTGATTTGAAATGATCTTACCGCCGGTATCGCGAACACTGAAAATGGTGTTTGATGAGACTTCAATCAATTTCTTCTTCGATTTCTCCATTGAGTTTCACCCGCAGGGGCCCGCGAGTATCTTCAATGACTGTCGTCTTCCACCAGTGGCTATTGCCCTTCGCCCTCGTGCTCGTCGAGTTGGCGGTCATCGCCCGTATTTTGCTGCGTCCGCATCGCGACCCGGCATCCCGAATAGCATGGCTCGCCGTCGTCGCCTTGCTCCCGGTTCTGGGCATCCTTGCCTATCTGCTCCTTGGCGAAGTCAATATCGGGCGTCGCAGGTTGGAACGGATGCGCGCGGTGCTTGCCGGTCTGCGGAAAGATGTGGCCAATAGCGCCGAGGCCGTCGTGCTTGAGCGCCACGACAATCTCTTTCGTCTTGGCCAATCCATCAGCGGGTTTCACCCCGTTGGCGGCAACACGGGTCAACTGACGCCCCATTCCAACGCCACGATCGATGCGATGGTCGCCGACATCGACGCCGCCAAAAAACATGTGCATCTGCTGTTCTACATCTGGCTGCCCGACAACAACGGTTGCAAGGTGGTCGAGGCGTTGAAGCGCGCAGCCGCGAGAGGCGTCGCCTGCCGAGCGATGGCCGACGATCTTGGCTCGCGCTCCTTGATACGGTCCGATCATTGGCAAGCCATGCGACAGGCCGGCGTGCAGGTCGCCAACGGCCTGCCGATCGGCTACCCGCTGCTGCGACTGTTCATCGGACGCATCGATCTTCGCAATCACCGCAAGATCGTCGTCATCGACGACCGGATCACCTATTGCGGCAGCCAGAATTGCGCCGACCCGGAATTTCTGGTGAAGGCGAAATACGCGCCCTGGGTCGACGCCATGATGCGCTTCGAGGGGCCGATCGCCCGGCAAAACCAGGTTCTCTTCGCAAGCGACTGGCTGTCTCGCATCGATGAGGATCTCAGCGACATCCTGGATGCGCCGCTTCCGGCCTTCGCTCCGGAAGGATTTCCCGCGCAAGTGATCGGCACGGGCCCGACCATGCGTTTTTCGGCGATGCCGGAAATGTTCGAGTCGCTGCTGTTTACGGCGCGACGCGAAGTCATTATCACCACGCCCTATTTCGTGCCGAACGAGTCGTTGCAGAGCGCCCTGTGCACGACGGCCTACCGAGGCGTGGATATAACCATCGTCTTTCCCGCCAGGAACGACTCGTGGTCCGTGGCGGCCGCCAGCCGCAGCTATTACGCTGATCTTCTCGCCGCCGGCGTCAAGATTTACGAATATGCTGGCGGCCTGCTCCACGCAAAATCGGTGACCCTCGACGCAGAGGTCACCCTGATCGGCTCGGCGAACATGGACCGCCGCAGCTTCGACCTCAATTACGAGAACAATATCCTGCTGTTCGATCCAACGCTCACCGCAGCGATGCGCGGCCGCCAGCAGGAGTACCTCGCGCGATCGAAGCCGGTCTCGAAGCAGGAAGTGGCGACTTGGCCGATTTCGCGGCGATTGTGGAACAACAGTATCGCAACGCTCGGGCCATTGCTTTGACGCTGGCGGCGTGGCCTGGCCATTCCCCGCCGTAAAGTCATGCGGCGATTTGTCGACGCGCCGTTTCCGCCGCCGATCTGATGGCGGCGATATTGCGCCCATAGACCTCCGGGGTCTCCACCGATCCGCCCTTGAAGACAGCCGAGCCGGCGACCAGGACATCGGCGCCAACTGCGGCGACCAGCGGCGCGGTTTCCGGCGTGATGCCGCCGTCGATCTCGATATGGACCGGCCGGTCGCCGATCATGGCGCGAATTTGTCTCACCTTCTCGACCTGGCTGCCGATAAAGCTCTGGCCGCCGAAACCCGGATTGACGGTCATCACCAGCACGAGGTCGATGCGGTCGAGCACGAATTCGAGCGCACTCGCCGGGGTGGAAGGATTAAGCGAGACGCCGGCCCTGGCGCCGACGGAGCGCACCAGTTGCAAAGAGCGGTCGAGATGCGCGCCGGCCTCGGCGTGGACGGTGACGATATCGGCCCCAGCCTTGACGAAGGCCTCGATATAGGGGTCGGCCGGGGCGATCATCAGATGCACGTCCATGACGCCTTTGATGTGCTTGCGGATGGCGGCGCACATCGCGGGGCCGAAAGTGATGTTGGGCACGAAATGCCCGTCCATCACATCAACATGAACCCAGTCCGCGCCCTGCGCCTCAATGGCGCGGCATTCGGCGCCGAAATTGGCGAAATCAGCGGAAAGAATCGACGGCGCGATTTTGATCGAACGGTCGAACGGTTTCATGCGCGGTCGCTCCTTTCATGCGCGAGGCCGCCGGCGAAAACGCGGCTGGACCTGATGTCGATGTCCATGATCGTCGATAGCTGGCCTGCGTCGATGGGGCCGCCCTGCGCTTCGAACAGCCGGTTGGCGTGGCGCAACCGCGCCCGGTCCAGGGCGTTGCGGATCGATCGGGCGTTGGCGAAATGCGGCAAGGTTTTTCGTGCGGCGATATAGTCGCGCATGGCCTCGCGGCCGGGGGGGTCGAAGACATATTCCTGTTGCGACAGCATGCTCTCGGCGATGCGCAGCAATTCCTCGTCCGTGTAGTCGGGGAACTCGATGTGATGGGCGATGCGCGAGCGAAAGCCCGGATTGCTGGCGAAAAACCGGTCCATACGGTCGGCGTAGCCGGCGAGGATCACCACCAGATCGTCGCGGTGGTTCTCCATCACCTGCAACAGGATTTCGATCGCCTCCTGGCCATAATCGCGCTCATTGTCGGGCTTGTAGAGATAATAGGCCTCGTCGATGAACAGCACGCCACCCATGGCTTTTTTCAATATTTCGCGCGTCTTGGGCGCGGTATGGCCGATATATTGCCCCACCAGATCGTCGCGGGTCACCGCGACGAGATGGCCCTTGCGGACATAACCGAGGCGATGCAGCAGCCCGGCCATCTTGAGCGCCACGGTGGTCTTGCCGACGCCGGGATTGCCGGTGAAGCTCATGTGCAGCGTCGGCGTTTCATGCGCCAGCCCAAGCTTTTGCCGCGCGCGGTCGACCAGCAGCAAAGCCGCCGTCTCGCGAATGCGTTTCTTGACCGGCGCAAGTCCGATCAATTCCCGATCCAGCTCCTCGAGAATTTCGGCGACGCCGGACGCGCGATAATCGGCGGCCAGATCGACCAGACCGACAGGCTCGGCGGCATTTTCGCGGGGAGCGTCGTTCTGGTCGTTCATCGACACTACCTCTGCGTCGTCAACGTCACATGGACGGTGCGCCCACTGCCTTCTGTGCGCGACATCAGGAACCTCGGCTCGACTTTCGGCCGCTGCACGATGAACGACAGCCGCACCGTCTCGAATCCGCGCGTCGAATCGAAGGCGATCAGCTTGACGTAGCTGTCTGGGAAAGCCTTGCGGCAGGCGTTCAGCTCCATCATGACGCCGGCCGGATCCTTCAGGTCGAACATGGGTTGGCACCACATTTCCCAGTAGGTGTTTCGGGGATGGGGGTCGTCGGTATATTCAACGCCGATCGCCCAATCCTGGTTCAGGCAATATTCCACCTGCGCCTTGATCTGATCGTCGTCGAGGTCAGGAAGAAAGGAAAAGGATCCCTGTGTGATGCGCATTTTGCGGCTCCCAAAAGTTACTCGGCGGCGACGGGCGTCACGACGAAATCGGACGTGTCGGTCGATGCGTAGTTGAAGGAAATATTGCCCCAGACATCCAGCGCGGCTTCCAGAGGCTTGCACCATTTCGCGGCGGCGCGGAGAATTTCCGGCCCTTCGGAAATGAGGTTGCGGCCCTCGTTGCGCGCCAGCACCATGGTCTCCAGCGCGACCCGATTGGCGGTGGCGCCGGCCTGGATGCCCATGGGATGGCCGATGGTGCCGCCGCCGAATTGCAGCACCACGTCATCGCCGAACAGGTCGAGCAACTGGTGCATCTGCCCGGCGTGAATGCCGCCCGACGCGACCGGCATCACCTTGCGGATGTCGCACCAGTCCTGTCGGAAGAAGATTCCACGCGGAAGGTCCTGCTCCGTCACCGCATCGCGGCAGACGTTGTAGTAGCCCTGCACGGTCATTGGATCGCCTTCCAGCTTGCCGACGGCGGTTCCCGCATGGATGTGGTCGACGCCGGCCAGCCGCATCCATTTGGCGATGACGCGGAAGGACACGCCATGGTTCTTCTGGCGCGTATAGGTGCCATGCCCGGCACGGTGCAGATGCAGGATCATGTCGTTCTGCCGGCACCAGTTGGACATGGACTGGATCGCCGTATAACCGATGACCAGATCGATCATCACGATGACCGAACCAAGCTCCTTGGCGAATTCGGCGCGGCGGTACATTTCCTCCATCGTGCCTGCGGTGACGTTGAGGTAATGCCCCTTCATTTCTCCGGTCTCGGCGATCGCCCTGTTGACCGCCTCCATGCAATAGAGGAAGCGGTCGCGCCAGTGCATGAACGGCTGCGAGTTGATGTTCTCGTCATCCTTCATGAAGTCGAGGCCGCCCTTCAGCCCCTCGTAGACGACGCGGCCGTAATTCTTGCCGGACAGGCCGAGCTTCGGCTTCGTCGTCGCGCCCAGCAGCGGGCGGCCGAACTTGTCGATCCTCTCACGCTCGACCACGATGCCGGTCGGCGGCCCTTTGTAGGTCTTCACATAGGCCGGCGGCAGATACATGTCTTCGAGGCGGCACGCCTTGAGCGGCTTGAAACCGAAGACATTGCCGATGATCGAAGCGGTGAGGTTAGCGATCGAGCCTTCCTCGAACAGTATGTAGTCATAGGCGACATAGACGAAAAACTGGTCGCTTGTCCCCGGCACGGGATCGACGCGAAAGGCCTTGGCGCGGTAGGAATCGCAAGCGGTCAGGCGGTCGGTCCACACCACCGTCCAGGTGGCGGTGGAGGATTCACCGGCAACCGCGGCGCCGGCCTCGATCGGATCGACGCCTTCCTGCGGCGTGATGCGGAACAGCGCGATGATGTCGGTGGATTTGGGCTCGTATTCGCCGTTCCAATAGCCCATCTGCGCATATTTCAGCACACCGGATTTATAGCGTTCCTTGCCTTTGACTTCCTTGATCTTGGTGTCCACGGTCCTGCTCCTTTGGTTCTCCAGTTTGCGTTATGCCGCCGCAAGCACGGCGCCTTTCGGATCGAGCGCGCCGCTGGCGTAAGCCCGAGCCATTTCGTTCATCGGCCTGACCTTGACCAGCGCCGCATGGCTGAGGCGACGGGACCTATTCGCGGCGCCGTTCCCAGGACCGAGTTGCGATAATCGTCGTCATGGCGTTCAAACGATTCCCGGCAGGGCCTCACACGACCGCCGCCTTGACGCTTTCCCGGCTTTTCCCGCTCATTCGGAGATCCTTTTTCCCGACGGTTACTTCGCCCTGCGGCCGCGCTCGACCAGGCGAATGATCATCGGCGTGAGGATGAGCTGCATGGCGATGTCGAGCTTGTCGCCGGGGATGACGATGGAATTGGCGCGGGTCATCCAGCTGTTGTGAATCATCGACACCAGATAGGGGAAATCGATGCCGCGCGGATTGCGGAAGCGGATCACCACCAGGGATTCGCCGGCAGTCGGAATCCAGCGCGCGATGAAGGGGTTGGACGTGTCCACCACCGGCACCCTCTGGAAATTGATGTCGGTCTGGGTGAACTGCGGACAGATGACGTGCACATAGGCGTGCATCCGGCGCAAAATCACATCGGTGACCGCCTCGGTCGAATAGCCGCGCGAGGCGCGGTCGCGGTGAATCTTCTGAATCCATTCGAGATTGATGACGGGGACGACGCCGATCTTGAGATCGGGATAGGCCGCGATGTCGATTCCGTCGGCTTTCACCGCGCCATGCAGGCCTTCGTAAAATAAAAGGTCGGAGCCTTCGCCGATTTCATTCCAATCGGTGAAATGTCCGGGCGGCACGCCATGCTTTTCCGCCTCCGGCTCGTCATGCACGTAGGTGCGCGACTTGCATTTGCCGGTTTGGCCATAGGCTCGCAAGGAGCTTTGCAACTCTTCGAGCAGATTGGCGTCGGTCGAAAAATGGCTGAATGTCTGGTCGCCGGCCTCGCGGCGGCGCGCGGTTTCGGCCTTCATGTCGGCGCGGTTGTAACGATGGAAGGCGTCGCCCTCGATCGAGGCCGCGACGAATCCCTCGCGGCGGAATATCTGGTCGAAAGTGAATTTGACCGTGGTCGTGCCCGAGCCCGACGAGCCAATGACGGAAATGATGGGATGTTCGATGGACATGCCGGCCTCAGGTGTGGAACAGGCCGCGCTCGCCAAACAAGGGCGAACTCGAACTTTGGAAGGCGCAATTGGTGAAATAGGAGGATATGCGCGCGACCTTTTCAACTGATCCGAAAATCAGCGGCGTGCGCTGGTGCAGGGTCGAAGCGGTGTGCTCAAGGACGCGCGCATAACCGTCGGACGCGGCGCCGCCGGCCTGTTCGACCAGCAAGGCGATCGGATTGGCTTCATAGAGCAGGCGCAGCCGCCCGTGCTCATATGCGGGGCGCTGATCGCCGGGATAAAGGAACACCCCGCCGCGCATGAATATGCGATGGGTTTCGGCGACCAGCGAGGCCATCCAGCGCATGTTGAAATCTTTTCCGCGAGGCCCTTCTATGCCGGCGATGCAATCGTCGACGAAGGTGCGGACCGGAGGCGTCCAATGGCGATAATTGGATGCGTTGATGGCGTAGTCGCGCGTCGAAGAGTCGATCCTGAGACCGTCGGCGATCAGCCGGAATTCGCCGGTTTCGGGGTCGAGGACGAAATGCGCGACGCCTTCGCCCAGAGTGAACAGCAGCGCCGTATGCGGCCCGTAAATGATATAGCCGGCGGCGAGCTGTTCCGAGCCGGGACGGAGAAACGAGGCCGTGGCGCCGGCGGGGGAGGCCGGAAAAACCGAAAAAATCGTGCCGACTGAAATGTTGGCGTCGATATTCGAAGAGCCGTCGAGCGGATCGACCGCCACCGCAAGGTCGCCGCCGGGCCGCAACGTCAGAATGGCGTCTTCCTCTTCCGAGGCGTAATAGGCGGTCGAGCTGCGCCGCAAGGCGGAAGCCACCGCCCCATCGGCCAGCAGGTCGAGCCGGCGTTGTCTGTCCCCGAAGGCGTTGGCCTGCCCGATCTCCACCCCCATCGCGCCCATCAAGGGGCCGCGCAGGACGATATGGGCCATGGCCGCGCCCGCTTCGGCCATGGCGGTGAGAACGCCCGAGAGAGATTCACCGCCCGGATGCGCCGCGCGCCAGATCTGGAGATAGGTTACAAGCCCCTCGCCCGCGGCGTGAAGCGCTGGCGCTTCGATGCTGGCCATTTTTCATTCCTCCCGGCCGGCTCTTCTGGCTGGCTGGAGATCAGGTTGCCGCGCTTTATGGGAAAAATAAATTTAAAAATATGCAAGCCTGCGTTAGAACATCTAACGTCGAACGGGGCGGGCGCCGGCGCTCAAGCTTTTGAGAACGAACACAAAATGGCCGATTTGCGGGGAATGACCCGAAAGCAATTACGCGCTTTCGCCGCGACTGTGCAACGCGGCTCCGTCAGCGGCGCCGCGCTGGCGCTTAACGTGACCCCGCCGGCGATCAGCATTCAGCTCAAATTGCTGGAGGAGATGGTCGGTTCGCCGCTGTTCTCGCGCGAAGCCGCCGCGCCATTCGCGCCGACCGAAATCGGCGCCGAACTTCTGGCCATGGCGCAGGACGTCGAAAGGCTGGAGGCGCGCACAGCCGAGCGGATCGCCGCGCTGCAGGCGGGGGCGTCCGGGTCGCTGGTCTTCGGCGTGGTCAGCACTGGCAAATATCTCGCGCCCTTTATAGTCGCGGCGTTCGGGCGCGAACATCCCGGCATTCGCGTGAACCTGGCGGTCGGCAATCGCGAGGACATCATTCGCGGCCTGGAGCGCAACGAATATGATCTCACCATGATGGGCCGCCCGCCCGCCCATATCCATGCCGAAAGCGCCACGCTCGGCGATCATCCGTACGTGCTGATCGCGCCGCCCGACCACCGGTTGGCGGGCGATAGCGACATTCTCGCCGAGGATTTGCTCGCCGAGCGTTTTCTGGCGCGCGAACAGGGTTCGGGCACGCGCACGCTGATGGAGCGCTTTCTCGAACGCATTGGCGGCGGACGTTCCTTCGACGTCATCGAAATGGGCACCAATGAAACGATCAAGCAATCCGTCATAGCCGGACTTGGCGTCGCCATCATCTCTGCTCACACCTGCCTGACGGAACTGGCCGACGGCCATCTGATCACCTTGCAGGTCGCCGGCCTGCCGCTGGTGAGGCAATGGTTCCTGCTCAACCGCGCCGACAGGGCGCCGAGCATGGCGACGCAAAAGTTCAAGGCTTTCGTGCTCGCCAGGCGCGCGATCTTGCTGCCGAAAGTGTGAGCGGGCGAACTGTAATCGAAAGAATCGAATGATTGGGCGGATATTATGCGATTGATCGATAGTAAATCATATTCAACGATGTGACGCGCCTGCCTGCGTTATATCCGGGGCCGGACAAGGCCAAGCCCGATGATCCTGGCGATCCTCATCGGCGCCGTCATCCATAATTCCGTTGTCTCGGGGGCGTTGTGCCACTCGAATTCAGTCGGACTTGCCGCCGGCGCGACGCCGGCGCCCGGGCTTGTTGCAGAACACCGAATGGAGAGCTCGCAAAATGGTGCGCACGTCGTCATCGGCCAGGTTGTAATAGATCGATTTGCCGTCGCGACGGGCCGTCACCAGGCCGTCCAGACGCAGCCGCGCCAATTGTTGCGATACCGTCGATTGCCGTTGCGCCAGCAGGGTTTCAAGATCGCCGACGGATTTTTCGCCTTCCGATAATATGCACAGGATCAGCAGGCGGTACTCATGCGCGAGGGCTTTGAGGAATTCGCTCGCGTCCCTGGCGTTGTCCGCTATTTGTCCGAGACCTTCGGACACGGTCATGTTTTCCAATTTCGGCAAGGCCATGGCCGCCTCGTTTGTTCGCAACTGCGCATTGTCAGTTGATAAATAAGGTCCATTGATTTCCGGGTAAAGCACTTTCTTGCAAACCGAATATATGAATGTTTGATTAACTCATATTTCCCATAATTGGCGGCGGCCTTACTTTCGCGGGGTTATCTCTTTTTGTTCGGGCGCTAACAGGCTTTTATCGATACGGCTGAAAATTTTGCCTGACGGGATAACGGACGTGGCGCGCGTGATCGGAAAGAAAACGCTATCAGGCCCAGGTTTGCTCAGATCTTGCCCGCCTTATGCAAGAGGCCGTAAATCTCTTCCAGCAGCGCGCCGATGTGGTTCTGCCTGTCGTCGGGCTGGCTGTTGAGGCCGACAACGACGACCGCGCCGTTGCTCGGGAAATAGCCGTAGAGCACGCGGTAGCCCAGCGTCATCCCTTGATAATACCAATAGGCGCCGAACGCCGGCCGATAGCCCGCTCCGACGCCGAGCCCGAAGGCGCCCGGCTGCTCTTTGGAAGGGCCGGCGACGGGTTCGCCCGTCTTGTCTGAAACGACCGTCATGAGTTCGCCGCGCTGTCTGTCGGCCAGCAGCGGGCCTTCGTAAAGCGCTCGAACCCACAGCGCGACATCCTGCATCGACGAGACGACGCCGCCGGCGCCTTGCATCCAGGAAACGCTGTCGTTCTTGACGTCGCGCCCAAGCAGCGGCGCGAGGGCCGCGTCGGAGGGACCGTGATTGAAAAAGTAGCCGGAGACCATCCGACCGGTGATCGACGCTGGATAGAAGTCTTGTTCGTAAAAACTGTTTTTCATTCCGGCCAGGTCGAACAATTCGCGCACGACATCGGCATAGGGTTTGCCGCCGGCTTTTTCGACGATCATCTGGGCAAGCAGGTAATTGCTGTTCGAATAGGTCCAGCCGCTGACCGGCTCCGGCTTGCCGTCATGCGGATAGGCCGCCGCGACCAGTTCCTCCGGGGTGAAACGGTGGCCGGGATCGGCGCCCATGACATGGGCGATGGCCGGCTGGTTGTCGTAGCCGGGAATGGGGCTGGTCATGTCGAGCATCTGGCGGATCGTCACGTCTTTCCAGGCGGGATATTGCGGCAGCCACTTGCCGAGCCGATCCTCGATCGTCAATTTTCCGGCGGCCTCAAGCCGCAGGACGGCGACGGATGTGAACGACTTGGTGATGCTGCCGATCTCGAAAAGATCGTCCGGCGTGTTTTTTGCGCCCGCGTCCGGGTATTCGGTCGTCCCGGCCGCGAGGTTGATGTTTTCCCCGGCGCCCTTCAGGCTGATGCTCAGGGACGCCGCGGAGATGTGCTCGGGCTCCGCGCGCATCGCGACATAGGCGGCGAGCGCTTTCTGCAGGGAGGAGGCGAGGGCGGCGTCGGCTGGCTGGGCCGCGACGGGCGAGCACGCGCCGAGCGCGAAAAGGGTGGCGACGATCATTTCGAACATGGTTTATCCTGCGCCGCCGGATTTATCGAAATACCGATCTTCGTTGAAGCGCTGCGGCTGTCAATGGCCGCGTTCGACATAGCTCTGACCAGAGCCCCCGATGTCGCACCTTTGCTGTTGGAGCCGGTAAATTCAGCCTCTAAGATTGCCGGAACCGCCCGCCAACTCCCGAGACGCCCGGCATGGTCAACCAAATCTTCGCCTCCTGCGAAACCACGATTTTCGAGGTCATGTCCCGCCTCGCCGAGGAACATGGCGCCGTCAATCTGGGACAGGGTTTTCCCGAAGGTCTGGAGCCGGCCGAACTGATCGAAGCCGGTATCGCCGCCTTCCGCAAGGGACCGCATCAATATCCGTCGACGATGGGATTGCCGGCGCTGCGGCAGGCGGTCGCGGAAAACGCCAAGCGCTTCTTCGGCATCGAGGCGGATTGGGAGCGGGAGATATTCATCACCTCCGGGGCGACCGAGGCGCTCTGCGACGCGTTTCTCGGGCTGCTCGATCCCGGCGACGAAGTCATCGTGTTCGAGCCGGTCTATGACAGCTACGGGCCGATCATCCGTCGCGCCGGCGCCGTCCCGGTGGCTGTGCGGCTGGAGCCGCCCGAGTGGCGATTGCCGAGGGAGAAAATACTGTCGGCGATTACGCTGCGCACCAAAGCCATCGTCGTCAACACGCCGATGAATCCGATCGGCAAGGTTTTCGACGCCGGGGAGTTGCGTTTCCTGGCCGACTGCATGCTGGCGCACGATCTCGTCGCGGTCTGCGACGAAGTCTATGAACACCTTGTCTTCGACGGCCGCGGCCACAACAGCCTGTTCGCCCTGCCGGACGTCCGCGACCGCGTCGTTCGGATCGGCTCCGCGGGGAAAACCTTTTCAGTCACCGGCTGGAAGATCGGCTATGTCATGGCCGCGGCAAAGCTGCTGACGCCCATCGCCCGCGCGCATCAATTCGTCACTTTCACGACGCCTCCCGCCTTGCAGGCGGCGGTCGCCTTCGGCCTAGCCATGCCCGACGCCTATTTCGCCGGATTGAAAGCCACGCTGGCGGCGCGCCGCGATTTTCTCGTCGCGGCTTTGAGCGGCCTCGGCTTCGAGGCGCGCCCGGCGGCCGGCGCCTATTTCACGATTGCAGGAATTGGCGGCCTCGACGACGCCGGCGACGATGTCGCCTTCTGCCGGAGGATGACCGTCGAGGCGGGGGTGACCGCGGTGCCGCTTTCCGCCTTTTTCAGCGGGCGCGATTTGCGCGGCTATATACGCTTCTGTTTCGCCAAGACGCAGCCGACCTTGGAGGAGGCGGTGGCGAGGCTGGCCGCCTGGCGCGAACGCCATGGCGCTCAATAGCCGACAAGCGTCTCCGGGCGCACGCAGTCGGCGCAGGCGCCATTCCATACAGGTCTGACGAGGCCTGAAACCTGTCGTCCCTGCGGCCCGTAAAGATCGAGCGCATTGTCGCAGGCGGCGGGATAGTTTCCGCTCCGCCAGACTTTCTCGTGCGCCCGCGCGTAAGCCGCTCCAAAAATCGGACGGTAGCGGCCTTCGACGCTGACTCCCCGGCTGCGGAGAAAGCGTCGGACCGCGACGGAATCGATCGCCCAGTTGACGCAGAATTCGCTCAGCGCCGTGGCCTCGGCCGCCATGTCCAACACGACACGGGAAGAATCGTTTCCCGCGCTGGCGGGAACGGAAGCGACCGTCAGGACGACTGCCGCACAGCGCAAAATCGTCTGCATGACCACATTCTCCGAAACGGAGGGACTACCGATCTGATTCCCGGTCCCATGGCCCCGACGTCCAATTGAACTCATTAACGTCGGCGCGGTCGTTTCGTTCGGCCAAGGTCCCGCAAAACCCACCCTGGAATGATCAATGGCGCGAAAAAAGATCGCGCAGTTTGCACAGGCTGGTGGTGATGTCGAAGCGCTGATCCGGCAGCGCTTCGCCGGCGATGATGCGGGCAAGCGCGGTTGCCGGGTCGGTCTCGCCGGTGAGCAAGACACCGGCGCCGCGTTTCTGCATGTGGCGAATGAAGCCGTCGCCGGCGCTGCCCGCCACGACGATCTCGATCCCGTCCAGCGGATGCGGGCCGTCGTCCTGGAAATGATGGAACAGCAGCTCCTTCGATAATTCGACCCGCATCGGCTCCGGCAAGGTCTCGCCTGCATGATGTCCCGCCAGATCATAGAGCAGCCAGCACCGCGCCTGCCCGGCATGGCCGCTGACCGAATCCCAGTCCCTGGTGGCGACGCCGATCTTCATGGCCAGTGTTCCATCGCGTTTGGAGTTGAATAAAGCGGAATCTTGCGATTTATCGGCGCATCAGCCGTTCCTGTCCAGATCGAAAGACATCATGCGCATCGCCCCGCTGTCCGAAGCCGACCATGCTGACTGGGCGCCGCTGTGGGAGGCCTATCTGATTTTCTACCAGGCGGCCATGCCTGAAGCGACGACGCGCCTTGCTTTCGCTCGGCTGATCGATCCTGCCGAGCCGATGGGCGGATTCATCGCGCGCGAAAGTTCCGGCGCCGCGCGGGGAATCGTCCATTGGATCGATCACCGCTCCTGCTGGACGCCGGGCGATTATTGCTATCTGCAGGATTTATATGTCGCCGCCGAGGTTCGCGGCCAGGGTGTCGGGACGGGTTTGATCGAAACGGTCGCCGACGCGGCGCGAAAAAGAGGCTGCTCGCGCGTTTACTGGATCACCCACGAGACCAATAAGATCGCCCAGGGCCTGTACAACAAGATCGCCGAGCGCAGCGGCTTCATTCAATTCGTGAAGAAGCTGACATGATCCGGGCATCGACGTTTCGTCTAGGTCATTCAAAATTAAAAACATTCCTGGTTGGGAACGCGCGTATGGGCAAGAGGTTGTCCGATCAGGGCGAAAATCGAAGCAAGGAGCAGGGCAGTGACCGAGGATCTCCGCAACAAAACCTGCACCCCCTGTCGCGGAGGTATTCCGCCGCTCGCGCCTGAGCAAGCGGAGTTCTTTCGCACCGAGGTTCCAGACTGGCGGCTGGAGGATGACGCGCAGCGCATCGAACGGAAATTCGGTTTTCACAATTTCCGCGAAGCGCTCACCTTCGTCCAGGCGATAGGCGAACTAGCGGAAGCGGAAGGCCATCATCCCGACATCTGTTTCGGCTGGGGCCATGCGACCGTCTCCCTGCAGACCAAGAAAATCAGGGGACTGCACGAGAACGATTTCATCGTGGCCAGCAAGATCGACCGGATTTTCTCAGACGCCGCCTCTGGCTGACCGCCTTCCAATGCGCGCCGACGCCGGCGGTGGCGCTGCCGTCGCCGCTTCGCCCTGGACGCGCAAGGGCCGGGCAAGATCGCCGCCGAGCGCGAGGTCGCGCCGAGTTCCGCGTCAATGCCGCGCCCGCGCACGAAGATACGCGAGGGCGCGCTGCGGTTGGCGGTCGAGGCCGGCGCGCTTTAACGGATGCGAACATCTCTCCCCGATGTTCACGAGGGCGGGGCTAAACCATTCCGGCAATGGCGCGTTAGGACGAATGAAACGAACCTTTCCTTCGTGACGAGGTTTACCGATGTTGCACGCGCCGCCGTCCCCCTTCTCGCAGGCCGGCCTCGACGACCCGACACGCATTCTGCTCATCGAGGACGACGCGACCATTGCGCAATTGCTCACCGAGGTCTTCGACGAGAACGGCTTTGTGGTCGCCAGCGTCGCCTCCGGCGAGGAGCTGGACCGCCGGATTGCCTGGGACGGCTTCGATCTGGTGCTGCTCGACGTGATGCTGCCGGGTGAGGATGGATTTTCCATCTGCCGGCGGCTGCGCGCCGCCTCCGGCGTCCCAATCATCATGCTGACGGCGCTCGGCGAAGACGTGGACAGGATCGTCGGCCTGGAAATCGGCGCCGACGATTATGTCACCAAGCCGTTCAATTCGCGCGAACTGATCGCGCGCGCGAAGGCGCTGCTGCGCCGGTCGCGCGCGCCCTTCGCCCGCAATCGCCTGCGCCCGCTCGGTTTCGCCGGCTGGCGGCTTTATCCCGGCGAACGCCGGCTGGTCAGTCCGGATGGCGCCCAGGTCACGACCACAAGCGCAGAATTCGATCTACTGCTGGCCCTGTGCCAGAATCCCGGCCGCATCCTTTCCCGCGAGCAATTGCTTGACCTGACCCATGGCGGCCTCGCCGGACCGATCGAGCGCAGCGTCGACGTCCATATCAGCCGCATCCGCCAGAAGATCGAGCCCGATCCGCGCGACCCCATGTTGATCAAGACGGTTCGGCTGGGCGGCTATGTCTTCACGGCGAATGTGGAGCCGCTGTTATGAGTTTTCTGCGCCGGCTCGCGCCGCAGACCATAGCGGCGCAGATCGCCTGCCTGGTGGTCGTCGCGGTGGTGCTCGGGGTTGGAATGGCCTCGGCGGCCCTGTTCCATTTCTTCTACTTCAGCCAGGCGGGCGCCAACGCCGACATCCTCCCCGCGGTGCGCGCGGCGCGCATCGCCGGCATCGTCCGCAAGGCGGAAGGTGCGCATACGCCGCGCGATCTGGAGCAGATGCTGGCGACCGCGCGCTCGCCCGCGGTGACGGTGACGCAAGTCTCCGTTCAGGACCTCGCCAGCCTGCCCGCGCCGGACCAGAGCGAGACGGATTTCGTCAAAGCCATCAAAAGCCGGCTGGAGCGGAATTTTGGCGTGACGCCGCTGCCCTTCGCCAGGGATAACGCCATTTTCGTCAAGATCGACGGCGACCTCGCTCTGCAATTCGAGTCCTCGCCGACCATGTTTCCGCTGCATAACCTGGCGCTGATCGAGACCACCTGCGCTCTGGCGGTCATCACCGTGATGGTCCTGCTGCTGTCGCTATACGCCCTCAAGCGCATCACCGCGCCGCTTTCCGCCATCGCTTTGGCGGCGCGCTCTTTCGGCGGCGATTCGGACGAAAGCGGCGCGCTCAAGGGGGCCGGGCCGCGCGAGATCAAGCAGGTGGCGGAAGCCTTGCGCGACATGAGCGAGCGGATGCGCAATCTGGTAGACGAGCGCACCCATATGCTGGAAGCGATCAGCCACGATCTGCGCACGCCGCTGACTCGCCTGCGGCTGCGCGCCGAACGGCTGCCGGACGTCGGGACGCAGGCCAACATGCTGCAGGATATTGGGCTGATCAACGATATGGTGGGTGAGACCCTCGCCTATCTGCGCGACGGCCGCAGCGGCGAGGACGCGCGTCTGGTCGACCTGCCCAGCCTGTTGCAGACCGTCTGCGCGCAATTTTCCGACATTGGCCATGACGTGACTTATCGCGGCCCCCCTCATTTCGCCTTTTCCTGCCGCGCCCACGTGCTTTCGCGAGCTGTCGCCAACATTGTCGACAATGCGACCAAACATGCCGGATGCGTCACGGTGGCGCTGCAATCGCCCGATGAGCGGACGGCGCGGATCGAAGTGTCCGATGACGGGCCCGGCATTCCGGCCGCCCTGCGCGAAAAAGCCTTCGAGCCTTTTTTCAAGGGCGACACCGCCCGGCCTTCCGGGCGTAGCGGTTTTGGCCTGGGCCTGTCGATCGCCCGCGAGATCGTGCGCGGACAGGGCGGCGACATCGAGTTGCAAGACCATAAGCCGCACGGGCTGACGGTCGTCCTTTCGCTGGGCGAGCCGATTTTTCGCCGCGACGAAAGATCCTCGCGCTTCGCCTGACTTAAAGCTCGCGGGTCTCCGGCATTTTTAGCGCAAAGACCGCAAGGGCGATGGCGGCGACGGCGCGAGGGGCCACCGCGTTGATGAGATGAGAACCTTCAAACCCATCTCCCTCGACGATTGGCAGCATGACCAGTAGCGCCGCGACGATGCAAGAAGACATCATCGCCGTCGCTGCCTCGGGATTGGCGGCGGCAAGCTTCTGGCCGACCAGCGGCAGCAGCGCCGCATTGGAACACGGGGGCGAGCAGGAAGACTTCGCGTCATGCGCGGCAGCGGCCGCTACAATCTCGCGATGGGAGAGCGCGCCGCTCGATAAATGGTTTCGCTGTCCCGGCGACGGCGCGGAACTCGGCTCGGAACCGCGCTCCCGCCATAACGTTAAGAAAACAATGATAACTCAAGGAGAACGAGCAATGTCTCTCCGTTTTCAGATCGCCGTATTGGTGTTCCTGATGATGCAGGCGGTGCTGTTCGGCGCCGGCGTTGTGCTGGTGCTGGCGACGCCGCTGACGAAAGAAGCCATGATGCTGATGCCATGGGTTGTAGCCGTCAGCGTGCTGATCTCGGCGCCGTTGTCCTGGATGATCGCGCCGCGGCTGCGCGCCAGATATTGGCGCGAGCATCCCGACGACCACAGCTTGTTCGGCCATCACGCCCGGAGGTGATCTGCTATCCGTGCGCGCGCCGCGAAAAATACAGCCGCAGGCGGTCGAGGTAGAGATAGACGATCGGCGTCGTATAGAGCGTCAGCGCCTGGCTGACGATCAGTCCGCCGACGATGGAAATGCCGAGCGGCTGGCGCAATTCGCCGCCCTCGCCGAAGCTGAAGCATAGCGGCAGGGCGCCCAGCAAGGCCGCCGTGGTGGTCATGATGATCGGGCGGAACCGCACCACGGCGGCGTGAAAAATCGCGTCGCGGCTCGCCATGCCGCCTGCGCGCTCGGCTTGGAGCGCGAAATCGATCATCAATATGGCGTTCTTCTTGACGATGCCGATCAGCAGAATCATGCCGATCAGGGCGATGATGGTCAGCGGCAGCTCGAAGGCCATCAGCGCCAGCACCGCGCCGACGCCGGCCGAGGGCAGGGTCGACAGTATCGTCACCGGATGCATGAAGCTCTCGTAGAGCACGCCGAGAACGATATAGATCGCGGCCAAAGCCGCGAGGACCAGAACCTTCTCGTCGGCGAGCGACTGGCTATAAAGCAGCGCGGCGCCGGCGAAGCCGCGAATGAGATCGGCCGGCATGCGGATTTTTTCCTCGGCGCGGCGGATCGCCGCCTCGGCGTCGCTGAGGGATTTGCCTTTGGCGAGATTGAACGAAAGCGTCGCCGCCACGAACTGGCTCTGGTGGTTGACCGCCAGCGGCGTATGACCCGGCGCGAAATGGGCGAAGGCGGACAGCGGGACCATCGCCTCGTTGCCGGTCGCCACCGAGGCCCCGACCGAGGCGACGCTCGCGCCGGTCGAAGCGATGGTCGCCTGGGCGGCCGTGCGCACTGCGTTGTTCGAAGCCGTGCTGGCGCTCGATGAGCCAGCGGTCAAGGCGCCGGCGGCCGTTGCCGGCGGCGCCAGCGAAACCGCGAGATTGGCCAAAGCATTCGTCACATTGGCGATGGGCACGCCGACGTTCGCCGCCGAGGCTACCGCCGAGGAACGTGTCGGCGTCACCGCCGGCGTCGAGGTGGCGACGGGAATTGGAATGCCCACAGCCGGGCCCGCGACGGCGGCGCCGGCGCTGAGCGCTGTCGATTGCGAGCCATTGGCCGGCGCTCCGGACGTCGAGATCCAGAACTTGTCCAAGATATCGGGGCGCTGCCAGAATTTCGGCGCCGCCTCCATCACCACGCGATATTGGTTGAGCGGATTGTAGATCACCGAGACCGAGCGCTGGCCGAAAGCGTCATAAAGATTGTTGTCGATCTGGACCATTTTCAGCCCCAGCCGCGAGGCGCTGTCGCGGTCGACGTCAATGTCGATCCCCAGCCCGTTCTGCTGCTGGTCGGAGCTGACTTCGGCGAAAGTGGGATCCTGCTCCAGCGCCGCCAGCAACTTCGGCGCCCATTGATTGACCTCCGCCGTGGTGTCGCCGAGGATGGAATACTGATAGAGCAGATTACCCTGCCGGCCGCCGACCTGGATGTCCTGTACCGGGACAAGGTACAGCCGAGCGCCTGGTATTTCCCGCAGGTTGCGCCGCATCCGGGCGACCACCGTTTCGATTCCGTCGCGCTGGCTGAGCGGCTTCAATTGCAGGAACATCGCGCCGGTATTGGTCTGGGCGGAAACGCCGCCGCCGCCGGTGCCGGTATAGCCGACCACGCTGGCCAGATCCTTGTCGGCGTCGACCACCGCCATCATCCGCGTCAATTTCTGGCTCAAAAGCTGGAAGGACATGCTCTGGTCGGCGACCAGCACCGCGACAATGCGGCCAGTGTCCTGTTCGGGGAAAAAACCCTTGGGGATGATGGTAATCAGCCAGACGTTCAACGCCACGGCGCCGAACAAGGTCACAAGAACGATAAAACTATGGTTGAGCGCTACGGCCAGCGTTCGTGCGTAAAAATTCTGCACGCGCTGAAACAGGGGAAGGCGGCGCGGCTCCTTCGGCGCCGGCTTTACACGCAAGATCAGAGCGCACATCATCGGCGTCGTCGTCAGCGAGATGAACATGGAAATGACGATCGCCAGCGACAGGGTCACGGCGAATTCGCGGAACAGCCGCCCGACCAGACCGCTCATCAGCAGGATCGGCAGGAACACGGCGATCAGCGACAAAGTAATGGAGACGATGGTGAAGCCGATGTCGCGCGCGCCGATCATCGCCGCCTCGCGGCGGTCCATTCCCTGCTCCATGTGGCGCTCGATATTCTCCAGCACCACAATGGCGTCGTCGACGACAAAGCCGGTGGAAATCGTCAGCGCCATCAGCGACAGATTGTCGAGCGAATAATTCAACAGATACATCGCCCCGAAAGTGCCGACGATCGAGACCGGAACGGCGACGGCCGGAATCAAGGCGGCGCGGCCATTCTGCAGAAAGACGAAAACCACGCCCACCACCAGGCTCATGGCGATGAGCAGGGTGCGCTGGGTCTCAGCCAGCGAATTGCGGATAGTCGTCGAGCGGTCGGAAGCGAAGCCGATGACCATCGCCGCCGGCAGCGCCGCCTTGAGTTTGGGGATCGCCGCGCGCACCGCCTCGACAGTCTTGATGATATTGGCGCCGGGCTGGCGAAACACGATGATGATCACCGCCGGGCGGCCGTCGGCGAGACCGAGATTGCGCAGGTCCTGCGCCGAGTCCTCGACCTGAGCGACATCGCTCAGCTTCAGCGCGTCGCCGTGGCGATAGGCGATGACCTGCGAGCGGAAATCGGCGGCGCGGTTGGCCTGGTCGGTGGTGTAGATCTGCCAGCGATGCTCGCCGACGTCGATGGCGCCCTTTGGCGCGTTGGCGTTGGCGGCGCTGAGCGCGGAGCGAACGTCCTCCAGTCCGATGCCGAAGTGAAACAGCTTCAACGGATCGAGCTCCACCCGCACCGCCGGCAGCGCCGACCCGCCGATGATCACCTGGCCGACGCCGGTAATCTGCGACAATTGCTGCGCCAGGATCGTGCTGGCGGCGTCATACATCTGCACGCGGGTCAGCGTCTTCGAGGTGAGGGTCAGGATCAGGACCGGCGCGTCGGCCGGATTGACCTTGCGGTAGATCGGCTGCGACAGGAGATTGGTCGGCAGGTCGGCCTGAGCCGCGTTGATCGCCGCCTGCACGTCCTTGGCGGCGCCGTCGATATTGCGGTCCAGACCGAATTGCAGGATCACCCGCGACTGCCCGGTCTGGCTCTGCGACGTCATTTCGGTGACATCGGCGATCTGTCCGAGATGACGCTCCAAAGGTTCGGCGAGACTGGTCGCCGCGACTTCCGGGCTGGCGCCGGGCAGCAGGGCCTGAACCGAAATGGTCGGGAAGTCGACCTGCGGCAAGGGCGCCACCGGCAGGGCGAAATAACCGAGCATCCCCGCCAGGGCGATGGCGATGGTCACCAATGTCGTGCCCACCGGCCGCCGGATGAAAGGCGCCGAAATATTCATGGCGGCGCCTCGGGCGAAGGCTCCGACGGCGGCGCTGCGTAGCCCCTGGGAAAAAGCCTGCGGCCGAGCCTGTCGATGGCCAGATAGATCACCGGGGTCGAAAACAAAGTCAGCAACTGGCTGACCAGCAGGCCGCCGACGATGCACAGGCCGAGCGGTCGGCGCAGTTCCGACCCCGTGCCCGTCCCCAGCATCAAGGGCAGCGCGCCAAGCATCGCGGCCATGGTGGTCATCAGGATCGGTCGGAAGCGCAGGAGACAGGCCTGATGGATCGCCTCGCGCGGCGGCTTGCCTTCGACGCGCTCCGCTTCGAGGGCGAAGTCGATCATCATGATGGCGTTTTTCTTGACGATGCCGATGAGAAGAATGATGCCGATAATGCCGATGACGTCGAGATCGGCGCCGACGAGCCGCAGAGCGAGCAGCGCGCCGACCCCGGCTGAGGGGAGCGTCGAGAGAATGGTGATCGGATGGACGAAGCTCTCGTAGAGAACGCCGAGTACGATATAGACCGCAACCACGGCGGCGAGGATCAGCATCAATTCGTTGGACAGCGATTTCTGGAACGTCGACAGCGCCCCCTGGAACGAGGTGGTGAACGTGTCCGGCATTCCAATGTCGTGCTCTGCGCGGAGGACCTCGGAGACCGCCGTTTCGATCGATACGCCGGGCGCGAGATTGAAGGAGATGGATTGCGACGGAAGCTGGCCGAGATGGTTGAGCTGCAGCGGCGCATTGCTCTGGCTCACATGCACCATGGCCCCGAGCGGCGCCTGGCCGGATGTCGCAGTGGCGGAGGGCAGGTAGATCGCGGAAAGCGCCTCGGATGGACTGTCCAGATCGAGCGCTGTCGATTTCAGAATCACCCGGTACTGGTTCGACTGGGTGTAAAAAGTTGAAGCGATGCGCTGGCCGAAGGCGTCGTAAAGGGCGTTGTCGATCGACGCTGGCGTGACGCCGAAACGCGCCGCCGTCGGCCGGTCGATGGTCAGCAGTATTTGCCGCCCCTGTTCGGCGAGATCGCTGGAGACATCCTCGAAAACCGGCGACTGCCGCATCCGCTGCACCAGCTGCGGAGTCCATTGCGACAAGGCCGATTGCTGCGGATTTTCCAGAAAGAACAAATATTGCGCGCGGCTGACCGCGCTATCTATGGTCAGGTCCTGCACAGGCTGCATGGCGAGGGTGATGCCGGCAACGTCGGCGGTTTCCTGTTTCAGGCGGCGGATGACTTCGCTGGCGCTGTTTTCGCGCTGGTCATGCGGCTTCAACGAAATCAGCAGGCGTCCATTGTTCAGCGAGGCGTTGGTTCCATCGACGCCGATATAAGACGACAGATTGGCGACGTCCTTGTCGCGCAGGATCGCATCGACGAGAGACTGTTGCCGCGCCGCCATCGCCTTGAAGGAAATGTCCTGATCTGCGGTGGTGACCGCCTGGATGGCGCCGGTGTCCTGGACCGGAAAAAAGCCCTTCGGAATTTCGATATACTGGAAGATGGTGACGGCCAGGGTGAGCGCGAAAACGACCAGGGTCGCGCGCTGATGGTCGAACACGAAATTGAGGCCCGCGTCGTATCGGCCGATGATCCAGTTGAAAGCGCGCTCGGCCGCGAGATCGGCGCGATAGCGGGAGCTTTCCGGCCGATGACGAACGATCAGGGCGCACATCATCGGAACCAGAGTCAGCGAGATCAAAGCCGACAGCACGATGGCCATGGCCAGCGTCACCGCGAATTCATGGAACAGCCGTCCGACGACGTCGCCCATGAACAATAGCGGGATCAGCACCGCGATCAGCGAAACGGTCAGTGATATGATGGTGAAGCCGATTTCGCTGGAGCCCTTAAGCGCCGCGTCGAGCGGAGCATCGCCGCGCTCGACGTAACGCGAAATATTCTCGATCATGACGATGGCGTCGTCGACGACGAAGCCGGTGGCGATGGTCAGCGACATCAGCGACAGGTTGTCGAGCGAATAGCCGCATAGATACATCCCGGCCAGCGCGCCGATCAGCGACAGCGGCGCCGACAGGCTGGGGATCAGCGTCGCCGGCAAGTTGCGCAGGAAAATGAAAATCACCATCACCACCAGCACGACCGACAGGCCAAGCTCGAATTCGACGTCGGCGACGGAGGCGCGGATGGCCCCGGTCTGATCGGCGAGGATGGCGACGTCGAGGCCCGGCGGCAGGGTCTGCTTCAGCTTGGGCATTTGCGCCTTCACCGCATCGACCACCGCGATGACGTTGGAGCCCGGCTGGCGCTTGACGTTCAGGATGATCGCCGGCGTGCGATTGGCCCAGGCCGCCAGTTCGGCGTTTTCCGGCCCTTCGATGACCTTGGCCACATCCGACAGCCGCACCGCGGCGCCGTTCTTGTAGGCGACGATCAGCTGGCGATAGGCTTCCGCCGTCTGCAACTGATCATTGTTGTTGATCGTGGCGTTCTGGGTCGGGCCGTCGAAATTGCCCTTCGGCAGATCGGTGTTCTGGTTGACGATATCGGTGCGGATGTCATCGATGGCGATGCCATAGGCGGCCAGGGCGCGCGGATTGATTTCCACGCGCAGAGCCGGTCTTTGGCCGCCGGAGATCGACACCAGCCCGACGCCGGAAACCTGCGACAGTTTTTGCGCCAGCCTGATGTCGGTGATGTCCTCGACCTGGGTCAGCGCCAAGGTTTTCGAAGTCACCGCGAAAACCAGCACCGGCGTATCTGCCGGATTGACTTTCGCATAGATCGGCGGCGCCGGAAGGCCGGACGGCAGCAGGCTGGCGGCGGCGTTGATCGCCGCCTGCACTTCCTGTTCGGCGACGTCGATCTGGATGTCGAGGCCGAACTGCAAAGTGGTAACGGAAGCGCCGGCGGAGCTGATCGAACTCATCTGGCTGAGGCCCGGCATCTGGCCGAACTGCCGTTCCAGCGGCGCGGTCACCGCCGTCGTCATCACTTCCGGGCTGGCGCCGGGATAAAACGTCGAAACCTGAATGGTCGGATAATCGACCTGGGGCAGGGCCGAAACCGGCAGGAAGCGATAGGCGACGATCCCGACCAGCAGGATGGCGGCCATCAACAGAGTCGTGCCGACCGGGCGCAGGATGAACAGGCGCGAGGGGTTCATTTGCCGCCACCGTCCGATGCGCTTTTGGCGCTGCTGCTGGGCTGGTTTTCGCCCTGACCCGCCGCGACGTTGCCGGGGTCCGCGACGATGCGGACTTTCATTCCGTCGCGCAGACGGTCGGCGCCGTCCACCACCACTTCGTCGCCGGAATTCACGCCGGAAAGGATCTGCACTCGGTCGCCCTCGGTCACGCCGGTCTTGACCGCACGAACCTCCACCGTGTCGTCGGGCTTGATGCGATAGACGTAGGCGCCAGGCGCGCCGTGCTGCACCGCCGAAACAGGCGCGACGGCCACGCTTTTCAGGGCGCGCAGCAGCAGCCGCGCATTGACGAACTGGTTGGGGAAAAGCTTGAAATCGTCGTTGGGGAAATTGGCGCGGATCTTGACCGTGCCGGTGGTGGTGTCGACCAGATTGTCGATGGAGTCCACCTGGCCATTGGCCAGCACCTTGTCGTCGGTGCGATTGGTCGCGGCGACCGCCAGCGCTGTGCCCGAGCGCTGTTCCGCCCAGATGTCCTGAATGTTGTCTTCCGGCACCACGAAGATGACCGAGATCGGCTGCAATTGCGTCAGCACCACCAGGCCGTTGGTGTTCGGCAGGTTCACGTAATTGCCAGGATCGACCAGCCGCAGGCCGACGCGGCCGGCCACCGGCGCGACGATGCGGCAGTAGGAAATATTGAGGTCCTCCTGGGCGATCAACGCCTTGTCGGTGGCGACCTGACCTTCATCCTGCTTGACGATAAAGGCCTGATCCTCCGCGGTCTGGCGGGCGATCGAGTTCTCCTTGAGCAAGGTGGCGTAGCGCACATTGTCCAGTCTGGCCTGGTCGAGCACGCCCTGGTCGTGCGCCAGCTGGCCAACATATTGCGCCTTCAGCGCCTCATAAGGCCGCTGGTCGATTTGCGCCAGGAAATCGCCCTTCTTGACGATCTGGCCTTCCTTGTAGCCCACCGACATCAACTGCCCGGCGATCTGAGCTTGCACGGTGATGGTGGCGAGCGGCGTCACCGTGCCGAGACCGGAAATGATCTGGTTGATATCGCCCGTTTCTACTTTCGCCGCGCCTACCTGAGGGGGCGTCGGCTCGGGCTTGTTGCGGCCGGAGTCGCCCGGTCTCAGCCATCGCCACAGGCCGAACGCCGCCAGAGCCAGAGCAACGACGACAAGCAATGAGAGCAGGGGACTTTTTCGCGCCTTAGGCGTCGTCGACGGTGTGTCCGCTACGCTGGCGCCGACAGGCCGTTCCATGGGCTTTCCTCGAAACCGATCGCAAAATTCCGGTTCACCTCGCTCGGACAATGCGCAGGCATTCGGCGCCCCGCTCCCGTTCATAACCCAGATCCAATAATACAGTTCAAAGGCCCGTCGCAGGGTTAAGCGTTGTTAAGTTTTGTTTCCTCGCGGCAGCTTTGCAAATGGCGGCCAAAACGGTATGTTCGACTTATGTTCCGATGGGCGAATCGTTTTTGTCCGCGATCCCCCGAGCCGGAGGTTTTTCGTGAGCGCCGCGCATCTGGAAAAACTCAACGCCGACCAGCGTCACGCCGTCGAACACGGCATTGGCGAGGGGCGGACCTTTGGCTCGCCGCTGCTGATCATCGCCGGCGCTGGCTCGGGCAAGACCAACACTTTGGCGCATCGGGTGGCGCATCTTCTCCTCAAAGGCGCCGATCCGCGCCGTATTCTGCTGATGACTTTTTCGCGCCGGGCGGCGGGCGAGCTGACATCTCGGGTCAGGCGCATCTGCGCCGAAACGCTGGGCGGAAAAGCCGGCGTGCTGACCGACGCGCTGGGTTGGGCGGGAACTTTTCACGGCATAGGCGCGCGTCTGCTGCGCGAACACGCCGAGCAGATCGGTCTCGATCGCGAGTTCACCATCCATGACCGCGAAGACAGCGCCGACCTGATGAATTTATGCCGGCATGACCTCGGCTTTTCCAAGACGGAAAAGCGCTTTCCGACCAAGGGAACTTGCCTCGCGATCTATTCTCGCGCCGTCAATTCGCAGGCGCCGCTCGATGAAGTTTTGGCCAGGAATTTTCCCTGGTGCGTCGGCTGGAGCGAGGAATTGCGAAAACTCTTCGCGGCTTACGTCGAGGCCAAACAGGCGCATCACGTCCTCGATTACGACGACCTGCTGCTCTATTGGGCGCAAATGGCCGGCGATCCGGACCTGGCCCGCCAATTGGCCGAGCGCTTCGACCACATCCTGGTCGACGAATACCAGGACACCAACCGGCTTCAGGCTTCGATCCTGACCGGATTGAAGCCGGACGGGCGCGGCCTGACGGTGGTCGGCGACGACGCGCAATCGATCTACGCTTTTCGGGCGGCGGACGTGCGGAACATTCTGGATTTTCCCGGCCAGTTCACGCCCCCGGCGCAAATTGTCACGCTTGAGCGCAATTACCGATCGACGCAGCCGATCCTTGCGGCGGCCAATGGCGTCATCGCTCTCGCGGCCGAACGCTTCACCAAAAATCTCTGGACGGAGCGCCAGTCCGCCGAGCGACCCTGTCTTGTCGTGGTGCGGGACGAGACGGACCAGGCCAATTACATTGTCGAAAAGGTTCTGGAGGCGCGCGAAGCCGGCCAGCAGCTGAAAGCGCAGGCGGTGCTGTTTCGCGCCTCGCATCATAGCGGGCCGCTGGAGATAGAACTGACCCGCCGCAACATTCCCTTCGTCAAATTCGGCGGCCTGAAATTCCTCGACAGCGCCCATGTCAAGGACTTGCTGGCCTTGCTGCGATTCTCGCAAAATCCGCGCGACCGCGTCGCCGGTTTCCGCCTGCTGCAATTGCTGCCCGGCGTCGGCCCGGCCTCCGCCCGGCGCGCGCTCGACGAGATGACGGAAGCCGCCGATCCGCTGGCCGCGCTTTGCGCCTTGCCCGCTCCGCCACGCGCCGGCGAATTCTGGGACGATTTCGTCGCCATGCTGCAAAACCTGCGCGCCGGCAAGCTGGATTGGCCGGCCGATCTCGGCGCCGCGCGAAAATGGCATCAGCCGCATCTGGAGCGCCTGTACGAGGATGCGGCGACGCGGCAACTCGATCTCGCGCAGCTCGAACAGATCGCCGCCACATACCCGTCACGCGAAAGGTTCCTGACCGAACTGACGCTCGATCCCCCCGACGCGACCAGCGCCGAGGCGGGAGTTCCGCTGCGAGACGAGGATTATCTCATTCTATCCACCGTGCATTCCGCCAAGGGCCAGGAATGGAAATCGGTGTTCCTGCTCAATGTTGTCGACGGCTGCATTCCTTCCGATCTCGCCACCGGCGCCTCATCCGAGATCGAGGAGGAGCGCCGCTTGCTTTATGTTGCGATGACCCGAGCGAAAGACCATCTGCATCTCATGGTCCCGCAGCGGTTTTTCACCCATGGCCAGCACGCGCAGGGCGACCGCCACGTCTACGCCGCGCGAAGCCGTTTTATCCCCGCCGCCCTTGCGCCCTTGTTTGAAATGACTTCGTGGCCCCTCGTCACGGCTGAGGCTTCACGCCGCGCCGAAGCGCCAAGAAAAACAATCGATCTGGGCGCGCGCATGCGCGGCATGTGGCGTTGAGGCTGTGCAGTCATGGACCCGGCAGGCGAAAGGCTACGAAAAATCATCCATATCGACATGGACGCCTTTTTCGCTTCGGTTGAGCAGCGGGACAATCCGGAACTGCGCGGAAAACCTCTGGCGGTAGGTTATGGCCGCGAGCGCGGGGTGGTCGCCGCCGCTAGCTACGAGGCGCGGCAGTTCGGCGTGCGTTCCGCCCTGCCGTCGGTGACCGCCTTGCGCAAATGCCCGGAGCTGATATTCACAGCCCCGCGTTTCGACGTCTACAAGGCGGTCTCACTGCAAATCCGGGCCATTTTTGCTCGATTCACCCCGCTGATCGAGCCGCTGTCGCTGGACGAGGCCTATCTCGACGTCACGGATTTTTTGCAAGGCGGAGACACCGCCACCGAAACCGCGCAGGCGATTCGGGCGATGATCCGCGAAGAAACCCGGCTCACCGCCTCAGCCGGCGTATCCTACAACAAATTCCTGGCCAAGCTGGCCTCGGGCCAGAACAAGCCGGACGGCTTGTGCGTGATCACGCCGAAACAGGGACCGGGCTTTGTCGAAAACCTGCCCGTCGCCCGATTTCACGGCGTCGGCCCCGCGACGGCGGAAAAAATGCGGCGTCTCGGCGTCGTGACCGGCGGCGATTTGAAAAGCTGCGCCCTGGAATATCTGCAGGAGAATTTCGGCAAGGCCGGCGGCTTCTATTACGCCATCGCGCGCGGCGTCGACGAGCGGCCCGTTCGGCCGGACCGGGAGCGCAAGTCGCTGGGCGCGGAACGGACGTTCCTGCAGGATCTTTTCACCTTCGAACAGGCCGTCACCGCGCTACAGCCTCTCGTCGACAGGATCTGGCCTCCGTACGAAAACATGAGGCTTCGCGGCCGCACCGTGACGCTGAAGGTGAAATTTGCGGATTTCCGGCAGATCACCCGCAGCCACAGCGACAACGCGCCCCTCTCCGGTCGCCCGGAGTTCGAGCGGCGCGCGCTGGCTCTGCTCGCGCCGATTTTCCCGGCCCGGCGCGGCGTCCGCCTGCTCGGCCTGACCCTGTCCGGCTTCAATCGCGAGGCTTGCCCTAACGAGGGGCAGATGAGTTTCCAACTTGATGGGATGGACGGGAGTTGACCGACTGCGTTCGCGCGCCTTTCAACCGCCCAGACTGACCGCGAAAAGCCCGCGAAGGCTTTCCAGCAGGCCCGACCGATGCCGGGTCTCGCCCAAAGCCGACAGAAACTCTTCCGCCCAATGGTCGATGTCGTATTCCAGCAAATGGTCCATCATCGGGTCGTGGCGGCGTTGGCGCTCTTCCAGGGGCATTTCCAGCGCCTGTTTGAGCGCCGCCGCGACGGCTTCGCTCTCATGAGGGTTGACGATCAGAGCGCGGTCGAGTTCGGCGGAGGCCCCGGCGAATTCCGACAGCACCAGCACGCCCGGATCAGCGCGATCCTGCGCCGCCACGAATTCCTTGGCGACGAGGTTCATCCCGTCGCGCAAGGGGGTCACCAAGGCCACATCCGCCAGGCGATAGAGACCGGCTAGCACGGTGCGTGAATAGGGGCGGTTGATATAGCGAAGGGGTGTCCAGTCGGCTTCGCCATATCGGCCATTGATCTTGCCGACCATCGCGGTCACTTCGTCCTCGATCGCAATGTATTCCTTGATGTCGGACCGGCTTCTCGGTGTGATCTGCAGAAACACCACCTTCGACCGCCACTCGGGGTGCTCGTCGAGAAAGCGGTCGAAGGCGTTGATGCGATGCAGGATGCCTTTGGAATAGTCGAGCCGGTCGACGCCAATGACCAGTTTGCGTCCTTGCAGGCTTTCCCTGACGTCCTCGACGCAGCGCGAATGCATGGAGAAACGGGAGAGCCGGGCAAAGGCGGCGGTCTCTATGCCCACCGGAAACGCGCCCAGGCGGGTCTGCCGCCCGTCAACCGAGATCGTCATCGGGTTGCGACCCAGCGTCGCTCCCATCGGTGTCAGGTAATGCGCAAAATTATCCCGGTCGCGCTCGGTCTGGAAACCGACGAGATCGTAATAAGTGAGCGCGCCGAAAATATCCTCGTGATGGGGCAGGGTCTGCACGATGTCGGGGGGCGCGCAGGGGATATGTAGAAAGAACCCGATTGGATTGCCGTGACCGCGCGCCCGCAGTTCCCGAGCCAGCGGCATCAGATGATAATCATGCACCCAGATGACGTCGTCATCCCTGATCAATTCGCTCAGCTTTTCAGCGAACAGGCGATTTACGCGCATATAACCGGTCTGGTCGGCGCGCGAATATTCCTGCAGATCGCCACGATAATGCAATATCGGCCACAAAACGCGATTGGCCAGCCCATTGTAATACTCTTGGAAATCCGCCTCCGACAGGTCGATGACCGCGTAGTCGACCTTGTTGCAGCGCTGGACCAGAGGCTCTTCCGCCGGATCATCGTTGATCTTGCCGCTCCAGCCGAACCACACTCCGGTGCGGTTGCGCATCGCCGCCTTCACGGCGACGGCGAGCCCTCCCGCAGTGTGCCGATTGCCGGGATCGGGCGCGGCGACACGGTTAGATACGACGATCAGCCGCGAGCTCATATTTCCTCCACCTGTCGCTATTCGGAAAGACTGGACACAGCCTTGTTGATTGTCGGACGCGCGATCTTCACGGCCGGAGGAGGCGGCATGATCCTCGGTCATTCGGTAACGGCGCATGCGCCCGGATAGCATCGCGCTGGTTCTTTGCGTCCTGAACGGCGCCCCATCGGCCACTCGCTCAGCTAGTTGTTCATCCAGTGTTCATCCAGACGAGCGAACATGAACGCGCCGGGGCGGTAAGTTGTTCCTCTAATTCAATGCTCAATAGCGGCTTGCGTCGGTCCATGCACAGGCGTGGCTTATTCTTGTAGCTTGGCTCAAGCGAGGCGCATTCATCTTGCCGGCCTTATCATGATGCCGGCAGCGACCATTGCCGACTACAGTGGGATCCATGGTGGGGTTGAACTAAACGAAGCGCCGCCGCTTCCCTGCGCCGACGAAATCCGGTCAGCCAATTGCGCCAACCAACGGCGCACTTCCGCGGGTCCGCTGAACTCGGCCGCGTTGGAATCGAAAAACTCGCCGCCGACGCGCAGGCCCCGGCCGCCCAAGTCCTCGGCCGCTGCAAAGGCGGCGAGGTCGCCGACATCGTCGCCGATCATGACCGGCTGGCGGCCATCAAACGGCGGCCGCCGCATGAAGCCTTGCAGCGCCGCTCCCTTCGAGGTGTTTCTGTCGACCAGTTCCACGACCATGCGGCCGGGACGCACCTCCAGCGCGGCCGGCAGCATCGCCCGCAACCGGCGCTCCACTTCCGGCCCGCAATGTTCGGCCAAGCGGTAATGCACCGCAAGCGCGGCGCCTTTTGGCTCAACCCAGACGCCCGGATCGAGATCGGCAAGGCTGCGGACCTCTTCGATGAAAGCCGGCGTCAAGGCGGGTGCGACATCGCGGATCGCGCCCGCCTCGTCATCCCGGATTTCGGAGCCATGCGCTCCAGCCGCCCGGAGTTGCAACGGCGCCAGCAGGCCATCGATCGCGGCGATGGTGCGGCCGGACAGGATCGCCACGGCGCCCTGCAGCCCCAGCGACAGGCTCCGCAGCAATCCAGCCAGTTCTGCCGGCGGCAAAGCGCCGGACGGCGTCGGGGCGATATCGATCAGCGTGCCGTCGAGATCGAGAAACAGCGCCAGATTGCGGACGTCGCCGAAAATGTCGTCAAAGGGGATCGCGGATTCCATTTGAGCTTGCCTGCGGTAGAGACGGAAGACACTTTGGCGGACTCGGCTTGCGACCCTAATCTTTGGCGAAAAACTTTGTTCCATCGCTTGCGGCCCTATGCTCAGGCGTCGCGCAACGGCCGCCCGCTGCTTGGCCATGGACAGCCACTTTGTTTTGGCTTCTGATCGGGATCAAGGTCCGCGCGAAATCGAATTCGTGACTTCGTCGCCCAAGACGCCGAGGGGCAAGCTGCAACGGTTCATCCTGCGCAATCACGAAAAGGACCAGGCGGCGCAAAAGGGCCCGATAAAACTCTATTTCATCACCTGGATCGAGATAAACGCCATGCAAATTCAGGATAAAGTCTTTGTCGTCAGCGGCGGCGGCTCCGGCCTCGGCGCCGCCGTGGCCCGTCAGATCGTCGCGGCTGGCGGCAAGGTGGTCATCGCCGACATCAACGCCGAAGCGGGACAGAAAATCGCCGCCGAACTGGGCGCCTTCGCG
>NZ_JBKQOU010000222.1:0-5870 GCF_052145335.1 Rhodoblastus sp.
CCGCGCACGCAATCGTGAATGCTCGCCAAGCTTGGCTTTCATTGTTCGACCATCTTCGGCCGTTACTCCGACCGCCCCCGCCGCTGGCGGGCAAGGGGGGCAAACGCGCAAGAGGAAAATCGTCATGTTTCATTCCGATACCTCGCAACAGAACGCTTTCCAAAATCCGCAACAGCAGAATCCACAGCTTCTGCAACACTTGGCGCAGTTGCTGCACCAGGCGCAAAACCAGCAGTCACAGCAAGGCGGCTGGCAAGGCGCATTGGGTCAGGGAGCATTTGGTCAGGGAGCATTTGGTCAGGGCGGATTCGGTCAGAACTATGGGGCAGGCCAGTTCGGCGGACCGAACTGGGGCGCGCAGCGTCAACTTACCCCGCAGGACATCAGCAATGTGCTGCAGCAGATCGCTCCGGTTCTGCCTCAGATCATTGCGCAAGCGCAGCAGCAGTCCTATCAGCCCATGGCCGCCTACGGCGGTTTCGGCGGCAATCAGAGAAACCTGTCGTCGCAGGACGTCGGTGAGATCGTTCGCCAGATCCTGCCGGTGATCCCGCATCTGCTGCAATCCATGCAGCAGCAGCAGGGCTTCGGGCAGCAAGGGATGGGCCAGCAGGGCTTCGGCCAGCAGGGTCAGCACGGCCAGGGCTGGCAGGGGCTTGGCGCCTATGGCAACCAGCAACAGCAGACGCCCTGGCAGCAAAACCAGCAGCGCCAGATCACGCCCCAGGATGTGCAGGAGATCGCGCGGCAACTAGCCGAGGTCGTGGCCTATGGCCAGACTCTTGGCCAGCAACAGCAGCGCTTCTGATCGCGTGGCGGGCGGACGGTTTCGGCCGCCCGCCTGACCTCTTTTTGATCGTTTTGCCATTTTTTGAGGAGTATCCGATGGTTCGGTCCCAACAAGGCGCTTTTTCAGGACAAGGCGCAGCACGCAACACGCCAGGCTCCGGCGACGAATTGCGCATGCTGGCGGGCGTGCTGAATGACATCATGCCGGTTCTCGACCGTATCCAGGCGCGCTCGCCGCAGGCGGCGGCACCCGGCTTTTATGGGCAAATGCCGGTGGAAACGCTCGCCGCCGTGGCCTTCGTATCCGACCTGGGCGCCGACAGCCTGCGGCGGCTGACGGCCTATCTCGAGGCCAACGCGACGAAATTCGAAGGATTGGATAATTGCGCTCCGATCGTCGCTGCGGCGGCGCGGGCTTTGGCGGCGCGCGACTATGCCCAGGGTTTCACGCTGCTGTTCGAGGTCTATCGCGCCATCGCCATTTTGCGCGGCGACGATCCGGAACTGCCGGCGCCGGGTTCGATCGCCAATTTGTCGGCCGAAAGCCGGCGAGGCGAAGAAACGCAAGCGACCGACGATAAGCGCGATGGGCGTCGACCTGCGCATTGACACGAAATTTTGATGTGTAAAAGCAACGCTTTATCATAAAGTGGCATGGCAATTGCTCACCCTCCGGTTACTGTGCGATCATAGGCGCGGCAGTCGGAGGATGACTATTGTTGCAATCCGTCGGACCCTTTCCACTCGCTTTTTGCGGCGTCAGCGCTTACGCCGGCTCTATCGGTGGCAAAGGTCAAGCCGACGAAACCCTGCGTCAAACCAACGACCACGACGCCGCCCGGCTGCGGCGAAGCCTCACACGCGACCTGCATTCGCGCGATACGCATCGTGTAATGGCCGGCCTGATCGGCTTGCGGGCGCTTTGCGGCCATGCGTCCGATAAATACCGGGACTCCCTGCCGGCCTTCGGCGGAAATCAATCGCCGGCCGGGAGGCGACAGAGCGGTCCACGCGACGTATTGCGCGCTTTTGGCGCAAGGCCGCTGAGTTGCTCCGAGGCGCCGGGCCTTTACGCGATCCTCTCCAACATCAGCCGACGGGCCGGACTGGAGCGGGCGCCGGAGTTGTTTCTGCTCCCGTGTCACGGCATGAACGCCTACGCGCTGGGTGGCCCCGAAGACGCCTGCATTTCGGTGACGCGGGAGCTTTTGCGCTGTCTCTCCCGCGAGGAGATCGCCGGCATCATCGCCCATGAGGTCGCCCATATCTTGCATCGCGACACCGGCGCGATGCACTGGGCCTCCGCCGTCCAGCGCGAAATCGCCGCCCTGGCTCAGCGCGGAATCAGGGATTTGATGGCGCGCAGCCAGGATTTCGTCCGCATCGGATCGCAAGCCCTGCTGCTGGCCGCGGCGCCGGTGATGGCGGAACTGTTGATTGCAGCGCTTTCGCGGGTCCGTGAGCTTGCCGCCGATGCCAGGGCGATGGATCTGATCGAACATCCCAAGGCCCTTGTCGCCGCCTTGTGCAAGCTGGAATATTTCCACACCGGGCTTTCGCCGCTTCACGCCCACCTGCGCCAGGACACGCATGCGCTGCGCTCGCATCCCGGAACCTGGGAAAGAATCTCGCACCTTTCCTGATGCCGCCGGCCTTTGCTTGCGACTCCTCGAAAGCAGAGCGCCCGCAGTAATTTTTCGCGGTCAGAACGAGTGGCAGATCGCGCTGAAATGACTGCGCACGCGATTTTTGGCGGCTTCGTCGGCGCCGCTGCGATCAAGCGCGGCGAACACGGTTTCGATGTCTATGTCGGCGTCGACGCAGCGTTCCCAGAAGCATTTCGCGGTTTGGCGCAGGGCCTCCAAACCGGCGGGCGGCGAAGTCCAGGACGGCCGGTCAGGATGAGCGGATGCCGCCGCCTCGTAGAGGTTTTCGGCGATGCGCGCGCGTTCGACCAGCGCGTCGGCCGTTGGCGGTTCGTCGAAGCATAAAAGTCTCGCGGCATAGTGCGCGCTTGCTTTGATCAACGGGATAACCTGGGCGTTCATTGAGGCCTTGTCCGATATTGGAGGCGATGCCGGTTTGCGTTCCAGCGGCCTAGCGAATTTCGTGCCGGCGCGCTCTCCTTGACAACAGCCTGTTTCGGTCGTCAGCTTTGGCCTTGCGTCGCTCGGGAACGGGGGTCGAAGTGGTCGCAATTCTGGCTGTCGCGCTGGTTGTCGCCTTGTTCGTGGCAAGCCTCGCCGCCTATGCCGCCGTGACGGCGCGACAAGTAGAGAAGGCGATACCGCCGCAGGGTCGTTTCGTCGAGATCGACCATTGCCGGATCAATTATCTCGACATCGGCAGCGGTCCGGCGATCGTGATGATCCACGGTCTCGGCGGACAGATGCTGAACTTCAATTACGGCTTGATCGACCGGCTTGCGGGAGCCTTCCGCGTGATCGTCATCAGCCGGCCGGGGTCAGGTTATTCTACCCGGCCCGGAGACGAGCCCGCCCGACTGAGGGCTCAGGGCGATCTGGTCGCCAAATTCATCGCCAGGCTGGGGCTCGACCGTCCCCTGCTGGTCGGCCATTCGCTTGGCGGCGCGCTGTCGCTCGCCGTCGCCCTCGACCATCCCGAATGCGTCGGCGGGCTGGCATTGCTTGCGCCGCTGACCCATCCGGTTCCCCATCCGCCGGAACCGTTCCGCGATCTCGAAATCCAGTCGAAATTCTTGCGAACGCTGGTTGCCTGGACGCTGGCGACGCCGATGACGAAGTTCAAGCGCGACGCCATGCTTGAGGTGCTGTTCGGGCCCGACAAGGCGCCCGAGGATTTCGATACGCGCGGCGGCGGCCTTCTTTTTCTCAGGCCGAAAACATTCTACGCCGCTTCGCTCGATATGGTGGCTTCAAACGCCGACCTGCCGTCGATGGTCGAACGCTATCCCTCGCTTCGCCAACCTGTCGGCATCCTGTTCGGTAGGGACGACCGCATCCTCGATTATCGGAAACACGGCGTCGCCATGAAGACCGCCTTGCCCGACCTCAACCTGCAGATCATTCCGGGCGGCCATATGCTGCCTGTCTCCCATGTCGAAGAAACAGCGGCGTTCATCCGGCAGGCCATGGCGGGATTGAGACTTCCCGCCCTTTGACCGCTCTTCATTGCATCTCGTAATGATCGAGCGAAGCGCGACGGGTTTTGCGCTCGTAGTCGAGGGTCGAGCCGGGCCAAAGCGCCACATTGCGCCCTTGCTCATCCTGATACCAACTGCGGCAGCCGCCGGCCTGCCAGATCGAATTGGCCAGACGCGACTGGATATCTGCGAAAGAGGCGGCCTCGGCCTCCGGCTTCACGTCGATCGCGCGACTATTCCTGGCGTCCATCTGGTCGAGGCAGTCCATGATATGGCGCGCCTGCGCCTCGATCATGATGATCACCGAATTGTGGCCAAGGCCGGTGTTGGGGCCAAGAAGCATGTGAAAGTTCGGAAAGCCGCTGACCGCAATGCCCATATAGCTTCGTATCTGGTCGCGCCAGACATCGGCGAGCGCGACGCCTCCGCGCCCGATGACGGACAGGCGGCGAAACGGGCCCGCGACGTCGAAACCCGTCGCGTAGACGATCACGTCCGTCGGACGCTCCCGGCCATCCTGCGTTGCGATCGAATGGGGCCGCACTTCGGCGATGGGGCCGGTGATCACTTCGACGTTCTCGCGGAGCAAAGCCGGATAATAGTCGTCGGTGACGAGAATGCGTTTGCAGCCAATACGGTAATTCGGCGTCAGCTTTTCCCTCAAGGCCGGATCCTTGATCCGCGAATGCATATATATGCGAGCCAGGGCCTCGGCCTGGGCCCCAATGCCGAGCTTGCCCTTGAACACCGGCATCCGAAGTTCATGCACCGCATAAAGACCGGCGCGGAACAGCGACTTGTAGCCGGGGAGGCGGTGCAGCAGGACCTGCTCGAGCCTGGTGAGCGGCCGATCGAACTTCGGCAAGATCCAGGGCGCGGTGCGCTGATAGAGATCGAGCTTGCTCACTTTCGCGGCAATTTGCGGCACGATCTGTATAGCGCTGGCGCCGGAACCGATCACCGCGACATGGGCTCCGGCGAGATCGACCTTCTCGTCCCATTGCGCGGAATGGAATGATTTGCCCGCGAAAGCGTCGATCCCGGGAAGCTTGGGGATGGAGGGCGCGTGCAAGGCGCCGATCGCGGAGACCAGATGCCGCGCCGTGATCTGCCCGGTACTGGTGTCAACTCGCCAAAAAGCGTTGGCCTCATCCCACTCGGCCTTGGCCAGCGTCGTGCCGAACCTGATATGCGGCCTCAGTTCATATTCTTGCGCGACTTCATTGATATAGGCTAGTATTTCAGGCTGGCTTGGATAAAGGCGGCTCCAGTCCGGCTTCTGCGCGAAAGAAAGCGAATAGAGATGCGAGGGAATGTCGCAGGCGCAACCGGGATAGACGTTGTCGCGCCATGTGCCTCCGAGATCGCCCGCCTTCTCGATAATGACGAAATCCTTGCGGCCAGCCCTGTGCATCAGCGCGCCCATGCACAGGCCGCCAAGCCCGGCTCCGACGATGAGCATTTGCGTCTGAGGTTGTTTCGATGCGGATGCCGGGGTCGCTGGATTTGACTTGAGCAGCGTCGCCATTTCATCCTCCGCATGAGGTCGTCGCAGCCGTCAAGGGAACGGACGCTGTCAGCTTAAGCTTTCCGCCCGGCAAGGCAACTAGCCGAACGCGGTTCACTTTTCCGGACGCGCCCAGGCCAGGATGGTTTCGGGCGCGTCGTCGCAGACTTCCAGCGCCCGGAAGTCGCCGTGACGCTCCAGCGCCGCGTCCAGTCGCCGGCGGTAGTCGGCGCGCGAAATCTCTATCGCGCCCAGGCTTTCCAGATGCGGCGTCAGGAATTGCGCGTCGAGCAGCGAAAAGCCGCCGCGCCGCAGCCGCGCAAAAAGATAGGTCAGGCAGACTTTTGACGCGTCGGTGGCGGTGTGGAACATGCTCTCGCCGAAAAAGGCGCCCCCGAGCGCCAGGCCATAAAGGCCACCAACCATTTCGCCGTCTCGCCAGGCCTCCAC
>NZ_JBKQOU010000223.1:0-12278 GCF_052145335.1 Rhodoblastus sp.
GGTCGCGGGATAATTGCTGGCGGATCGGGGTCAGCGCTGGCTGCGGAATGACGACGAACATCTGACCGCCGATGTCCATCGACTGTATGAGAATCTTCGCGATCACCGCGAGAACATTGCGTCTTCCCATGACGGTGAAGTCCATGCGGGTCTCGACGCGCTCCAGGCGGAAGGTCGTGGCGATCACCGGCCCGAAGGCGGAGTTCAGGGCCTCGGCTGCGATCTCAAAAACCGTCTGCGCGACGCGGACTTCCAATGTCGAATAATTGCGGTCGTCAGTGTGCGGCGCCTCCTGCGCGTCGCCGCCAAGCATGACCTCCATCAGCGAAAACAGGCAGCGCCGGTCGAGGCCGACGAGAACGCGCCCGTCGAGTTCCGGCGAATAGAGAATAGCCGCGACGCTGCCGTCATAGGCGTCGAGCGCATCCCAGACGTGATCGGTGGTGATGCTGTTGACGAAGCAGGAAAGGATTGCCGGGGAAAACGGCCGCAACCCTTCGGCGCAGGAGGCCGCCAGACGATCGAAAATCACCGTCAGCATCGGCAGCCGCTCGACGGTCAGGCCGGGATTGTCGAGCAATCTTTCCGCTGCGGCGCCGGCGCTTCGGTTTTCGGATTTGGTGTCCATCGTCAGGCCGCCTGGCGGTCGACGCCGCCGGATGTGGTCTCGTTTTCGACTTCGTCAATGGTCGGCCGCTCCTTGGCGGGAATGGTCTTGCGCCCGAACTCCACCGCGATCTGGGGCATGGCGCCATTCATGTAGGCCAGCAGGGTCTGCTTGATCAGCGTGAACTGGCGCAAGGATTTCTGGCGGGTCGATTTGATCTTGGCGGCGAGCGGGGAAACGATGCCATAGGACGCGAAAATGCCGGAGAATGTGCCGACCAGCGCCGCGCCGATCAATCCGCCGAGCACTTCCGGTCCCTGGTCGAGCGCCCCCATGGCGTGGATGATGCCGAGCACCGCGGCGACGATGCCGAGCGCCGGCAGGCCGTCGCCGACCATGTTGAGCGCATGATAGGGCTTCAGCTTGTCATAGGTCAGGGTGTGGATTTCCTCATCCATCAGCGCCTCGATCTCATAATGACGCGCGCTGCCGATGATGATGAGCCGGCAATAGTCGCAGACGAAACCGGCGAGGACTTTGTTGGCGAGAACCTTGGGATGCGCCAGGAAGATTTCCGATTCGGCGGGGTTGTCGATATGCGCCTCGACCTCGCCGCGCGACTTGCTGCGCATTTCCCGCATCAGGCTGTGCAGCAGCGACAAAAGGTCGAGGAAGTCCTTTTGTTTCGGCTCCTGGCCGGCGATGGCCTCGACGATCGCCTTGCCGGTGTCCTTGATGGTCGGGATCGGATTGGCGACGACGAATATTCCCAGCGCGGCGCCGCCGAGAATGAGGAATTCGAAAGGCTGCACCAGAGTGTGCAGGCGCCCGCCAAGCGCCGCGTAACCGCCCAGCATGGAGCCGAAGGAAATGACCAGGCCGATGACGAAATTCAATGGTCTTCTCCGATTCCCCAAGCAGCGCGCACCACTATCTCTGCGTTTCAGGGCTTGCGTGAGGCTGAACCGGCAAGGGTCAGCCTGGGGCAAGCACGGGATTGCTAGAATCCTTCGTGGCGGGACATTTCTCTATTCGCCCCAACGGAAAATTCGGGCCAATTATCGCAGGCGCTAGACTGTGAAAAATGGTCAGGAGCGAAGCGACCGAAAGCCCGTCGAAAGACGGGCGTCTTTCGACGCCCTTCTGGCTTACGCGAGGGATTCCATGATCGCGACGCTGCGATCTTGGAGAAAAGGTCTAAGATGCAATCCAGTCTCTATGTCGCGCTGTCGGGGCAGGTCGCTTTGCAAAAGCGTCTGGATACGATCGCCAATAATATCGCCAACGCCAACACCGGCGGTTATCGCGCCGAGGAAGTCAGCTTTTCGACGATTTTCTCTCATGCGGGCGCGACGCCGACGGCTTTCGCCACCAGCGGCGACAGCTATATTTCGCGCAAGACGGGGGAGCTTAACCCGACCGGCAATCCGCTCGACATCGCGGTGCAGGGCGACGGTTGGTTCGCGCTCAGGACGCCGGCCGGCGTCGCATATTCTCGCGACGGACGCATGCATATGGACAACGGGGGGGCGCTGGTCAGCGTCAACAACTACCCCCTCCTCGACGCCGGAGGCGCGGGAATTCTGCTTGACCCTTCCGCCGGGCCGCCGACCATTTCGCAGGACGGCATGATTTTGCAGAACGGCCGCCAGATCGGCGCGGTGGGGCTCTATACTATCGCCCCCTCGGCGCGGCTCAGCCGCTTCGACAATTCCTCGGTGCTCACCGACCAGCCGGCGACGCCGGTGCTCGACTTCTCCAACAATGGCGTCATCCAGGGGATGAGCGAGGGATCGAACGTCAATCCAGTGCTCGAAATGACCCATATGATCGCCGTCTCACGCGCTTTCGAAAGCGCTGGCAACGCCGTTCAGTCGAGCGAAACCACGATGCTGGATGCGATCAAGTCGCTCGGCGCGAGTTCTTAACTCAGGGAAGAGAAATGCAGGCTCTGGAGCAATTGCAGCGCGACGTGCAGGAGGCCGATCTCAGGCTCGATCCGGTGCGCATAGGCGGCGTCATCACCGAGGTCGGTCCGTCGGCTTATCGTGTGGCCGGCCTGTCGCATTATCTCAAGCTGGGCGATGTCGTCTGCATCGACAGCAGCGGGCGCGCCTCGCCCGGCGAAGTGGTGAAGATCGACCTGTCCGGATTGACCGTGAAGTCCTTCGACACCCGCGTCGAAGCCGGCGTCGGCAATCCGGCTTTCCGTGCGAGGCCGATGCGTCTGAAGCCGCATCGTTCATGGAAGGGCCGTGTCGTCAACGCCCTGGGCGCTCCGGTCGACGGTCTCGGCCCGATGATCGAGGGGCCGCGCTCCGTGCCGATCGACGCCGAGCCTCCGGCGGCGATGCGGCGCGAGCGCGTACGCCGTCCGATGAAAAGCGGCATTCGCGTCGTGGATTTTTTCACGCCGCTCTGCGCTGGACAGCGTATCGGCATTTTCGCCGGCTCCGGCGTCGGCAAATCGACGCTCCTCGCCATGCTCGCCGGCTCGGCGGGATTCGACAGCGTGGTCATCGCGCTGGTCGGCGAGCGCGGACGTGAAGTGCGTGAATTTCTCGACGACGCCCTCGGCGACAATCGAAAACTGGCGATCACCGTGGTTTCGACGGCGGACGAAAGCGCGATGATGCGGCGTCTTGCGCCGAAGACGGCGATGAGCATCGCCGAATATTTGCGGGACCAGGGCGAATCGGTGCTGCTGATCGTCGATTCGATCACTCGTTTCGCTCATGCGGCGCGCGACGTCGCGCTGGCGGCGGGCGAACCGGCGGTGGCGCGCGGCTATGCGCCGAGCGTGTTCAGTGAATTGCCGAAACTGCTGGAGCGCGCCGGTCCGGGGGAGGCTGGCGGCGGCTCGATCACCGGCGTGTTTTCGGTTCTCGTCGATGGCGATGACCACAACGATCCCGTCGCCGACAATATTCGCGGCACTCTCGACGGCCATATCGTGCTGGATCGCGCCATTGCCGACCAGGGGCGATATCCCGCCGTCAACGTCCTGTCTTCTGTCTCCCGCATGGCGCATCACGTCTGGAGCAAGGAGCAGCGGGCGCTGGTGATGAAATTGCGCGCGATGATCGCGCGTTTCGAATCCTCGCGCGACCTGCGGCTGATGGGGGGCTATCACGCCGGCTCCGATCCGGTGATGGATCAGGCCGTGACCTTCGTTCCGAAAATCTACGAGGGCATGAACCAGGCGCAGGGCGATCCGCCAAGCGTCGACGCCTTCCGCGAACTGGCGAACACGCTCCAGGCCGACAAGACGTCGAGTTGAAACAAGGGAGAGTAATCATGGGCGATCTGGCGCTGAAAAGCCTGGGCGTGGCCTGCGCCGTCGGTTCGGTCTGGCTGGCGGCGCATATGTTCACGCATCAGGAAGGCGGGCCGCGCATCAATGCGATGGAGGATTTCGCCCTGTTCGCGCAGCCCAATCGCATTCACGCGGTGGAGGCCGCGGTCAGGGAGGCGGTGGCAGAGGGAGCGGCGCGAAAAACCGGACGCGCCATAACCATCGACATGACTCCGATCGGCGTCGCTACGGCTCGCGCCGCGCCCGATGCGGTTCCGACACCAACCGATCCGAGGCGAAACCCAACACAAGATTTGAGGCAAGACCTGCGAATCGCCGAATTGAGCGACAGCAATGCTTTGCTGGAGACGCCGGAGGGCTATCGCAGGGTCGTGGTCGGCGACGAAATTCCGGAGATCGGCAAGATCATCGCGATCCGGCGGATGGAGGGATATTGGGTTCTGGTGGGAAGTTTCCGTTCGCTGGCGCAGGCGGCGCCGCCGCCAGAGTCCGGGCTTGTTCGCCCCGGCGAGCGGTAATTTCTCAAATCAGATGCTCAGTCCGAACAGCGCGTTGATGCGGGCGCCGATTTCGCCGAGGCTTAGGATCTCGTCGGCGCATCCGCTTTCCGCCACGGCGCGCGGCATTCCCCAGACCGCGGAAGTCGCCTGGTCCTGCGCCATGACATAGGCGCCGCCTTCCTTGAGCTTTTGAAAGCCCTTGGCGCCGTCATTGCCCATGCCGGTGAGCATGATCGCCAGAACATTGCCGCCATAGGCGGAAGCGGCGCTGGCGGCGAGAACGTCGACGGAGGGCTTGTAAAGGCTCTCGCCTTGCGCGGCGGCGATCTTGGCGCGGCCATTGGCGATGCGGAATTGCATGCCGCCTGGACCGATACAGGCGACGCCGGGCGACAGGACCATGTCGTCTGAAGCTTCCACGGCTTTGACGGCGCAGACGTCGGTCAGCCACTTGGCCATGGCGGCGGTAAATTGCGGCGGCATATGCTGGGCGATGACGATCGGCGCGGGAAAGCAGGCGGGCAGGCGCTCGAGCACCTGATGCAGGGCGCGCGGTCCGCCGGTGCTGGAGCCGATGACGACGATCTTCGGCGTGGGCGGCCTCACGCGCATCGGCAGCGCACGGCGAAGCGGCGTCACGGCGCGCGCGAACGAGGGCGCGAGACGCGCACGCGTCGCGCCGACAACGGCGTGCAGTTTATCGTGCAACTGCTCGAAGCCGCCGGCTTTGGGAATGAAATCCATCGCGCCGGCTTGCAAGGCCTGGATGGTGATCTTCGCGCCGGCTTCCGTCTGCGCGCTGACCATGATGATCGGAATCGACGATTTGGCGTGAATTTGGCGCAGGGCGTCTATGCCATTCATTTCCGGCATTTCGACGTCCATGGTGATGACGTCCGGTCTGAATTCGGAGGCCTTGGCGACGGCTTCACGGCCATTGGCCGCCGTCGCGATCACCGCAAAACGCGCGTCGCGCTGAATGTGCCGGGTGATCGCATTGCGCATGAAACTGGAATCGTCGACGACCAAAACACGAATGGGCGAGGCTGCCGGTTGTCCCTTCAGCATGTCGGGTTCGCGCTCCTGTCGTCCTGGATTTCGGCTTTGCGCGCGAAACCGTTCCCGGACGCATATTGCCGAACTTTCGTTAACAAAAGATACAACCATGAATTGTATTTCGCCACGTGAACGGACGCGTTGATGGCTCTCCAACAAGGGATATTCACTACACGTAAAACGCGAGTTGTAACTCTTTTTTATCCCATAGAGAGCAATAAAGCTCATATGCAACCCATGCGAGCATCATGACCATGCCGAATCCCTTGGCCAAAGACGAGTTTCGGGCGGAGCCATTAATTGCGCCGTTGCCGGAGGCGCATTTGAGCCTGGTCAATCCATCCACCGGCCTCGCCAATGACTATCTCAACGTTTTCAATGAAATTCTTCTGGTGCTCGAATTCCTTCCCTCCATGCCGGAAATGACCGACGAGGCTTTGGCGTGGCAACCGCGCGGCTATTGCGAATATTTCGAAACATCGGCGATCCCCGGCGCCCGCCAGGCTTTGAACGCCTATGAAAGAGTCGATCCCGCCACGCGGGAAAACTTTGAAGCCGTTCTCGGACGACTGACCGAGATCGTCGTGCAGGCGCAACAGACCCTGGCCGAAGAATCCGGGCGTCCCGAATATCCCGATTCGATCGCCAAATCCTGCGAGGAAACAGCGGAAGCGATGCGGGCCGGCCTTTCCTACGTTTCCCGTCTGATCAACGAAGGTCTCGCTCCGAACCAGCGCGCCAGCAGGCGCGGCAAGCAATCCACGAAGAACGGAATCTGAGCCATGGACGAAATGCTCAAGGAGTTTTTGGCGGAAGCGGCGGAGCAGATCGAAGCGGCGACCGCGCAGGTCGTCGCGTTCGAACGAAATCCCGACGACGCGACCTTGATCGCCAGCATTTTTCGCCTTGTTCACACGATCAAGGGAACTTGCGGCTTCCTCGGCCTCACCCGCCTGCAGCAGCTGACCCATGCCGCCGAAAGTCTGATCGGCGCCTTGCGCGAAGGGGCCAAAGCTACGCCGGAGGTTGTCTCCGCCATTCTTGCGGCGGTTGATCGCGTCAAGCAGATGCTCGCCGAACTCGAAGAAAACGGGCTGGAAGCCGAAGGCGACGATTCCAACCTGATCGGCCTGCTGCAATATCACGTCGCTCTTTGCCAAGGGAAAATCGCCGAGGCGCCAGCCGTAGCCGCGGCTCCGGCGCCCGTCGAAACAGCGCCCGTGGCGGCAAAAGCCTCGGCTCCCGTCGCGGCGCCCGCGCCGATGAGTGCGCCTGCCATGGAACCGCTTCGCGGCGTCGCGGAAACGGGCGAACCGTCCCCGGGCAAGCGCGCGGAAACGATCCGCATCAATCTCAATACGCTTGAGCGCATCATGCAGCTGGTGTCGGAACTGGTGCTGACACGCAATCAGCTCATCGAGCTGACGCGGCACAAGGAGGACGAGACTCTCAAATCACCGCTGCAGCGTCTGTCGACCATGACCACCGATCTTCAGGACGCGGTGATGCGCGCGCGGATGCAGCCGGTGGAGCGGGCATTCGCCAATCTGCCGCGCATGATCCGCGACCTCGCCAACGATCTGCACAAGAAGATCGATCTCGTCACCGAGGGCGCCGATACCGAACTCGACCGGCAATTGATCGAGCTGATCCGCGACCCGCTTACCCATCTTGTTCGCAATTGCGCCGATCACGGCATCGAATCGCCGGAGGAGCGCGTACGCCTGGGCAAGCCGGCGACCGGCGTGGTGCGCGTGGCGGCGGCGCATGAGGCGGGACACATCACCATCGAAATCAGCGACGACGGCCGTGGCTTGAACATCCCGAAGATCAAGGAAAAAGCGCTGGCGCTCGGTCTCGTCGACCGCGCGAGGCTGGAGCGGATGAGCGACGAGGAAATCTCGCGGCTAATTTTCGCCCCCGGCTTCTCGACTGCTGAGGCCGTGACCAATGTCTCCGGTCGCGGCGTCGGAATGGATGTGGTGCGCGAAAACATCCAGGCGATCGGCGGCTCCGTCGCCTTGTCCTCGACGCCGGGACTCGGCTCCCGCTTCTGCCTGAAAATTCCGCTCACCCTGGCCATCGCGCCGGCGTTGATCGTCGAAGCCCGTGGCCAGCGTTTCGCTTTGCCGCAACATTCGGTGGTCGAGGCGGTGGGCCTGAACGGCGGCGAGCACAGGATCGAATTCGTGCAGGGATCGAAAATCCTGCAATTGCGCGAAGCCGTCCTGCCGATCGGCAGCCTCGCGGAAATCCTGCGTCTCGATACTCCCGCCGGATTGGCGGGCGAGCCGGAGCAATTGGCGGTGATCATGCGCGTCGGCGCGCATTCCTTTGGCATTACAGTCGATGCGGTGACCGACGTTCAGGAAATCGTGGTCAAGCCGATGGGCGGCTCGCTGACGCATCTTGCCGCTTTTTCTGGCCACACGATACTCGGCGACGGTTCGGTGGTGCTGATTCTCGATCCCAATGGAATCTCCTTGTCGCTGGGGCTGGAACAATCCCGCGAAACCGCTTCTGCTCACGTCGAAAACACACGGGCGCAATCCTGCGACCTTACGCGCCTCGTCTATTTTCGCGCTGGTTCGGGCGCGTCGAAGGTCTTGCCGCTGTCGAACATCGCGCGGATCGAAACCGTGCCGTCGAATCGCATCGAGCAATCCAGCGGCATGATGCTGATGCGTCATCAAGGACGCCTGATGCCGATCGTCGCCGCCGCGCAGGACGTGATGGTCAAGGAGGGCGACAACACCGTCTTTGTCATCTCGCCCGACGGGGAGCCCTTCGGCCTGCTGGTCGACACCATCGTCGACATCATCGAAGACCGCCTCGATGTCGAAATCGGTGGAGGAATCCCCGGCGTCATCGGCGTCGCCGACATAGAAGGCAAGGTCGTGGAGCTTCTCGACATCGCCTATTTCCTCCATCTGGTGTGGCCTGGCATGGAAGCTGGCGCCAGCCGCGGCAAAAATCGCAAGAGGCGGCTGCTGTTGATCGACGACGCGGCTTTTTTTCGCGACATGCTGGCGGCGACTTTGCAGGCGTCCGGTTTCGACGTCGTCAAGGTCGGTTCCGGCGGGGAGGCTATCGGCTGCGTCATGGCGGAGCCGGGTTTCGACGCCATTCTTATCGATGTGGAATTGCCGGATGCGAGCGGCTTCGAAGTGGCTGGACGCTTGTACGACGCCGGAGCGCGCTCGCCGATGGTGGCGATTGCTCCCTATGCAACGCGAGAAATATCGCGCGCCGCCGAGGCCGCCGGCATGTTCGCGGCCGTTGGAAAGTTCCAGCGCAGCCAGATGATGGATCTCATCCGCGCCTGCGTCGAGCGTGGCGATGACGAGGCCGAGCATGACCTCTTCGCCTCAGGAGCGGCGGCATGAACCACGAACCCGCGAAAAGCGTCGGCGAAGCCTTGCACGCGGCAGGCAATGCGCTTGACGGCTATTTCTCGATCAAGGTCGCCGACGACGCATTCGGCCTGCCGGTGAGCCGCGTTCAGACGATTTTTCGCATCGGTCGGGTCACCGTGGCGCCCGGCGGTCCGCGCGACATCGTCGGATTGGTCAATCTGCGCGGCAAGATCGTGACCGCCGTCAGCTTGCGCCGGCGTCTCGGCCTGACGCCGGAGCCGAGCGGGCCGGGCAGCCTGGCCATTGGCATCGAACATCGCAACGAGGCTTTTGCTTTGCTGATCGACGAAGTGGGCGACGTGCTGACGCTGACCTCGGACACCGCCATCGCGCCACCGCCGCATATCGGCAGGCTCAGGGCGAAATTCGCCGTCGGCTATAACCGGGTCGGCGGACGAATTCTGCCGCTGCTCAATATTGATGCGGTGTTCGATTTCAGCGACCATCACTGATCCTGCTCATGTGCCCGGCGAACGCGCAGAATCAGGGCATTGAGAAGAAATTGCGCAGAACAATCAGGCAATTCCCGAGCGGGCCGGCTCGGGAGGTCGATAGCTAAAACGCCAAGAGGCTTCCAACGGAGTTGAACGATGAAATATGTTCTCGTGGTCGACGATTCGCCGATGATCCGGCGCATCGCCAAGAAAATTCTCGAAGAGCTCAATTTCAGGATCGTCGAGGCGGAGGACGGTCAAAAGGCCTTGGCCGTCGTGCATGACAGCATGCCCGACGCCATCCTGCTCGACTGGAACATGCCGGTGATGGACGGACTGGAATTCCTCGTCCATCTGCGCCAACTGCCCAATGGCGCGACTCCGAAAGTGCTGTTCTGCACCACCGAAAGCGATGTGAAACACATCACGCGGGCGATGCAGGCCGGAGCCGACGAATATATCATGAAGCCGTTCAACAAGCAGATCGTCAAATCGAAATTCGAAGAGGTCGGGCTGTGCTAGAGCCTTTGCTTTCAGGCGTTGTTGCGTTGGTCCTTCCTTCAGTCGATTGAGTCTGCCGCCATGTCCCGGACCTTTGTCGCGCTGCAGTCGTTTCTGCTGAAATCCTCGGGTCTGGCGCTGGATCGCGAGAAGCAATACCTCGTGGAGGCGAGGCTCACGCCCGTTTTCCGGCAGGCCGGTCTCAGCGGTCTGGACGAACTCGTCGCCAGGATCGACACCGATCGCTCGCTCGCCAAAAAGGTGACGGAGGCGATGACAGTCAACGAGACTTTCTTTTTCCGCGACCGGCAGCCTTTCGAGGGGTTTCGCCAGGCCGTCCTGCCGGAATTATTGAAATCCCGCGCCAGGACCCGAAGAATGCGAATCTGGTCGGCGGCCTGTTCGACCGGACAGGAGCCCTATTCCATAGCCATGATTCTCGACGAGGAGGCCCGCCGATTGACGGGCTGGACGGTGGAGATCGCCGCCAGCGACATCGCCGAAACCGTGCTCAAAAAGGCCAGGGAAGGCGTCTACAGCCATTTCGAGGTGCAGCGCGGCGTGCCGACGCCGCATCTTCTGCGCTATTTCACCAAGCGCAAGGATCATTGGGCGGTCAATGAGACCATCAAGGCCCGCGTTGAATTCCACCAGCAGAATTTGATGAGCGATTTTTCGCGGCTGGGCATGTTTGACGTCATTTTTTGCCGGAACGTGCTGATTTATTTCGCGAGAGAGCAGAAGAGCGACGTGTTGCGCCGGTTGGCGCGATGCCTGGCGCCCGATGGTTATCTGGTGCTCGGGGCCGCCGAAAGCGTCATCGGCTACTCCCAGGAATTCAAGGCGCACCCGGAACACCGGGTGATTCTTACCCGACGCTCCGCAGCCGCCACCGAATATTTGCGCGGCGGCGTCTGATCTTTGGCGACAGCTTCGGGCAAGCTGGCGGATCAAAATTTCGACGGCGCGATGGCCCGGCGATGGTCGCCGCATCCGCACGGAGCCATCTTCCATGCAGGCAATACACAAGCGCGCCGCGCCTTCCGCGTGCGCGCCCGGACCTTCGCTGATCGGTCTTGCCGCCTTGACGCGCAAGGCGATGCGCGGCGAAGACCTGGCGTCGGTCGCACGGTCGCTGCTGCTGCGGCTTGCCGACGATTCCCGCGACGCAGCGGCGCTCCTCGATCTGTCGACCATCGAGCAATTGCTCGGCGCGAGCGCCAATCGCGTCGCTCTGCAGGCGAGGGCGCTGGAGCTGCGCCGCGCCTTTACCCAAGCGCCCTCGCGCGGCGGGGCTTGCACGCTGCTGGCGCTGGTCGCGCCGGGCGATTTCATGGCCAATACGCCGCTGGAGTTCCTGCTAGAAGACGCCGACATTCGCGTGGATTATCTCTATGTCGACGCTGAGATGGATATTCTGGCGACGGCGCCGGCGCATGACGCGGCCATTGTCGCGGTGGCGGAATGCGCCGCCAACCGGCCGTTGCTCGCAGCGATCGCGCGCGTCGCCGGGCGTTGGCCGCAGCCTCTTCTCAATGCGCCCGAGCACATCGCCCGATTGACGCGCGACGGCGCCTGGCGGCTGCTCTATGAGGAGCCGGGCGTGATCTATCCGCGCAACCAGCGTTTTTCGCGTCGGCAATTATCAGAAGCCGGGCGCGCGGAAAATTTTCCCTTCATCGTTCGTCCCCTCGAATCGCATGCTGGCGCGGGGCTCGAAAAAATCGAGGACAAGACTGAACTCGCCGCCTATCTGCAAAATCATGCGGAGGCTTTTTTCTACACGGCGCCGTTCATCGACTATCGCGGCGCCGATGGAAAGTTTCGCAAGACGCGCATTGCCGTGGTCGATGGCGAGCCCTTCCCGGTTCATCTGGCGATTTCGTCGCGGTGGATGATCCATTATCTCAACGCCGACATGGCGGAAAACGCCGACCATCGCGCCGAGGAAGCGCTTTTCATGGATCGTTTCCCGGATTTTGCGCGGCGGCATGCGCACACATTCGCGTTCATGCAGAAAAAGCTGCAGCTCGATTATTTTCTCGTCGACTGCGCAGAAGTCGGCAGCGATCAATTGCTGATCTTCGAGGTAGGCTCGGCGATGATCGCGCATGATCTCGATTGCCCAGAAAACTTCGCCTACAAATCGGCGCCGATGCGTCGCCTGTTCGACGCTTTCCAGCGCCTGATTCTTTCACGTGCAGGCGAGGGCGGACCCTCCGGGGCGCCAGCCTGAGGCAAGATTGAAATTCTAAGCTTGCTCATCGAACAAGCTCGGGAGATGAAAATTGCAACCGCTGACGCTGTTTTCGCTCGCTTCGCAGAACGCGAACTGGCTCGCAACGCGGCAAGTGACGATTGCCTCCAATGTGGCTAACGCCAACACGCCTGGCTATCGCGCGCAAGACGTGGCGCCGTTCAACGCGGTGCTGTCACATTTGCAACTGC
>NZ_JBKQOU010000224.1:0-60426 GCF_052145335.1 Rhodoblastus sp.
TCGGGGCGGACGTGGTTGTCGACTACAAGACGCAGGAATTCGATAAAGTCCTGTCTGGCTATGATCTCGTGCTGAACAGTCAAGATCCAAAGACGCTCGAAAAATCCTTGGGCGTGCTCAAGCCGGGCGGCTGGCTCATTTCGATCTCGGGGCCGCCGGACCCGGAATTCGCACGGGATTTCGGGTTGAACCCGTTCCTGAAACTTGTCATCCGCCTGCTGAGCCGCGGGGTCAGGAATAAGGCCAGAAGCCTTGGCGTCCGTTATTCCTTCCTGTTCATGCGCGCCGACGGGCGGCAGCTGGGCGAGATTGCCTCCCTGATTGAATCCGGCGCGATCCGACCGGTCGTCGACAAGGTGTTCCCCTTTGAGGCGACGGGGGATGCGCTGGCCTATGTCGAGTCCGGGCGCGCCAAAGGCAAGGTCGTCATCAACATGGAGCAGAAATCATGAACTGGGGCTCCGACCGCTGATTGTTCTGGAAACGGTCGGGCAATCAGGGTCGGCTTTCCGCCGCTTTGTGACCTTCGCTGGCGGGAACGGGGTGCTCGATTTCGAGTGCTAATTCGCGCTCGCCAGTTGCTGCCTAAACGGATGCGCCGGATAGGCGCCCAGAATGGTCACCGTCTCGGAGAAGAATTTCAGCTCTTCCAAAGCTCGGGCGAGATTGGGGTCTTCGGGATGGCCCTCGACATCGACCAAAAATTGCGTCGCGGCGAATTCGCCATTGACCATATAGCTTTCAAGCTTGGTCATGTTGACGCCATTGGTGGCGAAGCCGCCGAGCGCCTTGTAAAGCGCCGAAGGCACGTTGCGCACGCGGAAGACGAAAGTCGTCAGCATCGGACCGTCAATCCGCTCGCGCAGCGGTTCGCGCGACAGGATGATGAAGCGGGTGGTGTTGTGGTCCTCGTCCTCGACAAAGCGGGCGAGCACGTCGAGTCCATAGATTTCGGCGGCGAGTTCCGGCGCCAGCGAGGCGCGGCTCTTGTCGCCCCATTCGGCCACTTCGCGCGCCGACCCGGCCGTGTCGCCGGTGGTCACCGCCTTGAGCCCGTAACGCTTGATGATTTTCCGGCACTGGCCGAGCGCGTGGACATGGCTGTAGACGCTGCGCAAATCCTCGAGCCGCGCGCCCTTGACGCCGAGCAGGTGGAAATGGATAGGCAGAAAATATTCCCCGATGATGTGCAGCCCTGAATCGGGCAGGAAATGATGGATGTCGGCGACGCGTCCGGCCAGCGAATTCTCGATCGGAATCATGCCGAGATCGGCCCGGCCTTCGCCAATGGCGGTGAAAGCGTCCTCGAAACTGGCGCAGGGCAGGGTTTCCCAGCCGGGATAGACGTCGGAACAGGCGATATGCGAATTGGCGCCGGGTTCGCCCTGATAGGCGATGATCTTTTTCATGTCTTGCTTTCGAGGATTTTACGCGCCCGTTCGAGGTCGTGCGGCGTATCGACGCCGAGCGGCACGGCTTCGACGATTTCCACGTCGATGCGCATTCCCGCCTCAAGCGCGCGCAATTGCTCCAGTTTTTCGCGCCGCTCGAGGGGTGAGGGGGGCAAGGCGACGAAACGCTCCAGAGCGGCGCGTCGATAGGCATATAGGCCGATATGATGATAAAGCGCGCCCTCGCCCCAGGGGGCGGTGGCGCGGGTGAAATAGAGCGCGCGCATGCGGGTCGGGCCGAGCTTCGCCCCGACCATTTTGACCACATTGGGATCGTCACGCTCTACCTCGCGCGAGATCGGCGCCGCCAGGGTGGCGATGTCGACCTTTTCGTCCTGCAGGGGGAGCAGCGAGGCGCGCACGCTGGCCGGCTCGATGGTCGGCAGGTCGCCTTGCAGATTGACGATCACGTCGAAACGCCGGTCCGGGTCGAAACGGCTCAAAGCCGCGCAAATCCGGTCCGAACCGGAGGGCAGGCCGGGCTCGGTCAGCAGGGCCTCGCCGCCTTCGGCATGGATCGCCTCGGCGATGGCGGCGCTGTCGGCGGCGACGAGAACAGGGCCGATCCCCGCCTCCACGGCGCGCCGCCAGACCTGGACGATCATCGGCGCGCCCGCGATTTCCGCCAGCGGCTTGTTGGGCAGGCGGGTCGAAGCGAGGCGGGCGGGGATCACGACGAGGGCGTTTTGCGACATGGACTTGAGCGGCGCCGGTTGCTGGCTGAAGTTTTGGGCGGATTTTGGCCGTTTATACGAGTTGCCAAGCAGGGCGCAAAGCGTTTATCAGAGGCCACCACGCGGAGGCTGCGGCATGACCTTTCTTGACTACCGTTATTTGGGCGCTCTTTTCGGCGCTGTGCTGTTCGCATTATTCCTCGGCGTGTTCAGCGACGCGCTGGTCCATAGCCCCATGCCGAAGGTTCCGGGTTTCGACCTGCCCAGCGGCGAAGCCCCGGCCAAGGCCGCCGCTCCCGCCGCCGCCGCCGTTCCGCTGCCGGCTCTGCTGGCCAAGGCCGATCCCGCCAAGGGCCAGGCCCTGACCAAGGTTTGCGCGACCTGCCACAGCTTCGAAAAGGGCGGCGCGGCGAAGGTCGGACCCGACCTTTACGGGATCGTCGGCCGGCCGAAGGGCAGCGCCGCCGGTTTCGGCTATTCTGACGCCATGAAGGCCAAGGGCGGCGACTGGACCTTTGACGATCTGAACAGCTTCATCGCCAGCCCGAAGACTTTCGTTCCTGGCACCAAAATGGGCTTTGGCGGCGAGCCCGACGCCGGAAAGCGCGCCGACATCATCGCCTATCTGCGCACCCTGTCCGACAGCCCGGTTCCGCTGCCCGCCGCCGCGAAATAAGGCGGCAGCAACCTTTTGCATCGAGGCCGGGAGCGCGGCTCCCGGCCTTTTTTTGTCGCCGCCGCCGCTGTCATTTCCTAATTGTAATGCGCCTTTGGCGCCTTATCTCTGGCCATGCGGGGCAAAAACGACATAATGGCCCGCGAATCCTGCTCGTTTTCGAGGCTGATTTGCATCCCTTGTCAAAACTGAACCTCACCCGCCGCGCCGCGCTGTTATCCGCCGCCGCTCTGCCCCTGTTCGGTCTGCCCGCTCTTGGGGCGGAAGACCCGGCTCGCGCCGCGGAGGATAAGCTCTGGCGGAAAACCTATGGCCTTTCCTCCTTCGGCGAGCTGAACCAGCCGGAAAATTTTCCGCATTTCGCCTATGCGCGGCCCGACGCGCCAAAAGGCGGACAATTGAGCCAGGAAGCGGTCGCCACTTCCTACGATTCGCTCAACGGCCTTATTCTGTCCGGCAATCCGGCGATCGGCCTCGGCCTGATCAACGACAGCCTGATGTCCGGCAGCCTCGAAGAGGACAATGCGCTTTACGGTCTCGTCGCCCGCTCGGTCGAGATTTCGCCGGACAAGCGGCAATATCGCTTCCATCTGCGACCCGAGGCGCGTTTTCACGACCATTCGCCGCTGACCGCGAAAGACGTCGTTTTTTCGCTCACCACCCTGCGCGAAAAAGGCCATCCGATCATCCGCCAGACGCTGCGCGATCTGGAAAGCGCCGTCGCCGAGGGCGACGATGTCGTGCTGGTGACGCTGCACGAAGGCTTTGGCCGCGATTCCATCCTCAATATCGCCGGACAGCCGATCCTTTCCTCGGCCTATTACGCCAAGCATCCCTTCGACCATTCCGGCATGGAGCCGCCGCTGGGCTCGGGCGCCTACAAGATCGGCGCTTTCGAACAGGGCCGCTTCATCGTCTACGAGCGGGTGCCGGACTATTGGGCCAAGGATCTGCCGGTCAATGTCGGCCAGAACAATTTCGAGGCGATCCGCTACGATTATTTCGGCGAACGCGCCGTCGGTTTCGAGGCGTTCAAATCCGGCGCAGTCAACCTGCATGAATCCTCCACCGCCTCGGAATGGGCGACTGGCTATGATTTCCCCGCGGTGCGCGACGGAAGGGTGATCAAGATGGAGATTCCCGACCGGCGCAGCCCCGGTTTCCAGGGCTTTTTCTTCAACACCCGCCGCGCCGTCTTCAAGGATCCGCGTATCCGCGAAGCCCTGGGCTATTGTCTCGATTTCGAATGGTCGAACCGCAACCTGTTCTACGGCGCCTACAAGCGCGCCCATAGTTTCTTTGAAAACACCGACATGAGCGCCGAAGGACTGCCGTCGCCGGAGGAACTGGCGCTGCTGGAGCCCTTGCGCGACAAGTTGCGGCCAGAGGTGTTCGGCCCGCCTTACGCGCCGCCGGTTTCCGACGGCTCCGGCCAGGATCGCGCGCTTTTGCAGCGCGCCAACGCCTTGTTGCTGGAGGCCGGTTGCAAGCGGCAGGGGACGCAGTTGCTGCTGCCCGACGGGACGCCCTTCACTTTCGAGGTGCTGGAATTTTCCAACGCCTTCGACAAGGTGGTGCAGCCGATGTTCAAGAACATGCGCCTGCTCGGCATCGAGGCGCGGCTGCGGGTGGTCGATTCGGCGCAATACAAGCAGCGCATCGACGCTTTCGACTTCGACATGGTGACCGACCGCAAGATGATCGGCGGCGTGCCGGGCGAAGAATTGCTGGCCTATTTCGGCTCGAAATCCGGCCAGACCAACGGCGGCCTCAATCTCGCGGGGATCAACGATCCGGCGGTGGACGTGCTGATCGACAAGGCGCTGAACGCCAAGAGCCGCGCCGAACTGGTGTTTATCTGCCGGGCGCTCGACCGGGTTCTGCGCTCCGGCCAATACTGGATTCCTAACTGGTTCTCGCCCAATCGGCGCATCGCCGCCTGGGACGATTTCGGCCATCCCGACACATTCCCCAAACTCGATCTCGGCATCGGCTCGCTGTGGTGGTGGGACGCTGAAAAGGCCGCCGCCGTCAAGGCGAGATCCTGATGCTGTTCTACGTCGCGCGCCGGATATTGCTGATGATCCCGACGCTATTCGGGATTCTGGCCTTGTCCTTCGCCATCGTGCAATTCGCGCCCGGCGGCCCGGTGGAACGGGTGCTGGCGCAGATGCAGGGCCAGGATTCCGGCGCCACCTCGCGGTTCGGCGGCGGCGGCGGCAGCGCTCTGGCCAATGCGCAAGCCAGCGCGGCGTCGCAATTTTCCGGCAAATATCGCGGCGCGCAGGGGCTAGATCCGAAATTCATCGCCGAACTGGAAAAGCAGTTCGGCTTCGACAAGCCGCCGCTGGAGCGTTTCTGGCTGATGATCCGCCATTATGTGGTGTTCGATTTCGGCCGCTCCTATTTCCGTGACGCTCCGGTCCTGTCGCTGATCAAGGAGAAGCTGCCGGTCTCGATGTCGCTCGGCTTGTGGATGACCTTTCTGTCCTACGCCATTTCGATCCCGCTCGGCATCGCCAAGGCGCGCCGCGAGGGCGAGCCCTTCGACACCTGGACCTCCGCCGTCATCATCGTCAGCTATGCGATCCCGAGCTTTCTCTTCGCCATTCTTTTGATCGTGCTTTTCGCCGGCGGCTCGTTCTGGCAGGTTTTTCCTTTGCGCGGCCTGACCTCCGATGATTTCGATCAACTGACCCTTTTGGGCAAGGTGAAGGACTATCTTTGGCACATCGTGCTGCCGGTAAGCGCCTTGACGCTCGGCGCCTTCGCCACCACCACTTTTCTCACCCGCAACGCCTTCATCGACGAAATCCGCAAGCAATATGTCGTCACCGCGCGGATGAAGGGGCTGGCCGAGCGCAGCGTGCTTTACGGCCATGTCTTTCGCAACGCCATGCTGATCGTCATTGCCGGCTTCCCCGGCGCTTTCATCTCGGCCTTTTTCACCGGCGCGCTGCTGATCGAGACGATCTTCTCGCTCGACGGCCTAGGACTTCTGTCGTTCGAATCGACGCTCAACCGCGATTATCCCGTGGTTTTCGCCAATCTTTATATTTTCGCGCTGCTCGGACTGGCGATCAACCTCATCTCCGACCTCACCTATGCCTGGATCGATCCGCGCATCGATTTCGAAACGCGGGAGGTGTGATGTCGCTCAGGCCGATCACCCGCCGCCGTCTCGACGCCTTCGTGCGCAACCGGCGCGGCTATTACGCGCTGTGGATCTTTCTTTTCGCCTTCATCGCCTCGCTTGGCGCGGAAGTGATCGCCAACGACAAGCCGATCCTCGTTTCCTACAGGGGCGAGTTGCTGTTTCCGGTGCTGAAGGATTACCCGGAAGAAAAGTTCGGCGGCTTTCTAGCCGAGACCGATTACCGCGATCCGTTCATCATCAAGGAGATCAATGCCCATGGCTGGATGATCTGGCCGCCGATCCGCTATTCCTATGACACCCATAATCTTTCGCCGCCGACGGCGGTGCCGTCGCCGCCGACCTGGATGCTGACCGACGCGCAATGCGCCCACGGCAAGACCTTCGACGGCCAGCCGGCGAAAAACTGCAGCGAAATCGAATGGAACTGGCTCGGCACCGACGACCAGGGCCGCGACGTAACGGCGCGCCTCATTTACGGATTCCGCATTTCCGTGCTGTTTGGCCTGCTGCTGGCCGGCATATCCTCGGTGGTCGGCATAGCGGCGGGCGCCGTGCAGGGCTATCTCGGCGGCTGGACCGATTTGCTGTTCCAGCGCTTCATCGAAATCTGGTCTTCGCTGCCCAGCCTCTACCTGCTGATCATCCTGTCGGCGATCATCACCCCGAGCTTTTTCGTGCTGCTCGGGATCTTGCTGGCCTTCTCCTGGGTCAGTCTGGTGCACCTGGTGCGCGCGGAATGCCTGCGCGCCCGCAATTTCGATTATGTGCGCGCGGCCCGGGCGCTGGGGCTGTCGAACGCCAAGATTTTGCTCAAGCACGTCCTGCCCAACGCCATGGTGGCGACGCTGACCTTCCTGCCCTTCATCCTCAATTCCTCGATCACCACCTTGACTTCGCTGGACTTCCTCGGCTTTGGCCTGCCGCCGGGGTCGCCCTCGCTGGGGGAATTGCTGCTGCAGGGCAAATCCAACCTGCAGGCGCCCTGGCTCGGCCTGTCCGGCTTCGCCGTCATCGCCGCCACCTTGTCGCTGCTGGTGTTCATCGGCGAGGGCCTGCGCGACGCCTTCGATCCGCGAAAGGGCTTTTCGTGACGCGGATCATGGCGGAAGCGCCCTTGCTCGAAATTTCCGGGCTCAGCGTTGGTTTCGGCCCCGCGGGCAGGGAAGTCCTCGCCGTCGAAAACGCCTCCCTTACTCTTGAGCGCGGAAAAACGCTCGGGCTGGTCGGCGAATCCGGTTCGGGCAAATCGGTGACGGCTTTGTCGATCGTCCGACTGATGGCGCCGGGCGCCAAAATTCTTGCCGGGACCATTCATTTCCAGGGCCAGGAACTGACCAAAGCCAGCGAATCGGTGCTGCGCAACTTGCGCGGCGCGCGCATCAGCATGGTGTTTCAGGAGCCGATGACTTCGCTCAATCCGCTGCACAAGATCGAGCGGCAGATCGGCGAGATTCTCGCCATTCACGGCATGAGTTCAGGAGAAAAGCGCCGGGCGCGGGTGCTCGCACTTTTGCGCGAAGTCGGGCTGCAAAACGCCGAAAGCCGGATGAACGCCTACCCGCATGAGCTGTCCGGCGGCCAGCGCCAGCGCGTGATGATCGCCATGGCTCTGGCCAATCGACCCGACCTGCTTATCGCCGACGAGCCGACCACCGCCCTCGACGTCACCGTGCAGGCGCAGATTCTCGACCTTTTGCGCGATCTGCAGGCGCGCTACGGCATGGCGATCCTGTTCATCACCCATGATCTCGGCATCGTCCGCCGCATGGCCGACGAGGTCGCGGTGATGCGCAAGGGGCTCATTGTCGAGACCGGCCCGGCCACGCGCATTTTCAATGCGCCGCAGCACGAATATACCCAAATGCTGCTCGCCGCCGAGCCGAAAGGCGCCGCCCCGCCCGCCGACGCCCACGCGCCGGAAGTGCTGGCGGCGCAGGACCTGCGTGTCTGGTTTCCGATCAAGAGCGGTTTCTGGCGGCGCACCACTTCTTACGTCAAGGCCGTGGACGGCGTGTCGCTGATCCTGCGCAAGGGCCAGACCCTGGCCGTGGTTGGCGAATCCGGCTCAGGCAAGACCACGCTCGGACTGGCGCTGTTGCGGCTGATCCGCTCGAAAGGGCCGATCCTCTACCTCGGCAAGAATATCGACGGGTTTGGCGCCCGCGAGATGCGGCCGCTGCGCCGCCATCTGCAGATCGTCTTCCAGGACCCCTATGGTTCGCTGTCGCCGCGCATGTCGGTGGCGGAAATCGTCGAGGAAGGCCTCGTCATCCAGAACAAGGGCCTGTCGGCGGCGGAGCGCCGCGCGGTCGTCGCCAAGTCGCTCGCCGACACCGGCCTCGATCCGGCGACCATGGACCGCTATCCGCACGAATTTTCCGGCGGCCAGCGCCAGCGCATCGCCATCGCCCGGGCGCTGGCGCTCGATCCCGACGTGATCGTGCTCGACGAGCCGACTTCGGCGCTGGATCGTTCGGTGCAGGCGCAGATGATCGACCTGTTGCGCGACCTGCAGGAGAGGCGCGGCCTGTCCTATCTGTTCATCAGCCACGATCTGAAAGTGGTGAAGGCTTTTGCGTCGCAAATCATCGTGCTGCGGGACGGAAAAATCGTCGAACAGGGCGACGCGACCGAGATTTTCGCCAATCCGCGCGAAAAATATACCCAAGAATTATTCGCCGCCGCCTTCGATCTCGCCGCCGAGCCTGAAACCGCATCGGCGTCGTAGCACTGACGGAAAACCGCGCTAAACTCGACCGATCGAAGGCGTTCTCCGGGGAAAGTGCGAATGAAGGTCGATTCCGAAAACCACTCCCTCCTCGGCCATCTGAAATCGGACCGGCGCTATCTGGCGATGCTCGGGCTCGGCTTCAGCGCCGGCATTCCCTATCTTCTGGTCTATCCGACGCAGTCGGCCTGGCTGTCGGACGCCCAGGTGCCGATCCAGACCATCGGGCTGATGAGCGAACTGACCATCGCCTACAAGCTCAAGTTCATCTGGGCGCCCTTCCTCGATAAATATGACGCGCCCTTTTTCAGCGCCTGGCTTGGGCGCCGGCGCGGCTGGATCGTGCTCTCGCAGATCGCGGTCATGGCGTCGCTGATTGGCGTCGCCTTCGGCGATCCGGCCAATTTTCTTGGCTATACGGTGGCCTTTTCGTTGGCGCTGGGCGTCGCAGGGGCGACGCAGGACGTCACCATCGACGGCTGGCGCATCACCTCGGTTCCCGTCGCCAAGCAATCGGTGATGACCGCCATTTGCGAAATGGGCTACCGTTTCGGCAATCTCGCCGCCGGCGCCGGCGCGCTGCTGCTCGCGGAGCGCTATGGCTGGCCGATCGCCTATGGATTCATGGCGTCGCTGATGCTGATCGGCGCGGTCTCCGCCTTCATTGCGCCGGAGCCCGAGTCGGATTATACCGCCAGCCGCCAGCATCCGGGCTTCGTCGCTACGGTGTTCGCGCCGATCAAGGAAATGGTGGTGCGACTCGGGCCTTTGGCGCTGCCGATATTCCTGATGATCGCCGGTTTTCGCCTGCCCGGCTATATTTCCAGCGCCATGGCGATTCCGCTGTTCAAGAGCCTGAATTATTCCAACGCCGACATCGCCACGGTCACTAAATTGTTCGGCTTCGGGATCGCCCTCGCCGCGACCTTTTCCAGCGCTTTCATCATACGAAAAATAGGCCTGATGCCGAGCCTCCTGCTCGGCACGGTAGCGGGATCGGCGTCGCATCTGAGCCTCGCCTGGCTCGCCTCTCAGGGCGGCGGCGATTTCTGGAGTTTCGCCGTCTCGGTCAGCATCGAAGGCTTCGCCTATGCCTTCGCGCAGGTGGTGCTGATCAATTACATGTCGTCGATCACCACGACGGAACTCGCCGCCAGCCAATATGCGCTTCTGACTTCGCTTTGCGCTTTTCCGGGCAGCATTCTGGCGGGCTCGTCCGGCTTCATCATCGCCCATACCGGGTTTCCGATGTTTTTCGTCTTCACTTCGCTGATCGGCATACCCGTGGCCTTGTTGTGCTGGTATGTGCTGCGCCTGCACGCCGACGTGACGCCGGACCCGGAGCGACATGGATCGGGGCCGGCGAAACAAACGAGTTGAAGGGCTCAGCGTTTACCTGACTCGATGCTGGGCGAAAAACCGCATCATTTCCCGGCTGGCGTCGGGTCCATGCGGGTCGGTATAGGTCCCCTCCGCGCTGCCGCCCGACCAGGCATGGCCGGAGCCATGCAGGGTCCATTGTTCCGCCATCGGGCGTCCGTTTTCGTCCAGGTGAACGGTGCGGGTGTATCCGCGCCCGCCGGCGGCGACGCCGCTGATGACCTCAACCCGCAGGTTCGCTCCGCCAGTGGCCTGAACGATCACCTCTTCGCCATTGGCGGGATGGACCGTGGTGTCGCAATCGCCGTGGAACACGATGGCTGGAACCGCGGCGCCGTCGTCGCTGGATCGCCGCGATGTTGCGCCTTGCCTCATCGCCGAGAAGGCGGACGGCATGTCGCTGGCGGCGCCGCAGGCCAGTCCGGAATGGACGCCGATGGCCGCATAAACATCGGGGTAGAGCGAACCCATGTTCGCCGCCGCCGCGCCTCCGGCCGACAGGCCGGCGATATAGACGCGGCCCTTTTCGACCGGAAACTCCTCCATGACCTGGCGGGTGATTCCGGCGATCAGCGAAGGCTCGCCGCGATCTCGTTGCTGGTCGCCGGCATTGAACCAGTTCCAGCATTTTCCGAAATTGGCCGATTGCGCCTGCGCCGGATAGGCGACGAGGAAAGTTTGCTCCTCGGCGAGCAGGTTCATCCGCGTGCCGGCGGCGAAATCGTCGGGCGACTGGGTGCAGCCATGCAGCATCACCACCAGCGGCAGGTCCTGGCCGACATAACTGCGCGGGACGTAGAGCTTGTAAGCGCGCGAGCCCTCGGCGTTGGCGAAGCTGCGGGGTTGGAAACGCGTTTCGTCCGACGGACGGGCCGGTGCGCGACGCAGTCGGGGCGCCAGTATTTCTTCGAGCGATTTGTCGAGCTTCAGGTCGAAATGCCGCCCAAACTGCTGCTTGACCCGTTCCCCGCTGCGTCCCTGCACGCGCGCCCGGGGCGGTGTGTGGACTTGCTCCGGGGGATCGACGATCTCCTTGAGCTGGCCATCAATGCTCTCATCGAGCTTTTCGTCGAGCGGCGCCTCGCCCGGTTGGCCAAAGCCGGGAACGGGGCGCAAGCGGCCGATGCGCCGGACAAGGCCGCCCAGCGCCCTGGGGAGCGAAAATCGCGGCACGCCCCCGCCGCCCAGCTTGGATGCGAAGGAATCGGCGTCGAACCGCGGCGCGGCGTCGGAAAGGGGAGCGACCGAGAGCGAGCGCCGCAGGGCGGCCATCGCTTCGTCGAGCCGGCCTTCGCGCGTCAGGCGAACCGCCGTCAGCATGTCGATCTTGTTTGGGGCGTTCATGAAAGCTTCCTGTATAGGTTGGGATTCCTGGCGCGACAGCGGCGCCTCGGTCTGGATCGTCTTGATGTGCGAAGGGGTCAGCAGAGGCGGTCGGCCAAGGCGGCTTTCACCGCGGGACTCGCTTGCAGCGCGCCGAGAACGTGGATGGAGGCGATGGTTTCGGCGGCAAGTTCGGGTGAGACATCGTTGGCGATGACCGCCAGCCCGAGAACCTGGATATGGAGCTTCTCGCCTGCGGCGCGCGCGGCCTCGAGATCCTCTCGGCTGTAACGCCGCAGGCCGAGGTCGAGCTTGTGCCTTGTGAGCGACTGCTTGACCGCGTCATTGTGGCGATCGAGCTGGTTGCGAATCGCTGTGCGGATGAAATCGGTGCGGTTGGAAAAAAATCCTTCCTGCACCAGGAGGTCGATATGGCCGAGATCGACGTAGCCGAGATTGATCGTGATCTTCTCGCTGTCGGCCGGCTTCGGCCGAAATTCATGAATTTTTCCGTCCATTATCTCCATCCATCTACCATCCATGTGGATGGATATAGGATGGTCAAGGGCGATTGCAAGTCCCAAAAATAGGCGAGGGGCGTTATTCAGGCGTTGACGAACCCGCTTCGCCACGGCGCAAAAGTTCGGCGTCGAGCCGTTGCATCGCTTCGAGTATCGCCTGCGACTTGGCCAGGGAGCCGGTGTTGTCCGCGGCGGGCCGTATGCCATGCGGATCGGCCTTGCCGCGCATTTCCCGCTGCTGGCGGGCGGCAATATCCCGGGCTTTGGCGTGAGCTTCCCGCAGTCGACGGCTGATGGACTTCAGTTGTTCCAACGACAAAGCTCCGATTTCTGGCTCCCTTGTGGCGTTCACCAATTCGAGTTCCCCGGCGTTGAGGAGGCGATTCTCGGATTCGGCTTTTGTGGGCATGGCGAACTCCCATGGAAACGTAGGTCGGGATGGGCAGATTAGCAAAATTCGGCCGTGCACGGGATAGCGCTGCCCCGAATAGGCGTGGAAAGAACAAGGTTGAAACCTGAAACTGGCGTCCCGGAAGGGATTCGAACCCCTGACCTACGGTTTAGGAAACCGTTGCTCTATCCTGCTGAGCTACCGGGACGCTGTTCAGGCCACTGTCGATTCTCGAAAGCAGCCGGACAACGCGCCCTCCCTAACATAAAATCTTCGCCGGAAAAACCGCCTGCGGCCATATCGTGCTACCTTCAGCGTCGCCAACATGAACCGCCGCTATCTCGCCCCGATCGCCGCCCTGTTACTTGCCCTCCCGCCTTGCGCCGGCCGCGCGGCGGCGCCTTTGGCCTGCGATTTTGCCGCCCCACGCGAAAATGTGCGCCTTGCCCGCGTCAATGACCGGCTCGACATGGTCCTTGCCGACGGACGCATGATCTATTTTCCTTCGGTGGAGCCGCCGCGCGCCACGCCAGCCGCGCCCGACCGGCCGCAAAAGGTCGCGGCGGAATTGACTTCGCTCCTCGCGGACAAGAATCTCGCATTGCAAAAGCTCGGCGGGGCGGATCGCTGGGGCCGGATTCCGGCTTTGCTGTTCGTCGAAGGCGAGGCCGAATCGGTGGACGAAATTCTCGCCTCCGCCGGCCTTGTCATGGCCAGCGGCGATTCGGCGGCTTGCGGCAAACCCGCGCTGGCGGCGGAAGCGGCGGCGCGCGGCGAAAAACTTGGAATCTGGGCCGACCCGGATCTGGCGATATTGCTCGCCGACGACGGCCGGAATTTCGCCGGCCGGGCCGGGACGCTGGCGCTGGTCGAGGGCCGGGTAGCCAGTTTCGGCCACACGGCGCCGCGGCTTTATCTTAATTTTGGATCGGGACGCGGCGGCTTTTCCCTGACCATCGCCAAACGCAATCTGCCTTTGTTCGAACGGGCGGGGTTGGGCGAGAAAAACCTGCTGCATCGATCCATCCGCGCTCGCGGCGTGGTGGAAATCGGCGCCGCGCCGCAAATCGAATTGTTCCATCCCGATCAAATCGAGTTTATTGAAGATCGAAACTGACGCGGGCTCGGCCGCGGCGCAGGGATTTACGCGAAAGATTGAGCGTGGTTTTCAGGGGCAAGCCTTTCCCGATCCGGCGGGAGAGGGTTTTCGACAGGACGACGGGTTCGGATGGCGGCAGATTTGCGTAAATCGAAGCGGAGGCGCCCGGAGGCGCGCTCGCCGCAAGTCCCGACCCCGCGAGTTCTGGCGGCGCTTTTGCTGCTTGCCTCCTGTTCCACGCTGGAGCGCCAGGGCGGAGCGCCGGAAATCGCCGCGCCCGCCGCCCCGGCGGCCGCGCCCAAGACGCTCGCCGAAACGCCCAACGACGCCGAACGCAAAAGGCTGATCGCGCTCTATGGCGGCGAATACCGCTGGCCGAAGGCGGAAGCCTACCTGAACGAGGTTCTGGTCAAGCTGGCGAAGGCCAGCGAGACGCCCGGCCAGCCCTATCGCGTCGTCATTCTCAATTCGGGCGTCGTCAACGCCTTTGCTCTGCCCTCGGGCGATCTGTTCGTCACGCGCGGATTGCTCGCCCTGGCCAACGACACTTCGGAAGTCGCCGCGGTGATGGCCCATGAAATCGGCCACGTCACCCAGCATCACGCCTTTTTGCGGGCCGAGCAGGAGAAGAAGGCGGCGCTGATCGCCCAGGCGGCGCGCGTCATCCAGAGCCAGCAGAAAGGCGCCGAGGTTGAGTCGAGTTCGGCTTTGACGATAGCCGGGTTCTCGCGCCAGCAGGAGCTGGAGGCCGACCATATCGGCATAGACGTCACGGCGCGGGCCGGCTACGATCCTTTCGGCGCGGCGCGTTTCCTCAATTCGCTTGCCCGCTCCAGCGCTTTCCGCGCCTCGCTGATTGGTCAGAAAACCAACGAAAAGCCGGATTTTCTCGCCAGCCATCCTTCGACGCCCGAGCGCATCGCTGAAGCTTTGGCGGCGGCGCGGCAGATCGGGGCGCCGGGGCTGGGCCAGGCCGCGCGGGGGCCCTATCTGGCGGCGATCGACGGCATGGCCTTTGGCGACGATCCGACCGAAGGCGCCATCAGGGGGCGCAAGTTCATCCATCCGCGTCTTGGCTTTACCTTCGAGGCCCCGGAGGGCTTTGTCCTGGAAAACTCGTCGCAAGCCGTGCTCGGCGTGGCGGAAGGCGGCGCCGAGGCGTTGCGGCTCGACAGCGTGCGCGCGCCGCAGGGCAAGTCGCTCACCGAATATGTGACTTCGGGCTGGATCGACGGATTGCTGGACTCGTCGATCCAGTCCACCGAGATCAACGGCATGCCCGCCGTTGTGGCTAACGCCCGCGCCGGCGAATGGAATTTCCGCGTCGCGGTCATCGCCTATCACGACGATTTCTACCGCATCATATTCGCGGTGAAAGCCTTGACGCCCGAGGCCGATGAGCGTTTCTCCAAGTCGATCGCAACCTTTGCCCCGATGACGCGGGAGGATGCGTCGCAGGCTCAAGCCCTGCGCCTGCGCCTTGCGATGGCCGGGCCGCTCGACACCGCCGATTCGATGGCGGCGAAAATGGCGGCCCTTGACCGCCCGCTCGATCAGTTCCTGGTGCTGAACGGACTGGAAGGCCCGACCCTGAAGCTGGGCGAAACTTACAAGATCGTCACCAACTAAAAAGGCGGCGGGTTTCCCCCGCCGCCTTGTCTGGTCGAAGCTTGGCGCCGATCAGTAGTTGTAAGCGCGTTCGCCGTGGTCGGAAATGTCCAGGCCTTCGCGCTCCTGATCGGGGGTCGGGCGCAGGCCGACGATCATATCCACGACCTTGTAGAGAATGGCCGAACCGACGCCGGACCAGAGCAGGGTCGTCAGCACGGCCTTGCACTGGATGATGACCTGGGTCGCCATGTCGTAGGTTCCGACATTGTTTCCGGCAATGTTGGTATAGTCGGTGAGCCCGACGCCGCCCAGTGACGGGGCGACGAGTATGCCGGTGGCGATGGCGCCGGTGATGCCGCCAACGCAGTGGACGCCGAACACATCGAGCGCGTCGTCATAGCCGAACTTGCTCTTCACCGTGGATACGAAGAACAGGCACAGCGGCGACACCGCCAGACCGAGGACCAAGGCGCCAATCGGGCCGGCATAGCCGGAAGCCGGGGTGACGGCCACGAGGCCGGCGACCGCGCCCGAAACCATGCCGAGCAGGGAAGGCTTGCCCTTGACCGCCCATTCAACCAGCAGCCAGGACAAGGAAGCGCCTGCCGTGGCGACCATGGTGTTGACGAAGGCGAGAGCCGTGGTGCCGTTGGCCTCGAGGTTGGAGCCGGCGTTGAAGCCGAACCAGCCCACCCACAGCAGCGAGGCGCCGATCATGGTCATGGTCAGCGAATGCGGCGGCAAAGCTTCCTTGCCGTAACCGATGCGCTTGCCGATCATGATCGCGCCGACGAGGCCCGCGATGCCGGCGTTGATATGCACGACCGTGCCGCCCGCGAAGTCGAGCGCGCCCCACTTGAACACCATGCCGGCGTCTTCATTGACCTTGTCGAGAGCCGCCTGGGCCGCCGCCTTGGCCGTTTCGTCGGTTGCCGGGCCGAGCGCCTTGGCCGCGTCGCCGATGGCGTCCGGGCCAGCCCAGTACCAGACCATGTGGGCGATGGGGAAATAGACCAGCGTCACCCACAACAGCACGAACAGCATCACCGCCGAGAATTTTATACGCTCGGCGAAGGCGCCGACGATCAGCGCCGGGGTGATCATGGCGAAGGTCATCTGGAACACCATATAGGCGTATTCCGGAATCACCACGCCGTTCGAGAAGGTCGCCGCCACGGAAGTGGTGTCGACGCCCTTGAGGAAGGCCTTGGAGAAGCCGCCGGCGAAATTATTCAGATCGCCGCCATTGGTGAAGGTTTCGGAATAGCCGTAGAGCACCCACAGCACGCCGACCAGGGAAACGATGGCGAAAACCTGGGTGAGGACGGAAAGCATGTTCTTGGTGCGAACGAGGCCGCCATAAAACAAGGCGAGGCCGGGAATGGACATCATCAGCACCAGGGCGCTGGAGATCAGCATCCAGGCGGTGTCGCCCTTATTGGGAACGGGGGCGGGCGCGGTGTCCGCGTAGGCCGCGCCGGCGCAGAGCGCAAGTCCGGCGAGCGCAAGGCCGAGCGCCTTCAGCCCGTCCTTGCGGGGGGGGAACGATATCATTTCTGACTCCTGACTAAAGGGGGGATTAAAGAGCGTCCGAATCGCGCTCGCCGGTGCGGATGCGGATCGCCTGATCGAGCGGGCTGACGAAAATCTTGCCGTCGCCGATCTGACCGGTGCGGGCGGACGAGGAAATAGCCTCGATGGTCTTGTCCACCAGTTCGGCGGCGACTGCGACCTCGATCTTCAGTTTGGGCAGAAAGCTCACGGCATATTCGGCGCCGCGGTAGATTTCGGTATGACCTTTCTGGCGGCCGTATCCCTTGACTTCCGTCACTGTCAGACCGTGCACGCCGACCGCGGTAAGCGCGTCGCGCACCTCGTCCAGCTTGAACGGCTTTATGATAGCCATCACGATTTTCATCTGCTGTTCCCTATATTTTTTGGCGAAATCCTGGACATCTCGCGTCCGGGGTCGCTTCTTGGGCGGGCTCGCCGGGCCAAAAACCCGGCCGGCTCACTCCTGCTTAACAAGGACCATGCCAGAAAGAGCAAATCTCCAAGCCTTGGAAAAACAGGCTTTTTCCGGGCATTTGTGGCGGAATTCCCGCGTCGGGAGGGCATTTGATGAAATTTTAGGCGCAATGCCGGGCAAGGTTGCTGAATCGACTGTTTTTTAGTCACCAGCTCTCCGGGCCTGCCTCCCGATTGCGCCGGAGGCGAATCAAACCCTCCTGCGCCACCGACGCGATCAGCTCGCCGCTGCGCGAATAAAGGGCGCCTCGGCTGAAACCCAACGAACCTGAAGCATTCGGGCTGTCCTGCACATAAAGCATCCATTCGTCGGCGCGGAAGGGACGATGCAGCCATAAAGCGTGATCGAGGCTCGCCGCCTGGATTTCGGGATGGAACACGGAGCGGCCGTGCGCGATCAACGAAGTGTCGAGCAGGGTCATGTCCGACAGATAGGCCAGAGCCGCGCGGTGAATGGCGGGATCGTCGGGCAACGCGGCCGAGGTCCGCACCCATATTTTCTGGGCGGGATCCGCGTCCAAGCCCCGCGAAACATGGCGGCCGGCGTCCACGGGCCGCATTTCGATCGGGCGCTCGCGTTCGAAATAGCGCCGCACGGGCTCGGGCATGCTGGCGCCGTGCCGCTCAAGAAACTCGCTCTCGTCCGGCAGTTCCTCCGGCGCCGGCGCCGGCGGCGGCGGGCTGGCGTGATCCAGTCCCGGTTCGGCGTTATGGAAAGACGCGGCCAGGAAAAAAATCACCTTGCCGTGCTGGATGGCGTGGACGCGGCGGGTGGCGAAGCTGCGCCCGTCGCGCAAATGTTCGACCTGATAGACAATGGGCACGCTGGGATCGCCGCCGAGCAGGAAATAGGCGTGCAGTGAATGCGGTACGGAGTTTTCGACGGTGCGTTGCGCCGCCACCAGAGCCTGGGCGATGACCAGGCCGCCGAAAACGCGCTGCCAGCCGACCTGCGGGCTGCGTCCGCGAAACAGGTCTTCCTCGATCTTCTCGAGATCGAGAATCGCCAGGAGATCGGTGATGGCTTTCGACATGCGGGGCCTGAAACAGCATTGCCCAAACGGATGGACCGCGACAAATCGCCGCGGTCCATGAGTTGGTTCATAGTTGAACGTTTTTTGCCGCGCCGTCAAGCGATGGACCGGGTCGCCAAACGTTCAGATCGCCTCGTTGTCCGTTTCTCCGGTGCGAATACGAATCGCGCGCTCCAGCGGCGAGACAAAGATCTTGCCGTCGCCGACCTGGCCGGTATGGGTCGCGCTGCGGATCGCCTCGAGGACGATATCGACCTGCTCGTCGCGGACGGCGACTTCGACCCGCATCTTGGGCAGGAAGGTCACGACATATTCCGCGCCGCGGTAGATTTCGCTATGCCCCTTCTGCCGTCCAAAGCCCTTGGCTTCGCTGATGGTCATGCCGTCGATGCGCAGATCGGCAAGGGCTTCGCGTACTTCGTCGAGCTTGAATGGTTTGATGATTGCAGTGATCAGTTTCATGTATTTTGCCGGAATGGTGGTTCGCCTCGAACAGGCAGACATATGTGTCGCATCGATGAGCAAGTTGCACAAGTGCGCGCCATCGCCGCGGGCGGCGCCCTCGCCGGATCGCGCCGGCGCAGTCATACGGGATTGGTGATTGCGTGATCGCGACGACTCGCGCGCGTCACTCGTCGAGGGGGCGCGCCTCTTCCGGCAGCATGATCGGAATGCCATCGCGAATCGGATAGGCGAGACGGGCCGCCAGCGACACCAGTTCGTTACGCGCGCGGTCGTAGCGCAGCGTCGTCTTGGTCAGCGGACAGACCAGAATCTCCAGAAGCCGGGGATCGACCCGGGCGGCGTCCGCAGGCGCGACAGCGCCGGTCTGGTCGGGGGAGGGCGCGTCATTCATGGCCTTGATCCTATTGCAACGGCTTGACCGCTTTGGTGACGCGCGACAGCGCGATTTCCGCCAGGGCCAGCAGCAGGTCGGCGCGGGCGACGAGATCGGAGGCTTCGAGCAGGGCCTGTTTCTCGGCCGGATTGAACGGACCGATCATGGAGAAAACCGCGATCATGTCAAAATCGGGCATGGCTTCGATATCGCTGCGGGCGATATCCATATTCAGCGCCTGGGCCAGGTCGAAGGCGATGGCGTTGAGACTTTCCCGCCGTTCCGGGGAAATGATTTCCTCGGGCGCGAAATCCTCGGCGAACGAATTGAAATCCACCCGCGCCTGCCGATAGGGCGTCGTCGTGTCGAGTTCGGCGACGAGACGGAAACGGGCTATCCCGCTCAGCACCGCGATATAACGGCCGTCGCCGGTTTCCGACAATTGAGTGATGCGCCCGGCGGCGCCTATCCCGCGCAACACCGGCGTCTTGCCCGGCCCGACGTCGGCGCCGCCCGCGGGCTGGACGATGCCGATGATCCGTTCGCCGCGCATGGCGTCGTCGAACATGGCGAGATAGCGCGGCTCGAAAATATTCAGCGGCAATTGGCCGCCCGGCAGCAGGATGGCCCCGGACAGCGGAAACAGCGGAATGGCCTCCGGCAGGTCGGAGGCCCGCAGATAGGTCTTGTTCATCGCCATGGCCGGTCCGATCAAGAAAAGAGCAGGGACGACAATTGTCGACGGGCCGAAAGCGTCGTCGGATCGATTGGCCCCCAGCTTTCGAATAATTGCAGGAGCAACTTCCGGGCCGCGCCGTCGTTCCAGGCGCGGTCGCGCTTAAAAAGATTCAGCAATTCCTGCGCGGCGGCGTCGCGGCGCCCGGCGGCGTTGAGCGCCACGGCCAGATCGTAGCGCGCCTGATGGTCCGTCGGGACATTTTCCACCCGCGCCAGCAGGTAAGCGAGGTCGCCGACCGATCCGGCCTGCTCCTGCAGCGCCAGCGCGGCGCGCGCCGCCGCGACGGGCGCGATCTGAGCCTGGTTCGCCGGGATGGCGTCGAGGATTTCTTTCGCCTCGTCGAGCTTTCCGCGCGAAATATTCACTCGGGCGAGGCCGGCGAGAGCGCCGGCATGGGCCGGATCATGCTCGATTATCCCGAAATAGGCGGCTTCCGCCGCGTCGTTGTCGCCGGCTTCGAGCAAGGCCTGGGCGTCGGCGAACAGAGCCTCGACATCGGGACCGACCGGGCCGGCGCAGCGCTCGATAAAGGCGTTGATCTCGCTTTCCGGCAAGGCGCCCATGAAGCCGTCGACCATCTGTCCGTCGCGAAAGGCGACGACCGCCGGAATCGACTGGATGCCGAGTTTCTGCGCGATATCAGGATATTGATCGATATTCATCTTGGCGAGGCGGATTTTTCCGCGCGCCGCCTTGACGATCTTTTCCAGCACCGGGCCCAATTGCTTGCAGGGGCCGCACCAGGGGGCCCAGAAATCGACGAGGACCAGCCGGCGAATGGATTCTTCCATCACCTCGGAGCGAAAACCCTGCAAGGTCACGTCGATCAGGTCGGCGGCGGCGCGGCCGCCATTGGTCAGGGAAGCAAGGGTGTTTTCCGCCTGTGGCATTGCGAGTCCTGTCGGTTTTCCGAGGAATGGCTGTAAAATGGCGGCGCTTGACGAGTTTCGCAACCGCTTACATGCTTTCGTCGGGCGCAGGCCAGGAAAAAACCGCTAAAACCCGCCCATGGCGATTTAGCGAAAAAAGTACCACGGCGCCCTGTTGCAATGTCCAAGCGTTTGCGGCATATAGCCCCCACGACGCCTCGGCGTCGTCCCACGGATGCGGGTGTAGCTCAGGGGTAGAGCACAACCTTGCCAAGGTTGGGGTCGAGGGTTCGAATCCCTTCGCCCGCTCCAATTTACCAAAATCGCCGAATGTGCTGGGACTGGTCGAGTTTCTCGACCGGTCCCGCGCGTTTGCGCGCGATATCCGGGCTGGAAAGCCCGGCTAGTTCTTCGCGCCATCCAGCCGCGCAAGCTCCTGCCGGATCCAGCCATTGACCGTCAACGGCCCGCGATTCCAGAGTTTTTCCGGAATGCGAACAAAGCTCAGCTCATGTTGCTTTTCACGCGAACAGCCGATGAGACGGTCGTCGTACCAGCCTGTCCAGACCTGCCAATCTTCGTTCGCCCTCAGCAGGTGATCGCGCAGACTGCGCCAGACGCCCCCCAGCGGTTGGCCTTCGGGCCAAAGGCGCGACTCCGCGACGGCAGAAACCGCTGCGCCAGCTTCGATTTGCTCGGCGTCGGCGGAGATGGCCTCCCAAAAGGCCCTGCGTATTTCGCCATCGTAAATGGCGGCGGCCGAACCGACGGCCCCGGCAGCCGATTTGGCGGCTTCGCCCAAGGAGGTTGCGAGATCGGCGGATTCGGCGGCGAAACCGGCCGCGATGGCGGCGTCGCAGGCGACTGTGGCGTCGGCCGCGTCGTCGGCTGCTTCCGCAGCGTCGGCGGCGTCGATCGCCCCGACCCGGTCGGCAACCTCGGGATATCGGGCGGCGCACCAGGAGGCGGCCAGCGCGCGAAACACCGGCAGGACGATCTGTGAGCGAAAGAACCCTTGACCGTCGACATGGTGGAGATCTGCCTCCAGCATCGGAAGAACCCGCAAGGAAGCGCGCACGGCGATCGCCGCGCTCACGCCGCGCTCATGGGCCTGGAGCCAGGCCAGCAGGCTTTCGCTGTCGCCGAATTCCGGGGCGGCGGCGCCAGGTTCAATCGGATCGGTCATTGCGCGAGAAGCCTTTCCATTGGCGATCTTTCGCCGGCCCTTGCGAACCGGCGCTCAGATCAGATCATGGCCCTTCGAATGGGCCAGAGCCACCAGCTTGGCCAGTTTGCGCGGCTGGGATTCGGCCAGCGCCGCGCCGCGCCCCGAAAGGCTGGGATTGGTCATGAAATAGTTCTGCGCGGAAAAAGCTTCCTCGTCCGGGCCGGGCGCGATGCGCTTGCCGGTTCCATCGCTGAGGATTTCCCAGCTCTGGACGTTGTCGAGCAGATTGGCCAGCAAAACCTGTTCGAGAATCTGCGCATGCAGGGTTTCCTGGAAAATCGGCATCAAGGTTTCGACGCGGCGATCGAGGTTGCGCGGCATCAGGTCGGCGGAAGAGATGTAGAGCGGCGCTTCGGGATTGGGCAGGCCCTTGCCATTGCCGAACGCATAGATGCGCGAATGTTCGAGATAGCGGCCGATGATCGACTTCACCCGGATGTTTTGCGACAGGCCCGCCACCTGCGGCCGCAGGCAACAGATGCCGCGCACGACCAGTTCGATGCGCACGCCGGCGGCGCTGGCGCGATAGAAGGCGTCGATGATCTCGGGGTCGGCCAGCGAATTGCACTTCGCCCAGATCACCGCCGGCCGTCCCGCTCTGGCGTGTTCGATCTCGGCTTCGATATGCTGCAGCAGCCGCGGCTTGGCGGAAATCGGTGAAATCGCCATCCGTTCCAGCTTTGCCGGCTCGCCATAGCCGGTGATGAAATTGAAAATGGCGGCGACGTCGCGTCCGATCGCGGGATCGGCGGTGAAGACCGACAGATCGGTATAGATGCGCGCCGTGATCTGGTGGTAATTGCCGGTGCCGACATGGCAATAGGTCGCCAGCCCGCCCGCTTCCTCGCGCACCACCATCGACAGCTTGGCGTGGGTCTTCAGGTCGGCGAAACCATAGACCACCTTGACGCCGGCGCGCTCCATCTTGCGCGACCAGGAAATATTGGCTTCCTCGTCGAAACGCGCCTTCAATTCGACCACGGCGGTGACGGACTTGCCGTTCTCCGCAGCCTCGATCAGCGACTTGATGATCGGGCTGTCGGTGGAGGTGCGATAGATCGTCTGTTTGATCGCCATCACCGCGGGGTCGCGGGCCGCCTGCTGCAGATATTGCAGGACGACGTCGAAAGTCTCGTAGGGGTGATGGACGACGAAGCCCTTGTCGCGGATGGCGGCGAAAACGTCGCCGTCGAATTCGCGGACGCGCTCGGGGAAGCGGGCGGTGAAGCTGGAGAATTTCAGGTCCGGGCGCTCGACCGAGCAGAGCTGCGACAGGCGCGATAGCGCCAGCAGGCCCGATTCTTCCACGACCTCATTGGCTTCGACGCCGAGTTCGCGCTTGACGAAATCACGCAGGCGGTCGGGCGTTCCGGAGGCGATTTCCAGCCTGATGACCGATCCGCGCTGGCGCTGCTTGATCGCCGCCTCGAAGTCCTTGACCATGTCATCGGTTTCTTCGGCGAATTCGATGTCGAGGTCGCGCACGATGCGGAACAGGCCCTTCGACATGATCCGGCAACTCGGGAACAGGCGGTCGGCGAACAGCTGGATCACGTCCTCGATGCGGGCGAAGCGCGCGGCGCCGTCCGTCGCCGGCAATGACACAAAGCGTTTCAGCCGGCCGGGGATCGAGACGATCGCATTGAAGGGATGGCCGTCGTGGCGGACCAGTTCGGCGACCAGCGACAGTTCCAGATTGGGGATGAACGGGAAGGGATGCGCCGGATCGACCGCCAGCGGCGTCACCACCGGGAACACATTCGACGCAAAAAAAGCCTCGAGCACGGCAAGATCGTCCTGCGCCATTTCCGCCGCTTCGACGATGACGATTCGCTGCTCGGACAGTTCGCGCCGCAAATCCTTCCAGCAGGCGTGCTGGTCGGCGGTGAACTTTTTTACGCGCAACGCCAGCGCCGGGAGCAGTTCCGACGGCGCAAGGCCATCCATCGACGGCTCGGCGTTTCCGGCCTCGACCTGCTCGATCACTCCCGACACCCGGACCATCAGGAACTCATCGAGGTTGTTGCCGGAAATCGACAGGAAGCGAATCCGTTCAATGAGGGGATTGGCCGGATTCTGGGCTTCTTCGAGAACCCGCTGATTGAACTCGAGCCACGACAATTCGCGGTTCATGAACCGTCCTGCGCCATTGGCGCGAACGGCTTCCTGGGCTAGTTCCTCTTGGCTCGCATCGGTCTCGGCATATTGGGTCAGCGACATGTCTCAGGCTCCGGATTGCGAGGCTTTGGCTCTAGTGGGCGGACCCGTAGTCAAAAAAACCGCGTCCGGTCTTGCGGCCGAGATAGCCGGCGTCGCACATCTGCCGGAGCAGCGGGCTGGGGCGGAATTTCGGGTCGTTGAAGCCCTGGTAGAGCGTTTCCATGATGTCGAGGACGATATCGAGGCCAATCAGGTCGCCCAGCGACAGCGGCCCCATCGGATGGGCGGCCCCGAGCTTCATCATCGAATCGACGTCTTCGGCGGAAGCGACATTTTCGTAAACGCAGTTGATCGCCTCGTTGATCATTGGAATGAGAACGCGATTGACCACGAAACCATAACTGTCGCGGGAAACGCGCGCCTGCTTGCCGATGGCGCCGACCAGGGCGACGATCGTCGCGCAAACCTCGTCGCTGGTCTGCATGGCGCGGATGATTTCGACCAGCTGCATCATCGGCACGGGATTGAAGAAATGCATCCCGATCACCCGACTGGGCGTTTTTGACGTCGCCGCGATTTTGGTCAGCGAAATCGAGGAAGTGTTGGAGGCGAAAATCGTTTCGGGACCGCAGACCCGCTCCAGATCGGCGATGACCGCCTTCTTGACCTCGAATTTCTCCAGCACCGCTTCGACCACCAGATCGCAATCGCCAAGGTCCTCCACGGCAATCGTCGGGGCGATGCGCTGCAGCGCCGCCTCGGCGTCGGCAGCGGTCATTTTTTCTTTCGCGACCAGGCGGGCGAGGCTGTTTTTCACTGTCGCCACGCCATGGTCGAGAGCGCCTTGCGCGATCTCACGCAGCACCACCGGATAGCCCGCCACCGCGAAAGCCTGGGCGATGCCGTTGCCCATCGTGCCCGCGCCGATGACGCCGATGCGCCGGATTTCCTGGGCCATTCACCGCTCCCGCTAATTTTCGCGCCTTGCATCCGCGCGCTGCCGCCCGCCGCTACGGAGACAAAATTGTTGGCGCACCCTGCCAGATATATTCCTGGTGGAAAAATTAGACGCGCTGTTTGACACTCCGGTGACTACGACTTTCGTCGAGACGCCAGCGCCGAATTTTTGCACGCAGCCAACCCGGCCGCGCTAGTCCCATAAGTTCAGGCGACGTTGTGCAGGCCACCGTCGACGTAGATCGTGTCGCCCGTCATGCCCGAGGCGCCGCCGCCAACCAGGAAGGCGACCACGCGGCCGACTTCGGCGATGTCGACCAAGCGATGCGCTGGACTGCGCTTGACCGCCGCGTCGACCAGTTCGTCGAAATCGGCGATGCCGCTGGCGGCGCGGGTCTTCAGGGGGCCGGGCGAAACCGCATAGACGCGGATATTCTTTTCGCCGAGTTCGGCGGCGAGATAGCGCGCCGTCGCCTGCAAAGCCGACTTCACCGGACCCATGACGTTATAGTGGTTCACCACCTTGTCGGCGCCGTAATAGCTCATCGTCAACAGCGAGCCGCCGTTCTTCATCAGCGGCTCGGCATAGCGCGCCATTTCGATGAACGAATAGCAGGAGACGCGCATCGCCTGGGCGAAGCCGTCCTTAGAGCAGTCGACGACGCGGCCGTGCAGGTCTTCGCGCGGCGCGAAAGCGATGGAATGGATGACGAAATCAAGTTCGCCCCATGTCTCGCCGATGCGCTTGAACACCTTTTCCATCGCGCCAGGCTCTTCCACGTCGAGCGGCAGGAACAGGCTCGCTTCGATCTGCTCGGCGAGCGGCTCGACGAAGCGCTTGCTCTTCTCGTTGAGATAGGTGACGGCCAGTTCGGCGCCGAAGGCGCGCAGCTTGGCCGCGCAGCCGTAGGCGATGGAATCGGCGTTGGCGACGCCGACGATGAGGCCGCGCTTGCCTTCCAGCATCTGGCCGATGCGGGCGTCCGGATCCCAGACTTTGGGGAGCGGATCGATTTTCAGGGCTTGTTCGTCCATTTTGCTCTCCTGATTGATGCCGAACGCGGACTTCTTAGGCCAGCGCGCGTTTGGCCGTGGCTTCGGTCAGCGGATCGGGCGTCGCCTTGGGCAGGGCGAGGCCCGAAAGGCCCAGGGCGGCGTGGAAGCGCTGCAGCGACTGGATGGTGTGCGGCTCCATTTCCTCGACCGAACCGGCGATGAACTCGGTCACCTTGATCGCTTTTTCGCGCTCTTCGCGCGTCTTCAGCAGCAGCGGCAGGGTGTCGATCGCGCGGTCGTGCTCGAACTCGACGATCACAGCCTGTTCGCGGATCAGCGCCGCGCGCCTTTCCGGGCCGAGCGAAGCGAAGGGTTCGTTGCTGGAGAGCACGTGGGAGGAGCGCTCCAGCCGGTCGCGGCGGACCTCGTGGCGCGACTCGGCGAGCAGGATGAGCATGCGGATGACCGCCTCCTCGAAGCCGCCGCGTTCGACGCCGAGCAGGATCGCCTGAACCTCCGGCAGGAAGCGCAATTCCTTGGCGGTCCGGTGCACGCGCTGGAAGGCTTGCGGTTCGCCGATTCGTTTCATCATCGGCGAGCCGTAGATGCCGAAGAAAGTCGCCTCATAGGCGGCGTCGCGCATGTCGCGGATCATGTCCATGCTTTGCTCGACGCTCGCCGCCCAAAATTTTTCCAGCGCCAGGAAGGGATTGGCCGGATCGGCCTTCTTGCGTTGCTGCGCGGTCTTCTGCGCCAATTCGGCGACGGGCTTCATCAGCGGGTTCTGGTCCGAAAACATCTGGCGCTGGACGCGGGAGGAATTGGTCTTGCGCAGGATCTCGGCGGATTTCTCGGTGACCGAAGCCTGAATCAGCGGACGAAGGGTCAGATCGTAAAGCTCGGCGCCAAGTTCCGACAGGCGCGCGACGGCGGCGAAGTCGCGCTCTTCGTCGCGATTGTCGTCGATGCGCTCGAGATCGGTGAGCTTGCGCTCGGTGAAGCTGACCTGGAATTCCGCGTCGACGCCGTCGCCGATCTGCTTGTCGATGTGCATTTCATAAAGACCGGGCGACAGGGCTTCGATGGTCTTCATGGTGGAGGTGACTTCGGTATGTTCTTTCTTGGCGATCGAGGACGAGACGAATATGCCGAGATGGCCGACACTGTCATGGATCATGTAGATGATCCGCTGGCCGCGAATCTTGATCTCATGCTCGTCGGCGTAAGTGTCGACGATCCAATTCAGGGCCTGCTGCGGCGGCGTGATATTGTCGCCGTAGCTGGCGAAAACGATGATCGGCGAGCGGATCGCCTTGAGGTCGAGATTGCGGCCGTGTTCGATGCGCGCCTCGCCGCGCGACAGCTTGTTGCCGATGAAGATCTGCTCGACGATCCAGCGGATCTCGGCCTCGTTCATGAAATGATAGCCACCCCACCATTTCTCGAATTCGAGAAAGCGCTCGCGGCCTTTGGTGGGATCGACAAAAAGGTCGTAATATTTGCCGAAGAAATTACGGCTGGGATTGAGCTGCTCGAAATTCGAGACGAGATTGACGCCGTCGAACACGCCGCCGCCGAGATCGGCCGCCAACAAGGCCGGCACGATGCCGCCGAGCAGTCCGCCGTTATAGCGCATGGGATTTTCGCCCCGGCGGCCGGACCAGGTGGCGACCGGCGCGCCATTGATCACCAGCGGGCCGGAAATATCGGGATTGGCCGCCGCGAGCACCAAGGTCGCCCAGCCGCCCTGGCAATTGCCGACGATGATCGGCTTGGGCGCGTCGGGATGGCGACGGCGGATTTCGGCAACGAATTCCGCTTCGGCGCGCATCACGTCGGCCATGGTCTGGCCGGGTTCTGGCATGGGCCGGAAGGCGACGAAATAGACTGGATGGCCGTTATGCAGGGCGACGCCGACCTGGCTGTCGGCCTTGAAGCCGCCGATGCCGGCGCCGTGGCCGGCGCGGGGGTCGATGATCATGTAGGGGCGCTTCCAGTCGAAGACCTCGGCTCCCGCCGCGGGCTTGATCTTGAGCAGCATGTAATTGGCCGGACGCTCGAAATCATGCGCATCCATGACGATTTCATAATCATAGATCAGCACCGGCGGCGTCCCGGCCGCCTGGTGCGCGACGTCGGCGTTGCCGCGCTCGCGCAGCACGTCGAGGGTCAGCACCGTGCGCTCGGAGGCGTCGCGGATGTATTCCTTGGCGTCGTCAAGGATACGGCCCTGCTTCGCGGCATCGCTGAAGCCGCCAAACAACGGCTGCATGTCGAGCCACGCCTTGCGCGTGCGCTCGCCATGTTCCTGGGCGAATTTCTGCATGTGCAGGCTGAAGACGGTTCCGAGGTCCTGCATCTGCTCGGCGACGGTGGCGGCGTCTTCGGCGAGGCGCCTGGGCTCATTCTCGGGGCTGAAGGTCGGTGACATCGGGGTCCTGTCTCTCTTCGCTTGGTTCGGGAAGGCCTTGGCCTGGTTCGGGAATTCGTCAGGAAACGGCGGGAACGAGCGGCTCTTTAAGCCCGAGCATTTCCGAGGTATGGGCGGCGATCATGCGCTCTTCGTCGGTCTTTAGGACCAACGCGACGACTGGCGAGCCCTTTTCCGAAATGATCCGCTCGCGCCGGGCGTTGGCTTCGGCGTCGACATGAATGCCGATCCACTCCATGTCCTGCAGGATGGCCTGGCGAACATTCACGGCGTTCTCGCCAATGCCGCCGGTGAGCACGATACAGTCCAGGCCGCCGAGCATCGCGCACAGACCGCCGATTTCGCGGCGCGCGCGCCGGACGAAATAAGCGATCGCGTCCTTGGCGGATTGTTCGCTGGAAGCTTCGAGTTCGCGCATGTCATTGGAAATGCCGGACATGCCCTTGAGGCCGGAGTTCTTGTAGAGCAGGTCGGTGATCTCGGCCGCGCTCATCTTCTTCTCGGCCATGAGATAGAGCACGACGCCGGGGTCGAGCTGGCCGCAGCGCGTGCCCATGGGCAGGCCATCGAGGGCGGTGAAACCCATGGTCGAGGCGACCGATTTCCCGGCGTTGATGGCGCAGAGCGAAGCGCCGTTGCCAAGATGGGCGACAATCACCTTTCCGCGCGCCAGAACCGGTTCCTCATGGCGGAGGATGCGGTGGATGTACTCATAGGACAGGCCGTGGAAACCGTAACGGCGCACGCCTTCGTCGTAATACTTGCGCGGCAAGGCGAAAGTATCGGCGAGGTATGGGTGCTGGCGGTGGAAGGCGGTGTCGAAGCACGCCACTTGCGCCGCCTTGGGAAAGGCTTCCATGGCCGCCTCGATGCCCGCCAGATTATAGGGCTCGTGCAGCGGCGCCAGAGGCTCGAAGGTTTGGAGAATACGGATGTTCTCGGCGTCGATGAGCAAGGGCTCGGAATAGACCGGGCCGCCGTGAACGACCCGGTGGCCGACGCCTACGACATTGGTTCCGCTTTCTTCCTTCTCAATCCAGTCCAGCACCGCGGTCAGCGCAATTTTATGGTCGACGGCGTGATGGCTCTGGTCGAGCACGAATTCCGTCTTCTCGCCACTGCTTTTCTTCGCCGTAAAGGTCGCCTTGGCGCCGATGCCGTCGATCAGGCCAAGAGCGAGCTGGGTCAATTGGCCTTCCGCAATTTCGAAGACCGAGAATTTCACCGAGGAGGAGCCGGCGTTGATGGTGAGGATAACGTCTTTCATGGACAACCTTGTTCTTGATCCTTGGCCGCTTGCTCCCGACAGCCTGCTCCTTTCGGGAACAAGCCATGCTTGGCGTCGGGTTGAAGCATGCTTATTCCGCCGCCAGAGCCTTTTCGGCGGCGCCGGTGAAGGCGCGGCCGTTGCGGCGCCAGTAATCGTAAAGCTGCGCCAGGGCGCAGGACGCCAGCCGGGCGCGGTCGTTGTCGGCGCGGCTGGTGAGGATGACCGGCGCCCGCGCGCCGACCACCAGTCCGGCGGCTTCGGCATGGGCGATGAAGGTCAGTTCCTTGGCCAGCATGTTGCCGGATTCGAGATTTGGCGCGATCAGCACATTGGCGTGGCCGGCGACCAGCGAGGTGATGCCCTTGGTGCGCGCCGCCTCCATGTCGATGGCGTTGTCCATCGCCAGCGGCCCGTCGACGATGCCGCCGCGTATCTGTCCGCGTTCGGCCATTTTCGACAGGATCGCCGCGTCCAGCGTCGAGGGAATGTTCGGGTTGACCACTTCCACCGCCGACAGCACGCCGACTTTCGGCACTTCCAGGCCGCAGGCGCGCGCCAGGTCGATGGCGTTCTGCACGATGTCCACCTTGGTGGCGAGATCGGGCGCGATATTGATCGCCGCGTCGGAAATGAACAGCAATTCGTCGCGAGATGGCACATCGAGCACGAAAACATGGCTGATGCGGCCATGCGCGCGCAGGCCGCCGTCCTTCTTGACCACGGCGGCGAGCAAGTCGTCGGAATGGAGATCGCCCTTCATCACCGCGCTGGCTTCGCCGGCGACCACCATGGCGACGGCGCGATCGGCGGCGGCGCGATGGTTGCATTCGGCGACGATCTTGATGCCGGAGAGATCGGCGCCCAGGTCGGCGGCGGCCTTGGCGATGCGCTCGGGATCGCCTATCAGGATCGGCTCGATCAGGCCCTTGTCGGCGGAAAGCAGCGCGCCGCCGAGCGAATTATGGTCTTCCGGGCAGACGATGGCGCTCTTCAGCCGCGGCAGTTGCGCCGCCAGCGCGATCAAATGGGCGAAATGATCCTTTTCGTCCATGATCAGGGTCGGCAGCGCCCGCGCCGACGTCTCGACGCTCAGACGAGGGGCGTCGATGACCGCCACCCCTTTGCAGACCGGGATGCCGTCGGCGTCGGTAACGACGGTCTCGAACAGGGCGGTCGGCTCCTCGCGCTTCTCGCGGCACGTCACGGTGACTCGCAATTTGTCGCCGACATGGACGCGGTGGGCAAATTCGAAGGTCTGGGAGCGATAGAGCGTGCCGGGGCCGGGCAGGACATTGCCGAGCACGGCGGAGATCAGCGAGCCGACCCACATCGAGGGGGCCACGGGCTGGACCGCCGGCTGGTCGGAGGCGGGAGCGCCTTCCTCCGCGGGCAGCATCAGCGGATTGGTGTTGCCGGAGACGTGGGCGAAAAGGAACAGGTCGCGGTCGGAACACACTCGATCGAGCGACGCCGTGTCGCCGACCTGCAGCTGCGCCCAGGTCCTGTTCGAGATGGTCCGATTGGAAATCGTCTTGGTCGGGCTCATATTTCACCTCATTGCGTGACGCGCAAATTTACGCGCAGCGGCCCTCGTCCCGTGCGGAAAGCAGAAGGAAGAGGGCAAAAGACCGTCGCGATACGCGTCCGGTCACATCTCGAACCGCTATCCCCGCCGCCAATCTTCGCAGCGAGGAGCGCCCAAATTCTTCGAATGGGTTAATCCCAAAAAATGACAAAGGAGTGAATACCGTTGTGCGTCGCAGCATGCAAGCGCGGGCATAGCGCCACACGCCTGTCTTCGCAGGAGGTGGGAGGCCCCCGCCGTGATGGAAAATATTATTTCCAGAACGATTTGCTGTGTCTGAAGGCCTTCCAGGATTTCGCCAGGCCCTCGTCGGCGACGATGGCGTCCCTGCCATACCAGCCGATCACCACGCCGGCGGCCCGCGCCGCGTCGGCGTCCTCGGTCGCGCCTAGAAAGCTTTCCGCGCTTGCGGCGTCGTTATGCGCGCCAAGCAGGTCTTGCAGGCGCGCTACCGAGCGGAGGTAAGCGTGGACGGCGCGGTCGCTCTCAAACAAACTACCGAAGAATTCGGCGGCATAGCGCAGGTTTTTCAGCACGATCCGGACTTCGTGGCGCTCCTCGTCAGGCAGCGTGACGAGGTTCTTGCCGCGTTTTCCCGCGCGTTTCTGCAGGCGCTCCAGCGCCTCGGCGGCGAAAAGTGCGGCCGGCTGGGTGAGGCAGGCAAGCTCCAGGCCGGAAAGGGCGTTCCGCCAGCCACAACGCGCGACTAACGCCTGGGCCCGGAGGACGAAGGCGGTGGTCTGCGGCGCGTCGATCAAGGCGCGGGCGTCGACATAGGCGGCCTGCCGCCTTTGCTCCAGGTCGCGCAGCAAGGGTTCGAAATTGGCCCTGGCGCCAAGATGGGCGATGGGGCCTTCCTCGACCAGGTTGCGGAAAGCGTCGCATTCGCGCGCCGGCCCCAGGGCGGAGGCGATGCGCTTGGCTTCGGCGCGGAACAGCTCGAATTCGGCGCAGGGCAAGGCGCGCTTGAACATGGCGAGCGCTGCGCGAAGCCGGCGCAGGGCGACGCGCATCTGATGGATCGATTCCGGCTTTTCGTCCTCGCGCAGGGCCGCCCAATTGGCGACGAAATGATGAATCGTGCTGGAAATCACCGCCGCCACGGCGTCGTCGAGCATGGCGCCCGGGGCAAATTGCAACGGCCCCGCCTTGACGACCTTCGCCGTCTCGTCCGCCGCCAGCCTGAAAGCCCGCGCCGATTTGCTGGCGGTGTCGAGCCTCACCGGCAGGATTTCGGCGAGCCGGGCGCCGAGCTCGTAAAGATCGGAGGCCTCGCCGGATTTGAGCTCCAGTTCGAGCTCGCAGACCGGCCAGCTGCGCTCTCCGGCGACGATGGCGCCCTCGTCGAACGCCGCCTCGATCCGCGCGGCGGCGAAATTGACCAGCCGCGTGCGCCGTTTGACCCGCGTCTCGAATTGTGGCTCCAGAGCCCGATCTGCGATGATTTCCCGCAGCCGGGCGGCGACGGATGGGTCGAACAGGTCTAGATCGGGCTGAAGGCTGCGCGCGCGCACTTCGATCTCGCCGCGGGCGAACGGCCCTTCGGCCTCGCTGGGGCGCCATTTGAGCGTCATCGACGGGGCGCTGCGGCCTGCGCGCCTTACGCGAAGAACCAGTCCCTGGGCCTTCAGATCTCCCGACGGCGTGTCGAAATAGACCGATATCAGGTTTTTGGCCGGGCCGTCCGGCGTCGCCGTCTGCAGCAGAAGCGATGCGCGGGCCAGCGCCAGTCCGGCGGGATCGCAGGCGAATTTGATCTCCAGTTCGCGCGAGGCCGCATCTATCGCCGGCCGGAGGTTTGGCGCGGCGGCGGCAACGCCAAGTGTATTTGGATCGACGGTCAAGTTCATCTTTTTATCCTGGTCGGAAATGGCGCTGCGTCAACGTTTGGCGCGCGCGCGCTCCCTGATCGATGCGAGAAAGCGAGGCTTGCAGCCCTCGCGCAAGGCGACGGCGGTTAAAACGCCGCTGGCATAGGCGCCCGTGTCGACGCCGATTCGTCGCGGCGCCACCACCGGACCGCCCGGCGAAGGCACATGCCCATGCACGACGGTGAAGGGCAAAAGGTGGGAGCCGCGCAAAAAGGGGTCGCGGATGGTCATCATCGCCGCCTCGCTCTGGCGGTCGAGCGGACGCCGCGGGTCGATCCCCGCATGGACGAAAAAATGCTCGCCGGCGCGGAAGGAGAAGGGAAGCCCATCGAGGAATTCGAGATGTCCGGCTGGAATCGCCCGGCGGGCGCGGGAGAGGCTGGCCTCCTTGCGGCTCACGCCATAGGAAGCCAAGGTCTCCAGTCCGCCTTTTTCCATCCAGCGGCGGAAGGCCGTTTGGCTTTTGCCGGCGACGGCGTCGAGCACAAGCTGATCGTGATTGCCGCGCAGGGTTATCCAACGATCGCCGCGGCGTTGTGGCCCCTCGATGAGACGTTCGAGAACCTGCCGGCTCGACGGGCCGCGGTTGACCAGATCGCCGAGGAAAACCACGACAGCTTGGTCGTCGCTGGCGTCGGCCTCGATCCTGCCGATCAGATCGTCCAGCAGGCGGCGCATGCCGTGAATATCGCCGACGCCATAATGGACGGTCGCGACTTGCCTGGCTTCCGGACTCGGGCGGGGATCGCCGACTTCGGGGGCCGGCGCCGGTTGGAAGTCGCGAAAATCCACATCCGTTTCGCGCTCATCGGCGCGCAACGGTCGGGCAATCGCGTCCAAAAAGCCCGGACCAAATCTCAACTTTTCGAATCTCCTTGAGTCGTCAAGGCTAATTTATTGAGTCCAGAACTCAATAACGATGGCGGACTTGTCCCCAGAAGTCATCGATGGCGCCCGATTTAATCCGAAGCGTGGCCTCAGCTATCCATTTTCAACGCGGCGATGAAAGCTTCCTGCGGAATGTCGACCTTGCCGAACTGCCGCATCCGCTTCTTGCCTTCTTTCTGCTTGTCCAGCAGCTTGCGCTTGCGGCTGACGTCGCCGCCGTAGCATTTGGCGGTCACGTCCTTGCGCAGGGCGCGAATTGTTTCACGCGCGATGATTTTGGCGCCGATGGCGGCCTGGATCGGGATCTGGAACATGTGCTGCGGGATCAGTTCGCGCAGCTTTTCAACCATGGCGCGACCGCGCATCTCGGCGCGGGTGCGGTGAACCAGCATGGAGAGCGCGTCGACCGGTTCGGCGTTGACCAGGATCGACATTTTCACCAGGTCGCCGGCGCGATAATCGGTGATCTGATAGTCGAACGAGGCATAGCCCTTGGAGATCGACTTCAGCCGGTCGTAAAAATCGAACACCACTTCATTGAGCGGCAGTTCATAGATCACCATGGCGCGCTTGCCGACATAATTGAGATCTACCTGCACGCCGCGCCGGTCCTGGCAGAGTTTCAGCACCGCGCCGAGATAATCGTCTGGGGTGAGGATGGTGGCCTTGATCCAGGGCTCCTGGATTTCCGCGATCCTGACCGGGTCAGGCATGTCGGCGGGATTGTGCAGTTCGAGCGTCTCGCCGGAATTGAGCGCGATCTTGTAGATCACCGACGGCGCCGTGGCGATCAGGTCGAGATTGAACTCGCGCTCCAGCCGCTCCTGGATGATTTCGAGATGCAGGAGTCCAAGAAATCCGCAGCGGAAGCCGAAACCCAGCGCGGCGGAGGATTCCATTTCGTAGGAGAAGCTGGCGTCGTTGAGTCTCAACTTCCCCATCGCGGCGCGCAAATCCTCGAAATCGGCGGCGTCGACCGGGAACAGGCCGCAGAACACCACGGGCTGCGCCGGCTTGAAGCCGGGCAGTTGCGCGGCGCAGGGCCTCTTGTCGTCGGTGATGGTGTCGCCGACGCGGGTGTCGGCAACCTGCTTGATCTGTGCGGTGATGAAGCCGATTTCGCCTGGTCCGAGTTCCGGTCCTTCCTGCATTTTCGGGCGGAATACGCCGATGCGATCGACCTCGTAATGGGCGTCGGCGCCCATCATGCGGATCTTCTGGCCTTTTTTCAGCACGCCGTCGAAAATGCGCACCAGAACCACGACGCCGAGATAGGGGTCGTACCAGCTATCGACCAGCAAAGCCTTCAGCGGCGCGGTTTCGTCGCCGGTCGGCGGCGGCAGCTTTTTGACGATGGCTTCGAGGACCAGATCGATGCCGATGCCGGTCTTGGCGGAAATCGGCACGGCTTCGGAAGCGTCGAGGCCGATCACTTCCTCGATCTGCGCCTTGATGCGATCCGGCTCGGCGGCGGGCAGGTCGATCTTGTTGAGCACCGGCACGATTTCGTGACCGGCGTCGAGCGCATGATAGACATTGGCGAGCGTCTGCGCCTCGACGCCCTGGCTGGCGTCCACCACCAAGAGCGAGCCTTCGCAGGCGGCCAGCGACCGCGAGACTTCATAGGCGAAGTCGACGTGGCCGGGGGTGTCCATCAGGTTCAGGATATAGGTCTTGCCGTCCTGAGCCTTGTATTCGAGGCGCACGGTCTGGGCCTTGATGGTGATGCCGCGCTCGCGCTCGATATCCATCGAATCCAGCACCTGTTCGACCATGTCGCGCTCGGCCACGGTCCCGGTTTGCTGGATCAGCCGGTCTGCGAGGGTCGATTTGCCATGGTCGATATGGGCGACGATGGAAAAGTTGCGGATATTGTCGAATTTATGCGCGGTCATGTCGCGCAGATAGCAGGGGCGGCGGGCGAATGAAAGGGAGGAGCGGCAAAAATCGCGCCCGCGCTAGGGAGTTGTTCATCGGCGCCGTCTAACGATGGAGGTCGCAGTTTTCTTCCTCGGGATTTTTTCACCCCATGAATTCGACCCGAAGACTTTGGGCCATCTGGTGCTTGCTGGTTTTCGGCTTGTTCAATCTCTACGGTCCGGCCTTGTCGAGCTACAGGACGCCCGACGACCCCCCGGAAGTTTCCAGCCGAACCGTCGCGCTCAGGCTCGATACGCTGCAAATGCTCGGCGTTCTTGTTCGTAACGACGGCGATACGGCTCGCTATTTTTCCTATGCCGACGCCATGCTTGGGCGACCCTATTCGAGCTTTTACGTCCGCAAGATGGAGGATTGGACGGTCGCGGCTCCCATTGAGGAGCCCAGCCCCGGCGCTTTCGCCATCGTGACGCCGGAGCGCCCGCTTCTGCCCTGGCGCGACTTTTCGATGGAATATCCGCCCGCCATGGCGGTTTTCGCGCTGCTGCCGGCAGTGCTGACACGGGATTTCGCCGCCTACCACCTGCTGTTCTGCCTCGAGATGGAGCTTCTGCTGACCTTCTCGGTGTTCTACGCGGTGCGGGCGATAAACAGGCTCGCGCCGGGGCAGGGCGCGCGGACATTGAAATTCGCCATCGCCACGACGGCGGCGCTCGGCTTTATCGCGGCGCGCCGTTATGACGCCTGCGTTTCCGCCTCGCTGGGCCTGACTTTTTTGGCGCTGGCGGCGCGGCGTCCGGCCGGGGCCGGGGCGTCGCTGGCGCTTGGCGTGGTCGCCAAGGGCGCGCCGATCCTGTTCGCGCCGCTAGGGGCGATTCACTACGCCGCCGGGCGACGCTGGCGCGAGCTTTTCGTCAGTCTCGGCGCGGCGGGAGCCGTCTGCCTCGTTGGCGGCCTGGCCTATCGGGCGCTGGCTGGCGACCATTGGCGCGACGTCTTTGCCTATCACGGCGCGCGGCCCCTGCAGATCGAAAGCACTTACGCCGCCGTGCTGATCCTGCTTTCCGGGCTTGATCCGTCGCTCGTCGCCGGCTCGGCCGATGCCTATGGCTCCACCAATATCGTTTCCGCCTATGAGCCCTTGCTGCGTCCCATCGCGGAAGGTGCGCCGCTGCTGGCGACGCTGGCGGTTTGCTGGCGGTTCTGGCGCTCCCGGCGCGAAGGCGACGGCGAGTTCGACCGGCTGGTGGATCTGGCGAAGGGAGTCTGCGCCATTGTTGTCGCCTTTTCGGTCCTGGGAAAGGTTTTCTCGCCGCAATATCTGGTCTGGCTGACGCCGGTCGCCGCCATCGCCAGCCTGAAATCCAATCGGTTGGCGAAAATCAGCCTTTTCGCCGGCCTCGGCCTGACCCAGTTCGAATATCCCTATTGCTACACTTTTCTGGCGAGCAGCCTGCCGCCCGCGTTTGGCCTTCTCGCCCTTGCGCGCAATTTCGCGCTGATTTTCTGGGCGGCGCAGCTTCTGTTCGCAAAGCCCGAAACGGAATTTTCTCCCAAAACTTCTCCGCTGGCGGCGCAAACCGTTTGAACTGGCGCATTCCCTTTTCGCTAAAAAATTTCTACAAGCGCGGGAACGAACAAGGAGAACTCATGCGCCCCTCGAACCGCGCGCCCGACGCCATGCGTCCCGTCTCGCTCCAGCGCAATGTCGCCCGTTACGCCGAAGGCTCCTGCCTGGTGAAATTCGGCGAAACCCATGTGCTCTGCACCGCCTCGCTGGAAGACAAGCCGCCGATGTGGCTGCGTGGGCAGGGGCGCGGCTGGATCACCGCCGAATACGCCATGCTGCCGCGCGCCACCCACACGCGCACCCGCCGCGAATCCACGTCCGGCAAACCTTCGGGCCGCACCCAGGAAATCCAGCGGCTGATCGGCCGCAGCTTGCGCGCTGTGACCAATCTCCAGGGGCTCGGCGAACGCCAGATCACGCTCGACTGCGACGTGTTGCAGGCCGACGGAGGCACCCGCACGGCGGCGATCACCGGCGCCTGGGTGGCTCTGCACGATTGCCTGAAATGGATGCGCGGACGCTCGATGATCAAGGAAATGCCGCTGAAGGACCATGTCGCGGCGGTGTCCTGCGGCATCTACAAGGAAGTTCCGGTGCTCGATCTCGATTATGTCGAGGATTCGGCGGCGCAGACCGACGCCAATTTTGTCATCACCGGCACGGGCGGACTGGTCGAAGTGCAGGCCACCGCCGAAGGGGCGGTGTTTTCCGAAGCCGAACTGACCTCGCTGCTCACTCTGGCGCGCGGCGGCGTGGCGCTGCTGGTCGGCTTGCAGAAACAGGCGGTTCAGGAATGAGACGCCTGCAAGGCAAGCTGGTCATCGCCACCCATAACGCCGGTAAATTGCGCGAAATGCGAGAATTGCTCGGCCCCTATGGCGTCGAGGCGGTTTCTGCCGGCGAACTCGGCCTGGCCGAACCGGACGAAACCGGTGCGGATTTCGCCGCCAACGCCCTGATCAAGGCGCGGGCGGCGGCCAAGGGCGCGGACCTGCCGGCTCTGGCCGACGACTCCGGGCTGTGCGTCGACGCCCTGGACGGGGCGCCAGGCATTTATTCCGCGCGATGGGCGGGCGAGGGCAAGGAATTCGCCGCCGCCATGGCGCGGATCGAAGCAGACGTTGCAAAGAGCGGCTCGCCCTCGCGCCGCGCCCATTTCGTCTCGGCTCTGGCCTTGGTCTGGCCGGACGGGGAAGAATTTTGCGTCGAGGGCAAGGTTTTCGGCGATCTGACTTTTCCGCCGCGCGGAACGGCGGGGTTCGGCTACGATCCCTGTTTCACCCCCGATGGCCATGATCGCACCTTCGGCGAAATGACGCCTGAGGAAAAGCATGGCATCCCCGACGACGGATCGCAGGCTCTTTCCCACCGCGCGCGGGCGTTCCAGATGCTGGCGGCGAGCGTGCTGGGGCGCAACTAGGGGCGCAAAACGATTCCCCAATTCCAAGCGGCCTTGGCTGCCTGGACAAAGAGCAAGCAGGTTATCCCCGTTATCCACAGAAACATATTCCGCAGCCCGGGCTTTTATGATCATCGAGCCACGACTAAGCACGGGGGCGGCCATGATGGGCGAAACGACATTCCTGATTGTTCCATTCGATGGCAATGCTGAAGGCAAGCTTCAACCGGGCGCGCCCGCCCGACTGGACACGGACGACGCAGCCAGGTTTGCGGCTCGGCAGTTCGCTGATTTTCACGCGGGGATCGTCATCATCGAAGAACCTGTCGCCGCCTTCGTCGAGCCCCGGCTTGTCGCGACGATAGGACGGGTCCCGGCTGAGACGCTCGAGATTTTTGGAACGAAGGCCAAAGCCCGCAAACGGCGATTGATAGATCAACTGCTAAATCTTGCGAACAGCGTGCGCCGGACTTCCCGAGACGCAGACGGCTTGTCCCATCGGCGCGACTTTCAAGGAAAAGAAGCGCGCTTTGCGGGTCCTGTCCAGGAGTTGTGAGTGGCGTATTGCTTAAACGCGGACTGGCCGCAGCCTCAGGCCGGTCCCCTCTTTTCTCGGCGGGAAACCGCTTCCCGTTAACCCCCATTCAAACAAGCTGAAGATTTCGTTAAGCGTCGCGTGACGGCAAATTCCAGAAATGGCATAAGGAATCATGGCCAGCATCGTCCCCATGATTCCCGACCCCGGCTTTGGCGTTTACGTCCATTGGCCGTTCTGCCTGTCGAAATGTCCCTATTGCGACTTCAACAGCCATGTCCGGCGCGGCGGCGTCGATGAGCCGCGCTTTCTCTCAGCCATTCAGGCGGAGCTTAAACACCGCGCCGCGCTGACGCCGGGACGGGCGGTGCGCTCGATCTTCTTCGGCGGCGGCACGCCCTCGCTGATGGCGCCGGAAACCGTGGCGGCGATCATCGAGACCATCGGCAAATTGTGGAAGCTCGACCCCAAAGCCGAGATCACGCTCGAGGCCAACCCGACCAGCGTTGAGGCGGGGCGATTCAGGGGTTATCGCCAGGCGGGAGTCAATCGCGTCTCGCTCGGCGTGCAGGCGATGAACGACGTCGACCTGAAAATGCTGGGCCGCATGCACACGGCGGAGGAAGCGTTTCGCGCGCTGGACATCGCAACAGCTACTTTCGACCGCGCGTCCTTCGACCTGATTTACGCCCGCCCCGGCCAGACGCCGGAGGTCTGGGCCAGGGAATTGACCGAGGCGCTCGCCCGCGCGCCGGAACATCTGTCGCTCTATCAATTGACCATCGAGCCCGACACGATGTTCGAGCAGCTTTATCGCGCCAAGAAATTGAGAATACCGGACGTCGAAACGGCGCGCGCGCTCTGGGACGTGACCCAGGAACTGACGGAAAAGGCAGGCATGCCGGCCTATGAAATCTCCAATCACGCCAAGCCGGGCGGCGAGAGCCGGCATAATCTGATCTATTGGCGCTATGGCGAATATGTCGGGGTCGGCCCCGGCGCTCATGGCCGCATCCTCACTCCAAAGGGCGCCCGCCGCGCCCAGGCGACCGAACCGCATCCGGAAATGTGGCTGACGGTGGTCGAGACGGAGGGTTTCGGGCTGGTCGAAGACGAAACCTTGTCCACCGAGGCGCAGGGCGACGAATTCCTGCTGATGGGCCTGCGGCTCACCGAGGGCATCGACCCGGCGCGCTTCCAGGCGCTGACGGGAAAGCGTTTCGAGGCCTCGCGCGTCGCCGACCTGATCGCCCATGGCATGGTGGAATATACCCGCCAGGGCCGCATCCGCGTGACCTCGGAAGGCTTTCCGGTGCTCGACGCCGTGGTCGCCGATCTGGCGGCGTGAAGGCGTTTTTTCGGTCGTCATTGCGAGGAGCGAAGCGACGCGGCAATTCAGTGGCCGCGACTAGGCTCAGCTTCTTTTTGAGGCCACTGGATTGCTTCGCTTCGCTCGCAATGACGGGTTGGGATGGTCGCGGCCCTAACCCCGGACGATAGCCCGCCGCGAAAAGCCTACCCTCGCGCGCCAAGGTGCGATTTCGGCTCGAACAGCGAGGTGAGCACGGCGGCTCGATTGGCGCGGCCGATCACCACCACGCCGTCGCCCTCGTCGATGATCGTCGCCGGCGGCGGATCGGTGAAAACGTCGCCGTCGCGGCGATTGATCTGGACGATAAAAAAGGCGCCCTTGGCGTAGCGCTCGATGGCGGAGACCGACATGCGGGCGGCGGCGCTGCGCGGCGCGACGGTGATGACTTCCAGCTCCATGCCGAAATTGTTGAGTACGCGCTGGAAGCCGTGCGAACGCTCCAGGCTGTCCAGCAGTCGGGCGGATTCCCGATAGAGGATCAGTTCGGCGATGCGCTCGCCGCCGATATGGGTCGGCAGCACCACCTTGTCGGCGCCGGCCTGCAAAAGCTTGTTCTCGGTGCTCGGCAGCACGCCGCGCGAGACGATCAGCACGTCGGCGTTCAGCGCCCTCGCGCTCAAGGTGATGAAGACATTCAGCGCATCGTTGGAAAGCACGGTGGCCAGGGCATTGGCGCGGGTCACGCCGGCAGCGATCAGCACCGCCTCGTCGGTGGCGTCGCCGTGGATGCAGAGAAATTCCTGCGCCCGCGCCTCGGCGGCGCGCGCCTCGTTGCTTTCGATGACGACGAAACCGGCGCTCGAGGCGCGCAGGGCCCGCGCCAGCACCACGCCGAGGCGGCCGAAGCCGCAGATGACGACATGGCCTTCGAGTTGATCGATCTGCTTCTTCATGGCCTTCAGACCCGTGATCTTGCTGAGCTGGCTCAGGGAGATGAACTGCACCACGACGCCGGTGAGGAAGATCATGCCGGTGCAGCCGAGTATGATCAGTCCCAGGGTGATGAAGTTCAGCATCGGCGTGTCGATGGGCCGGACTTCGTTGTAGCCGACGGTGTAGGTAGTGACGATCACCATGTAGATGGCGTCGCGAAAGCTCCAGCCGGAGGCCATGTAGCCGAGCGTGGCGAGCAGCATCACGACGAGGATGAAGGCGGTTCCGACGGCGAGGTTGCGCCCCGGCGAATCGAATGGCCCGGTCATTTTCGGTTTGGGCACGCGGCGGATCACCCGCGGCCGGTCGCGGGCGGCGCGGGCCATTTCCGCTTGCGCCTGATTTTCACTCGCCCGTCCCGTTACGGAATCGCCGGCGGCTTTTTCGGGATTCCCACCCTCCGAACTGCCTTCCGGCGCATCCTCCGCATGGGTCAAGTCGTGGGGTCCCCGACAAAGTTGCAACCCTTGCCGTCGCCGGGCGATTCGTGACGGCGGGCTGCGCGATTGAGCTTGGGACGCGGCGCATCCGGGCATGAGTTTATGCGGCTGCCGTTTGATCATGCAAGCCGCGATTTTGGGCAGCTTATGATCAAGCTTGCGCCAGGCGACTCGGCTGACTAGGATCGCCACCGAAAAGCCGGGGGGCCGTTTTTCATACGTTTAATCAAGGAAATGGCAGAATGTTCAATAAATCCCTCGTCGCCGCTTTGGCTCTCGGCCTGTCGCTCGCCAGCGGCGCCGCCTATGCGGACGACCGCGCGCTCGACGGCATGCTTGGCCTCGGCGCAGGGGCTCTGGTGTTTGGTCCGGTCGGCCTGGTCGCCGGCGGCGTCATCGGCTATGCCGCGGGCCCGAACATCAATTGCAGCATGCGCGGCGGCTGTGGGAGACACAGGCATTATCGCCATCACGCCTCGACGACGCGGTACTGATTTGCCGGCTAGTTGACCGAATAAGCCCGTTCGAGCAGCGCGTCGCGGGCTTCGGTCAGGCGGCAATAGTTGTCGTGGCTGCCGCCGACGTCGGGATGGGCCGATTTGGCGAGGCGGCGGAAAGCGGAATTGATCTCGACGGTCGTCAATTCGCCCTCAAACGGCAGTTCCAGCAAAGCGCGATGGGCGCTGTCGTCGTCGGGTTCGCGGAAGCGCACGGCGAAGGCGCGGCGCTTTTCGCGGGCCTCGATGCGAAGCTCGATCTGATCGTCCTGCCATTTGCGCCGCGACATGACCAGGCAGGCGCCAAAGGCGACGCGGCCAATGGTTTCGAGCTCGTCGAGGCTGAACGGACCGACGACATCATAGGGCGCGGCGAGCCAGGCGGTTCTGCCGGAGGGGTCATGTTCGACGCGGCCCATCGCCGCCACGTCGAGAACGCCCAGCGAGCCGTTCCAGACCACCCAATCATCCTTGTCGCTCATGCTTCAAAACCCGCTGCGAACCCGGTTTCGCGGCGACATATGCAGGATCGAAGCCAAAGCCCTGGAGCCTCGTTTTCCGATTGAATCGGATCGAGGTTCCAGTTTTTTACGCGTATTCGCCAACGCGGACCTAAAGGTTCTTCACGCGAACCGGGCCCCACTTCGCTTGAACCGAAGGTCCGCGTTAGCGAATACGCTTCAGGTTCGAAGCCGGTAGCCGGTCTTGAACGCCCAGACGACCAGGCTGACGCAGGCGAGCAGCATGGTCAGGGTCAGGGCAAGGCTGATCGTCGGGCCGACGGCGGCTATGTCGTAAAAGGCCCAGCGAAAGCCATCGACCAGATAGACCACCGGGTTGAACAGGGCGACCTTGCGCCACAAGGGCGGCAGCATGTCGATCGAATAGAAGGTGCCGCCGAGAAAGGTCAACGGCGAGATCACCATCAGCGGCACGATCTGCAATTTCTCGAAACCATCCGCCCACAGGCCGAGCAGGAAGCCGAACAGCGCGAAAGTCACCGAAATCAGCACCAGAAACACCAGCGACCACCAGGGATGGACGAGGTCGAACGACACGAAAATCCGCGCCGTGGCGAAAATGATCAGGCCGAGAATCACGGATTTGGTCGCCGCCGCGCCGACATAGCCGAGCAGAACCTCCAGGGCCGAAACGGGCGCCGACAGGATTTCGTAAATCGTGCCGGTGAAGCGCGGCAGATAAATGCCGAACGACGCGTTGGAGACGCTTTCGGTCAGCACCGCGAGCAGGATCAGGCCGGGCACGATGAAGGCGCCATAGGGGACGCCGTCGATCGGCGGCATGCGCGAACCGATGGCGGAGCCGAACACCACGAAATAAAGCGCCGTCGACAGCACCGGCGAGGCGATGCTCTGGAACAGGGTCCGCCAGGTGCGGGCGAGTTCGAATTGGTAGATCGCGCGAACGCCCACCCAGTTCATCGGCTTTTCCCCACCAGATCGATGAAAATATCCTCCAGCGAGGAGCGGTCGGTATTGACCGAGCGAAAGTCGATGTTGCGCGAGGCAAGCTCTTTCAGCAGTTCGGCGAGACCGACCGCCTGCTCATCCTCCTCGCCTGTCTGGGTGAAGGAGAGCGACATGCCGTCCTGCGACAATTCAAGCGGCCGGGGAAAGAGTTTTGGCGGGACCGCCTCCATTTGCTGTTTCAGGCCGACGGTCACCCGGGTCTTTCCGAGGCGGCGCATCAGCGCGTGTTTTTCCTCGACGAGGATGATCTCGCCCTTGTCGATCACCCCGATCCGGTCGGCCATGTCCTCGGCCTCCTCGATGTAATGGGTGGTGAGGATGATGGTGACGCCCTTTTCGCGCAGTTGGCGCACCATTTCCCACATGTCGCGGCGCAATTCGACGTCGACGCCGGCGGTCGGCTCATCGAGGAACAGGATTTCGGGTTCATGCGCCAAGGCCTTGGCGATCAGCACGCGGCGCTTCATGCCGCCCGACAGCGCGCGGATATTGGCGTCCTTCCTGTCCCACAGCGAGAGATCGCGCAGCACCCGCTCTATATGGCCGGGATCGGCGCGCTTGCCGAACAGGCCGCGCGAAAACACCACGGTGTCCCACACCGTCTCGAACATGTTCACCGACAGTTCCTGCGGCACCAGCCCGATCTTTTTGCGCGCGGAGCGGTAGTCGGCGGCAATGTCGCCGCCATCGACCAGAACTTCGCCGCCGGACGGGCGAACCAGGCCGCAGACAATGCCGATGAGCGTGGTTTTTCCCGCGCCATTGGGGCCCAGAAGCGCGAAAATCTCGCCGCGCGAGATCGCCAGATCGACGCCTTTGAGCGCGGCGAAACCATTGCCATAGATCTTGGTCAGGTTTTTGATCGAAAGCACTGTGTCCAAGAACGGTTCTTCCTTCAGCGGCAGGAATGGTGCGCCTTCTTGCCATGAAACGCCTGCCCGCGCCAATTCCGGCGCTGGCCGTGACGCAAGCGCGTCTTCGCTTTTTTCGATTAACGGATGTCGTTCGACCCGGCTGTAGCGGCGCTGGACAGAGCCCCGGCGCGCCGCTACCAATTTGGCTTCTGTTTCTCGCAGCCTTCAAGGGTGGGCAATGAGAGTTTTTCGATCCCTGCCGATTCTGGCGCTCGCTCTGGTCGCGATGGGTTTCGGCCTTTGGGGAGCGCTCGCGATCTGGTACAGGGCGCCGTTCGAGCCGCCGATCCGCTTGGGTTTCAGCGCTTTATGGGCGGCCGTCACGATCGGCGCGCTCGTCGCGCTGTTCTCAGGGCGGCGATGGAAAGCTTTTGGCGTCATGGCGGTCGCGGTCGCCGCGCTGCTGGCGTGGTGGTCGACGATATTGCCCAGCAACGAGGGCGAGTGGGCGCCGGGACTGGATCGAACCGTTCGGGGCGCGGTGGAGGGCAACATCCTGACCCTCACCGACGCACGCAATTTCGACTGGCGCACCGAGAGCGATTTCACGCCGCACTGGGAGACGCGGCGATATGATCTTTCCAAACTGGTCAGCGTCGATCTCCTCGCCAATTACTGGATGGGCGAGGCGATCGCCCATACGTTGGCGAGCTTCGGCTTCTCCGACGGCAGATTTCTGGTCTGGTCGATCGAGATGCGCTTGCGAAAGGACCAGAGTTTTTCGGCGCTCGGGGGCTTCTTCAAAACAGCCGAACTGATCACTCTGGCCGGCGACGAGCGCGACCTGATCCGCCTGCGCACCAATGTCCGCCGGGAGGATGTGCGGATCTACCGGATGAACGCGCGCCCCGAGGTCGCGCGCGAAATCCTGCTGACCTATGTCGATGAGGCCAACGATCTCGCCGAACATCCGCGCTGGTACAATACCGCGACGACCAATTGCACCACGGTGGTGTTCCATATCGCGAGAGCCGTCAGGCCGGGCATTCCGCTCGACTGGCGCGTGCTCGCGTCAGGCTATTTCCCCGATTTCGCCTATGATCACGGCGCGCTGGACCAGAGCCTCCCCTTCGCCGAATTGCGCGAACGCTCGAAAATCGCCGACCGCGCGATAGCTGCTGACGGGGCGCCTTCGCTCGACTTCTCCCGGGCGATACGTGTCGGTATTCCCGGCGTCGCCATCGCGCTGGAGTCAAAATAACGAAGCGCCGAAACGGCGTCGGGAGGATCAATGTCCGCAACCGGGGCCGGACGCACAAGCTCGCTGGCGATATTGCTTGTCTGCCAGGTGGCGGCCATGTCCTGCTGGTTCGCCTCCAACGCCTCGATCGCCTCGATCCGGGCGCAGGAGGCGATGAGCCCATTCTATGAAGCCCTGCTGACTTCCAGCGTGCAGGCGGGATTCGTCGTCGGCGCGTTTTTCAGTGCGCTGTTCGCCTTGCCCGACCGGATCGATCTGCGGCATTTGTTCCGGTCGTCCGCGCTGGTCGCCGCCGCCTGCACCGGCGCGCTGGCGCTGTTGCCGCCGGTGTCTGATTTTGCGCCGCCGCTGCGCTTTGTCGCCGGAATGAGCTTCGCCGGCGTCTATCCTGTCGGCATGGCCCTGGCGGCGACCTGGGCGCGCAAAGATCTCGGCCTGCTGATCGGCCTTCTGGTCGGCTCGCTGACGCTGGGCTCGGCTTTGCCGCACCTTGCCGCCTCTTTCGGCGGGCTGGATTGGCGTCTCCCCTGTATCGTCGCCAGCGGCGGCGCGTTTCTCGCCGCGCTGCTGGCGGGGTGGATCGGCATAGGCCCCAATGCGCCGGTCGTTCCCAAATTCAAATGGTCGAACATCATGATCGGCTGGCGGTCGCGGCCGCTGCGGCTCGTCAATTTCGGCTATTTCGGCCACATGTGGGAGCTTTACGCCATGTGGGCGTGGATCGGCGCCTTCGTCGCGGCCAGCTTTCGCGCCCGTTACGGCGAGCATCCGCCTTTGCATCCGGCTTTGGCGACCTTCTTCATCATCGCTTCGGGCGCCTTCGGCGCCTTGCTGGGCGGCTTTCTCGCCGACCGCCTCGGCCGCACCCTCGTCACCAGCCTCGCCATGGCCGTCAGCGGCCTCTGCGCGGTGTCGATCGGCCTGACCTTCGGCGGATCGGCGGCCTGGGTCCTGTTCGTCGGGATCCTCTGGGGCGTCAGCGTCATAGCCGATTCGGCGCAATTTTCGGCTTCCGTCGTGGAATTGAGCGAAGCCAACCTGCGCGGGGCAATGCTGACGGCGCAAACCTGCATCGGCTTCCTGCTGACCCTCGCGAGCATCCATCTGATGCCCTATGCCGTCGATCTCCTGAGCTGGCGCTACGCCTTCTGCATCCTCGCCTTGGGTCCACTGTGCGGCGTCGGGGCGATGCTGACTTTGCGCGCCAGCCCGGAAGCGGAACGAATGGCGGGCGGACGGCGCTGAAGGGTTTTATCTGCCGTCGTAGAAAATCCGGTACAGGGCGCCTTGCTGATCGTCGGAGACGATCAAGGAGCCGTCGGGCAGTTCCGCCACGTCCACCGGGCGGCCGAGATAGGGCGTCTTGCCTGTATTCCAGCCTTCGGCGAAGGCAATCGACGCGCCCGCCTTGCCGCCGCGCATGGGGACGAACACCACCCGCGCGCCGACGGGAACGGTGCGGTTCCACGAGCCGTGCTGGGCGATGAAAACGCCGCGCCATTCGGCTGGAAATTGCGAGCCGCGATAGAAGGTCATGCCGAGATCGGCGGCATGGGCGGTCAGTTCGACCTCCGGAAACACCACGTCGGGCGGTGGCGTCTCGTCGGCATATTCGTGGGTGCGGACATGGCCGCCGCCATACCACGGAAAGCCGAAATTCATCCCGGCGCGCGGCGCCCGGTTGAGCTCTTCGGGCGGAATGTCGTCGCCCATCATGTCGACCTGGTTGTCGGTGAACCACAGCACGCCGTCGGCGGGGTTGAAGTCGAGGCCGACGGAATTGCGAATGCCGCGAGCGAAAACCTCGCGCGCGGACCCGTCCTGGTTCATGCGGATGATCCCGCCCATGCCCCATTGATTGTAAAGCGCCATTTTGTCTTTGGGCGGCACGTTATGGGGCTGGCCGACGGCCACATAAAGCTTGCCGTCCGGGCCGACGCGGCAGACGCGCAAGCCATGGCCGTGGCTTGTCTCCGGCGGAACCAGCTTGCCCTGCGGCACGACCGCTTTGGGGTGATCCTCGTCCCACCCGCCGCCGGAGGCGGGAGCGAATTTCAAGATGCGGTCGAATTCGGCGACGAACAGGGTTCCGTCCGGCGCAAAACAAGGGCCGCTTGGCAGCGCGAACTTCTCGTTCGGCGCGAAGATTTCGGCTTTCGCCGGCGCCTTGAGATCGGCGGCGACCTTGTAAAGCTTGTCGCCTCTGGCGCCGATGAAGACGGTCTTGCCGTCGGGCGCGACGGCAAGATGGCGCGCCTCGGGCGCCAGCGCATAGAGCGCGATATGAAATCCCTGCGGCAATCTGATTCGCGCCAGCACGGCGCTCACATCGCCGGCATGATCTGCGCTGGCGGAATGCAGCGTCGCGCCGAGACAGAGGCACGCAAGAAACAGGGTCTTGAACCGCATCGAAAAGCCCCGGGCATCTTTCAAGACTATGGCTAGGCCGACCACAGAATAGCACGATCCGCTGGCCGCGCGATCCAGATCACGGAGGCAATGTCGTCTCTTGCGCGGTAAACTCCTGCCTGATCGTATCGAAAATGAGCAGGATCGGCGTGGCCAGCAGCGCCCCGATCGGCCCCCACATCCAGCCCCAGAAGACGATCGACAGGAACACCACGAAGGGGTTGATTTCGAGCCGATGGCCGAGCAGGGCGGGAATGATCGCGTTATCGCTGACCAGATGCACGATCAGGAAGCCCCCCGCCGGCGCGAGGCCGAGTCCGATTTCGGGATGCGCCGCCAGTCCTCCGGCGGCAAGCGAAAGGGTGACGAGCGCCGGCCCCAGATAGGGGATGAAGCAGGCGAAAAAGGTCAGGACGCCCCAAAGGACGGGTTTGGCAAGACCGGCCGCCCACGCAATCAAGATTACCGCGGAAGCCACGCTTGCGTAGATCGACGCGGCGGAGCCGAAATAAAGCGCAAGCGAATCCTCGACCGCGTTGACGATGCGCAAAGTGGCGAAGCGCTGCTCGCGGTCGGACCAGGTCATGATCATCCGGCGACGCAAAGATTGTCTCCCCGCGACGAAAAAGGCCAAGGTCACGAAGAAAATACCGAGTTCGGCGATGGCTTGTGGCGCGCCGCCAAAGATCGACGTCAGGGCAGACAAGCCGCTGCTTACGATCATCGAGCCGCCGTTCTGGCCGCCGAGAAGCGCCCTCAAGCCATTTTGCGCCGAGGTGAACGGCCGCGCGACCGGCGTCAGCGCCGATCCCAGATTCGTCAACATTTCAGGAGCGCGGGCGACGAAGTCGGTGATGGGACCGAGCAGCGAATCGATGAAAATAAAGAGGGTCAGTCCGGTGATCGCCACGAGGCCGATTGCGGAAACCGGCGGCGGCAGGCCGATCTTGTGCAGCCGGTCGACGCCGCGCGACAGCAGGCTGCCAAAGATCACCGCCGCGATCATTGGCGCCAGCAGGTCCGCCATCACGCGCATGACGGCGAAAGCCGCCAGGATACACAGCGCGACGACCGACCAATCGGCCAATTCGCCGCGGCGCTCAGCAAGTCCATTCATTGCTTGTCGACCTCGCGCCGGCGGGGCGGCGTTTTTTGCGCCACTCGCGGCGTCGCTCTCGGCAGGGTGGATGTTCATCGCGCTTCACGCCGCTGTTTTGAATGTCTGTCCGCCATGGCTTCCAGCTTCGAACCTGACGGGAACCTATCCATCGCGTCAGACGTCCTACCAAAGCCGTCGCAGTTTGCGAGGCTCATTGATTCGTTATTCTCTCGCGCGTTATAAAGCTGTGAGGCAGATCGATATTCGACTGGTCGCGGATGCCTGTTTTTTCTGTAAAACATGTCACGACCTACAGCTACGCGGCGCCCGTTCGGCTTGGCGAGCATCGGATGATGCTGCGTCCTCGTGACAGCAACGATCAGCAGTTACTCGAAGCATCCCTCGCAATCGAGCCGGAGCCTCGTCGCCTGCGCTGGATCCACGATGTCTTCGACAATTGTGTCGCGATCGCGGATTTCAACGGCATGACGCGCAAGCTGACGGTCGAGAGCAACATCGCCCTGGCGCACAACCCGTTCGAGGGCGCCGAGTTCCTGCTTGAGGATCGAGCGCGATTTTATCCTTTCGCCTACGACGGCGACGAAATGCCCGATCTTGCCCGTTCGATCGAGCGACATTTTCCCGATCCGGGCGGCGAGCTCGATCGCTGGGTTCGGCGTTTCCTGCACCAGGGAAATCCGACCGAGACCGGCGAGCTGCTGATGACCTTGAACTACGCGATCAAGGAAAGCCTGTCCTATGAACGCCGCGTCGCCAAGGGAACGCAAAGCCCTCTGCAAACGCTTGCGCGTCGCCAAGGTTCCTGCCGCGATTTCGCGACCCTGATGATGGAGGCGGCGCGCACGCTGGGTTTCGCGGCGCGTTTTGTCTCCGGCTATCTCTACGTGCCCGACCGGGATGAGGGAGAAACTTATCTGGGGGGCGGCTCGACACACGCCTGGTGCCAGATTTACCTGCCGGGCTCCGGTTGGGTGGAATTCGATCCGACCAATGGCATCGTCGGCAATCGCGACCTTATTCGCGTCGCCGTCGCCCGCGAGGCGCATCAAGCCATTCCGCTTCACGGGAGCTATTTTGGCGCCCCCTCGGATGCAGACGGAATGGACGTGTCCGTCCATGTCCGAAAGCTCTCCGAAGAGAGCCGCTTGACGTCTCGCGACCTCGACGAGGGGAAAAAAAGAGGAACCTAATCGTCGGCAAAACCGTTCTTGGCGACAATAAAAATTCCGCTGGCGCGCGCCGGCGCAAACAGCCGAGATTCTCGCAATGCTGATTCAGGCCGGCTTCGACATCGCATTCCAGTGTCCCGCGCGGACGCCGATGTTGCTCCAGTTGAACGTTCATCCCTCGCGCGAGGCCGATTTGCGTTCAGCGGATCTGGTCACCGCGCGTCCGAACCTTCCCATGACCAGCTATCTGGATTTGTATGGCAACCGGGTCACTCGTCTCGATGTTCCGCCCGGCTTGGTCTCATTTCACAACCGCCTGGTGATTTACGATTCCGGAGAACCGGAACCGACGCCGCCCGACACCGAGTTGACGCCCGTCGTTGGCCTCCCCGATGATGTGCTGATCTATCTTATTTCAAGCCGTTATTGCGACAGCGACAAGCTCTCCGATTTTGCATGGGCGAATTTCGGGGGGATCAACGGCGGCTACCGCCGGGTTCAGGCGATCTGCGATTTCGTCCATGAGAAGATCCGCTTCAGCTATCCCCACGCGCGCTCGACGCGCTGCGCCAGCGACTCGCTGCACGAAGGGATCGGCGTGTGCCGAGACTTCGCTCATCTCGCGATCGCGCTTTGCCGCTGCATGAACGTCCCGGCGCGCTATTGCACCGGTTATCTCGGCGATATCGGCGTGCCCCGGGATCCTGCCCCGATGGATTTCAGCGCCTGGTTCGAAGTCTATCTCCACGGGCGCTGGTATACGTTCGACGCGCGCCACAATCATCCGCGCATCGGACGCGTCGTCATCGGGCGCGGCCGCGACGCCGCCGACGTCCCGATCAGCACGGCGTTTGGAACCGCCAATCTCGTGCGTTTTGAAGTGGTGACCCGCGAACTGGATCAGCAGCGCGCTTCCGCGTAAAAAAGGCCGCTGCGCGTTTGCGCTGCGGCCTGCATCGTTGTGGCGGCGCCTTCAGGCGGCCTTGCGATTGACTTCCGACTGCGCCAATTGCGTAAGCAGCGCGTCGGTCTTTTTTTCCTCCTGAAGGGTTTCGTCGAGAAGATTGGCGGCGTCTGCCATGCCAAGCTGCGTCGCCCAGTTTTTCAACGTGCCGTAGCGCGCCATTTCGTAATGTTCAACGGCCTGCCCACCCGCGAGCAATCCCGCGTCGAGGGCCTCGCTGCCCTTGTATTCCTCGATGATTTCCTGGCCTTCTTCGAGAATGCCGTTGATGGCTTCGCAGGTCTTGCCTTGCGCCCGTTTGCCGAGCATTTCGAAAATCTGCTGGAGGCGTTCGACCTGGCCTTCCGTCTCGTCCCGATGTTTCAGGAAAGCGTTTCGCAATTCTTCCGAATGCGCGGCTTTCGCCAATTTCGGCAGACTTTTCAAAATCTGGCGTTCGGCGAAATAGATGTCCTTCAACATATCGTAAAAAAGATCGTTGAGCTTCTTCTCAGGCATGGAATCCTCCGCTGCTGGTTGAGTGGGCCGCAACGCCGGCAATGCGCTAAAGTTCCTGCCAGCAACGATATTTGAGGTTGCAGGCGTGCGCCGTCGCCTTTTTTTTGGAACCTCGGGACGGATTGCGTGTTGCGCAGGACTATGTCGCGGCGCCGCTGCGAATGTGCAAAATCCTTCACCCGCCAGCAGCGGAATTTTCCGATGAAGATTTTTACCTGTCAGGTCTGTGGCAACGCCGTGCACTTCGAGAACACCATTTGCGTCAAATGCAAAAGTCGCCTGGGCTTCGCCACCGACCAGATGGAGCTGTCCGTCGTTGAGTCCGATGGCGACCGATGGAAGACGCTGTCCGATCGCTCCAGAAGCTATGTCTTTTGCGCCAATGCGGCCGCAGGCGCGTGCAACTGGCTTGTCGCCGCCGATGAAGGCGAAACGTTTTGTCATTCTTGCCGTCACGACCGCACCCTGCCAGATCTCAGCATCGCCGAGAATGAGACCGCCTGGCGCAGAATCGAACTTGCCAAGCGGCGCCTGTTTTATTCGCTGCTGCGCTGGCGCCTTCCAATGCCCACGCGGGTCCACGAACCCTCGACCGGCCTGGCCTTCGATCTGCTTGCGGATTACACGACGGCCAATGGCGTCAATCCGGTGCTGACCGGTCACGAAGACGGGCTGATCACCTTGAATATCGCTGAAGCCAATGACGCCACGCGTGAAGCGCGCCGCATGGCGATGGGCGAGCCCTATCGCACGTTGCTGGGTCATTTTCGTCACGAGATCGGGCATTATTACTGGGAGCGTCTGGTTCGCGACGGCGGCCAGATCGATCAGTATCGCGCGATCTTTGGCGATGAAAGCGAAGACTATGCCCAGGCGTTGCGGCGCTATTATCAATCGGGCGCGCCGGCCGACTGGAATCTCCATTTCATCAGCGCTTACGCGGCCTCGCACCCATGGGAAGATTTTGCCGAAACGTGGGCCCATTACATGCACATGGTGGATGGGCTGGAAACGTCGCGCGCATTCGGATTGGTCATCGGCGTCACATTGCCGGACCAGCCGAATTCAAGACTTGGAGGAGCTTTCGATCCTTATTGCGCCGGCGATATGGACGACCTCGTCGCAGCCTGGGTTCCGGTCACCATTGCGCTGAATGGCCTTAACCGGAGCCTGGGCCAACCGGACCTATATCCTTTCGTGTTATCGCAGGCGGTGATCGAGAAGCTGGATTTCATTCACAGCCTGGTTCGAGAAACGAGATCCTCGCAATACAGCGTGGCAGGCTTCATCAATCTGCGAAGTGGAGCGCCGGGAACTTCTTTGCAAGGCCAGCGTTGACGCTCGGTCCCGATTTGCTTTTTGCAACGCGACCTTGATCACTACTCGATGGAAACATCAAATCCGCGCCGCGTCGCGCCCGCGCGCGGACGAGAGTTCGTCGAGCGCGGCTGGATGGCGCGATCTTTGTTTCGAGCGCGTGACGATGTACGCGCCTGGGCCGATGGATAACATCGAAAGGGAGGATAATCATGTTGACTATATTGCTGGTCATTTTGGTTCTTGCGCTGTTTGGCGCATTGCCCAGTTGGCCGTACAGCTCCGGCTGGGGTTATTATCCGAGCGGCGGCATCGGACTCATCCTCCTGATCGTGATCATTCTGATGGTCACAGGACGAGCTTGACGCGACCGCGATCGCCGGTGGTCGCCGCTTTCGAAAAAAGAATCCTGAAAGGGAGAAATCCTGTTCATGAACAGCAAGACGGACAAGCTCAAAGGGGTCGCCAACGAAGCCATAGGCAAGGCGAAACGACTCGTGGGCGCCGCGATTGGCGACGATGGCCTGCGAGCCAAAGGCGTCGCCCAGGAATTCACCGGCGCAGCCCAGAAAGCCGGTGGAGAAATCAAGGATTTGATCAAGGAAACGGTCGACAAATCTTAGCATGCGACCAAGCGACGCGACTCGAAGGCTGCGACCGCCAATTCCTCCGCTTCGGCGAAGAGCGCTCCGCGGCTTCCGGCGTTTTCCTTTCGTGTGGCAGCCATTCGTAAAGTGGCCGGACGCTATGGTTCCGGTCTCGCGTTCGAAGCCGCGCCTGCACTGGAGCCGGCGTTTCCGATGACGTGTCGAGGCGTTCTCTAGTCACAAGTTCAGGAGGCGGAAACGCGACGTCGCAACACCGGCGGCGAATCCAAGGATCTCGTGGAAATGCGCGCCGAGCGGGAGGCTAAACAGCCCTACGCGGCCGAGATCGAGGAACGCGAATTGGAAAACCATGACAACGAAAATCCAAAACCCGTGCGTGACAATTCCCGCGGGGACCAGCGGAAAACACGTTCCTGATTTGGAGGACGCATGGCCAGAAACGACGAAATGCGCGAAGTCGAGCCCGACAACATCAAGACGCCTCCGCATTATCGCGAAGGCAGCGAGCAAGTGGTGACAGGCGATACCGTCCGGCAGGCCCCGAGCGGCTGGCGTGTTTTAGTGGTTCTCGTAACCAGCCTCCTCGCGGTCGCCATCGTCTGGTTGGTTGGCGGCATGTTCGGCTGGTGGTAATCCTCCAGACATGCCGCCATCCCCGCCCACGCGTTATTCCGCCGCGCTGTGATTGTGCGCGGCGTGCGCCATCAGGTCGATCATTTTCGCATTGAACGACGGCAGGTCGTCCGGCTTGCGAGAGGTCACCAGATTTTCGTCGACGACGACTTCCCGGTCCACCCATTGGGCGCCGGCGTTGCCGAGATCCGTCTTGAGCGAGGGCCACGATGTCATGGTCCTTCCCGACGCGCCCCCCGCATCGATCAAGGTCCATGGACCGTGACAAATCGCAGCGATTGGAAGTTTCGCCTCAACGAAATGGCGAACGAATTCTATGGCGCGCGGTTTCAGTCGCAAGGCGTCGGGGTTGATGACGCCGCCAGGCAAGACGAGGCCGTCGTATTTATCCGCTTCGGCTTCGTCGAGTGACATGTCGACCTTGATCTCATCGCCCCGATCGTGGTGGTTGAAACCTTGTATGCGCTCTTTCCTGTCGGATACGACATGCACCTCCGCGCCTTCGTCACGCAAGGCCGCGACCGGCGCCGTCAATTCGATCTGCTCGACTCCATCTGTCGCCAGCACCGCGATCAGGCAGCCACTCAACCTTTCACCCATGTCTCTATCCAGATTTGCTTGCTGAAATCACTCAATCCGAAGCGAGCGAAAAGGGTTCCGTCGGCCACAGCCGGCGCGAAAAATTGGATGGATTTCAGGAACCAATAGGCGGTCGTTTTGTTGTGCGTCGCGACAAGCCGACCGGCTCTGTCCCCCCTCGCTAGCGCAGGCGTCGCCTGGGTTTTCGGCAACAAATTGCACGCAGAGAGCCTCTCCCGGGCCGTGGCGGCGCATAGGCAGCGAATCATCCAAACCAATATCGGAGTTGTTAGTCATGACCTCAGAGCAGCAAGGCGCCTCGCAAGATCGCGAAATGAGCGGGCCAATGGCGGTGTTCGCGGGCATGGGCCGCAAGGCGCAAGCAATTGCCGCCGAATTTGCCCAGATGTCGCATGAAAATATCGAGGCGGGCGCAAAGGCCGCACAGAAATTGAGGGAAGTCAGGAGCCTGCCGGAAGTGTTCGACGTCCAGACGGAGCTGGTCAAGGCGACTTTCGAGACGCTTGGCGCGCATTATCCGCGGATCGCGGAAATCGCGGCGTCGACGCCCGCCGAAATTATCGGAAGCTACCGGGAAGCATTCGGCAAGATGGCCGAACAGGGCGGCTCGGCTATGGACAAGGCCGCGGACACGGCCCGTTCGATGGCTGAGAGGACGACGTCGGCGGCGCGCCACGCAACCGACAAGACCACCGAGGCCGTCCGCTCGGCAACCGACAAGACCGCAGAGGCTGTGCGCTCGACAACACGATAGCCGCCCGCGAACTCGGCAAACCGTCATCGCGAGCCGGAAACGCGGCTGGCGATGATGGGGCGGCATGGCGGCACGTTTTGACGTGTAGAATTATCGGCGTGGCGAGCCTTCACCTTAACTCGAATAGCCTTACAGTTTAATGACTTGGAACAATCGCGGCCACTTGATGTTTTTATACCGGACGATCCGAGCTGAAGGGACAACCTATGCTGTCCATGCTGATCACATTCGCAATTCCAAGAACTTTCGCAGCAACCTCAACAATGTTTTTTCGACCATCGCAGGCCCGGTGAAAACAGGAACTGACAAACGTTGAGACCGGTTCATCAAGTGAGAACCAGCGCATTGATTCTATCGCGTGGAACGGCAGCTTCAAAACATTCCGCGCGCAACAACCGAGGGAGACACACATGAAAAAAGCGATCGGTTTGATGCTCGTTTCGATGTCGACGACCATGGTCATGACGGCGGGAGCCCGCGCCGCGCCAATTCGTCCGATGCCAAGCATTCCTGCCGATTCGGTCACCGTGACGGATTGGTACAAACAGGATGTTTACGATCCGAACAATTCGAAACTTGGGCAAGTCAAGGACGTGCTGATCGACAAGAGCGGTAAAGCGAGAGCCGTGATTGTCGGAGTAGGCGGTCTGCTCGGCGCCGACGAAAAGGATGTCGCCGTGCCTTTCGAAGCCATCCAGATCAAGAACAATGGCAACGAAAAATGGCGCCTTGTCATGGATTCGACCGTGGACGCATTGAAGGGCGGCGCCACTTATACTTACGATCGGCAAAAGACCACCTGGGTTCCGGCGCCGCGGTGACAGCCGGCTCACCCGGATGGTTTGTCGCGCGTCCGGATGGACGGTAAAAAAGCCCTGTGGCGGCCCTTTGGGCGACGCCTCAGGGCTTTCTTTCAATCGGCCGTCAAACCGTCGGCAGCTGCTTCGCAATGGCTGCAATATTGCTTTCGCCTGGAGGAACGCCGTCGAAGGGGCGTCCTTCGTTGAAGAAAAGCACCTGGCTGACGACGGCCTTGACCATATCCTCGGCGAACGGCTTGACGATCAGGAAAGTCGGCTCCGGCCTTTCGCCGGTCAGCAGCAGTTCGGGATAGGCCGTGATGAAAACGACCGGCACGTCGAAGCTCCGGAGAATTTCGTTCACCGCATCGATGCCTGAACTGCCGTCGGCGAGATGAATATCGGCAAGCACAATTCCAGGTCGTTCGGCGCGCACGAGCGCCACTGCTTCGGCATGGGTGCGCGCTATTCCCGCGACCTCATGCCCAAGGCCGACCAGCAGATTTTCCAACGCCATTGCGATGACCTGTTCATCCTCGATGATCACCGCTTTCGAGGCGACCAGGGCGCCGATTTCCTGGCCCGCCTTCTCGATGAGGTCATCGAACTTCTGAGGTCCGACGCCGAGAATCCGGGCCGATTGCCGATGATCGAATCCTTCCATCGCCGTCAAGAGAAACGCCTGTCGCGGCAATGGCGTAATCGCGTCCAGCCGGCGGTCGTGCGCGGCGATCTCCAGATGGATTTCGCTTCCGTTCAACGGCATTGAGTTCCAGATGCGGGAAAACAGGCGGTATAATTCCTCGCGCGGATCGACTGTGCGATCAAAGACACTCTGGTCGGCTACCAGTGTTTCAAGGAGTGCGACGACGTAGGCGTCGCCGCTTTTCTGCGACCCGGACAGGGCCCGGGCGTAGCGGCGCAGTAGCGGTAATTGTGGAGCGATCAGGCTGGTGATAGGCATGGCTAGCTCCTCCTTCCTCCAAGGATAGTTACAAAAACCTGAATGTCAGCTGTATCGACACTGTTATTTCAAGCAATTTTTCGTGAACTTTCCTGTAAAAAACTTAAAAGTTGAGCTTATGGCCTAACGGGCCGATTTAAAAGCGCATCGATCAATTGAAATTCTCTTCAGGAAGCCCCAAATAGGGAGCTGCTTTTCCCGTTACGTTTATGTTGTTATAAAGCATGGCGGTTATCTTACATGAACACGGGAGCTCGTGAGCAAAAGAGCGAGTTATCAAACCGCAATAGATAACAGCAGACAATGGAGAGGGCATGAACAGGCTTTCGCGAGAGGATGCGGATCTTGTCGGCGGCGGCCTTGAGGCTTCGATGATTGGCAATTCCTTCGCGAGCGCTGCCGATGCGATGTCGCCCTTTATCCTTCGATCTCTGTCGGAAGCCGTTTACGCGACCGATACGACAGGAAGGATCACGTTTTTCAATTCTGCGGCGGCAGAAATGTGGGGGGCGAGCCCGGAACTTGGAACGAATGAGTTCGATGGGGTCTGGCGGCTTTTGAGCCCGGACGGCGCGCCCTTGGACAAGGAAGATAGTCCGGTCGCATTGGCGTTGAAGCACGGCCACGCCCTCCGCGACCTGCAGGCGCTCGGCGAACGCGCGGACGGCAGCCGTATTCCATTTTTTGCGTTTCCAGCGCCGATAACGGATCGCGACGGCGCCATTGTCGGCGCGGTCAATTTATTGGTCGCCTGCCCCGACCGCGTCGTCGTCGAGCAGGAAATGCAGCGGCTGGCCGCGATCGTCGAATCGTCCGACGACGCGATTATCGCCAAGGACATCAATGGCGTGATTACCGACTGGAACGCCGGGGCGGAGCGTTTGTTCGGCTATTCGGCCGAGGAAGCCATCGGCCAACCCATCGCTATGTTGATCCCTGAAGATCGCCCTGACGAAGAGCCCGGCATTCTCGCACGACTGCGGCGAGGCGAACGCATCCGCCATTACGAAACCATTCGCCGTCGAAAGGACGGCTGCCTGGTGAATATCTCCCTCTCGGTGTCGCCGATAAAAAACCGCGCCGGCCGCGTTATCGGGGCGTCGAAGATCGCCCGCGACATCACCTTGCGGCGGCGCGCGGAAGAGCAGCAACGCCTCCTCCTGCGCGAAATGACCCACCGCATAAAAAATCTGTTCACCCTTGCGATCAGCATCGTGACCTTGAGCGCGCGCTCTGCGGCGACGCCCGCGGAACTTGTCTCAGCGGCGACAGACCGTTTGAGCGCGCTGGCAAGGGCCCAGGACCTGACGATTCCACAGCTCCTTGAAACCGGCGAACCTACCGAACAACAGGCGACCCTTCAGGCCCTGTTTGAAACCATCGTGGCGCCTTACCAGGGCGGCTCGGACAAGCCGCCTCGAATTCAGATCCATTGCTGCGACTTTTCCCTGAGGAGCGACGCGGTGACCTGCTTCGCCTTGCTGATCAACGAATTCTGCACCAACGCCGCCAAATACGGCTCGTTGTCCATTCCCGACGGCCGCGTCGAAATTCATTGCTCGGAACATGAGGGCGGTTTCTTCGTCGAGTGGGCGGAGCATGGCGGCCCCCAGTTGAAGCTTCCGGTCGCCGCAGACGGGTTCGGTTCGCGCCTGGTGAAGGCGACGGTCGAAGGCCAGTTATGCGGCGAGATCCGGCGAGATTGGCGCCCTGAGGGTCTGACCATTCACCTCGAAATCCCCGCCGACCGCATTCGCGCTGCTTGAGCGCGCCGATCGGCTTGCGCCGCGATAGTCGGGATAGCTTATTCTGGACCCATGCAGAGATTTTCAGCGTCTCGCGCGCGGGCTCCGGTTAGCACATGACGTTCTTGTCCGTTCCCAATGGCGGCATGACCTTCTCCTGGCCCGCGCCGAGATCTTTTTTGCCTTGCGCGACCGTCGCCGTGAACGTGGCGTAATTCATGGTCTTGAGAGAGTCCTTGAGCGCAGGGCCTTCAGTCGAGCCCATGCCGTCCGGACCGTGGCGGCGCAAAGCGACAACGACGCGATCAGCAGAATCCCGCGTGGCCAAGCAATGCAGTTCGCGGAAAAATCATCCGCCACGTGACGCCTCACAGCGATCAAGGCGACTGCGCCTGCGCTCCATAACGACCGAATGGGAGATCCCGTTTCAGTTCTTGATCTTTATGTTTTTCAAACGCGTTCAGCGTTTGGATAGCGCTGGTGAAAAACGCAATCGGTCATTGCGAAATTCGCTGCAACCATTGGCGAATTTCTCTGCAACCATTGGTGGTCCCTCGCGTTCTCGCCGGATGCCGTCAGCGTCAAACAGGCGAGAACGCGCCTGCCGCCGACAAGCACCGTGCAGGCGCCACACTGTCCATGGTCGCAACCCTTTTTCGTGCCGACGAGTCGTGCGCCTCCGCACGGGCGGCAGGTTCCGCGGAAGCGCGC
>NZ_JBKQOU010000225.1:0-16859 GCF_052145335.1 Rhodoblastus sp.
CCGGCGAAGGAATTCCTGCAGACCTTCGGCGTTGTCTGGCACTATCAGACCCCCGACGGCGCGACCCTGATCGCGCAGGACGACAAGGAGATCTGGACGCTGCATGTCATGCTGCCGCCGGGAACCGACGAGGCGGCGATCGACCCCAAACAAATCGTCTACCGCGCGCTGGGCCGCGAATTCCCGCTGGAAGTGCTACAGGCCAATGCCTGGTCGCCGCATCTGGTGGTCAGCAACGGCAGCGGGCGCGGCCGTGTCTGGCTGGCGGGCGACTCGGTGCACCAACTGATCCCCACCGGCGGCTATGGCATGAACACCGGTATCGCCGAATCGGCGGATCTGGCGTGGAAATTCGCCGCCATGTTGCAGGGCTGGGGCGGGCCGCGCCTGCTCGGGACCATCGAAGCCGAAAGGCTCCCCATAGCGCAGTTCTCGGTTGATTCCTCGCGCGAGAACACGGCGGTGCGTCTGCAGATCGCGCAGAACTACGATCCGGTGATCCATGAGGACAGCCCAACTGGCGCGGCTGTGCGCGAAAAGCTGGGCAAGCTGATCATTGAACTTGGCAATGCGGAAAACGAATCCCTCGGCGTCGAACTGGGCGCGCGCTACCGCAACTCGCCGATCATCCGCCACGAGGACAACGAGCCCGCGTGGGATCGTATCAGGTTCATTCCCTCTACCTGGCCGGGCGTGCGCGCGCCGCATGTCTTCCTCGACAGCGGCGAGGCGATTTTCGACCTGTTCGGACATGGCTTCACGCTGGTCCGCTTCACCGACGCCAATGTCGACGGTTTCATTGCCGCGGCGGCGGAGCGCGGCGTGCCACTCAAGCTGCTCGATGTGCGCGACGCGAACGCGCACAAGATTTACGAGCGCGATCTCGTGCTGGTCCGGCCCGATCATTACGTCGCCTGGCGCGGCAACGCGGCGCCGGCCGATGCGCTGGCCATTATCGATCACGTAAGGGGAGCCTGACCATGCCGCAACCCGTGAACCCCTTCGCCGACATCGCCCCGATCACCCGCGCCGACGCGCTGGCCTATGTCGTGCTGGAAAGGCGCGATGTCGCGACGCAGGCGCGCTTCCTGCACGACTTCGGGTTTACCGCAGTCGAGCACAGTGGACCCAACGTCTACTTCCGGGGCTTCGGTGAGCAGCCCTATTGTGTCGAACTGATCCCCTCCGAACGCGACGCCTTCGTCGGTTTCGGCCTTGTCGCGGTCGAAAGCGGGGATCTCGACCGGCTGGGCGCGGCACATGGCCTCGCCCCGGCAGCCAATAGCAAACCCGGCGGCGGCCGCGTGCTGCGCCTCGTCGATCCCAACGGCTACCGGGTCGATCTGGTCCATGGCTTCACCCCGGCCAAGGCCCATGTGCCGCGATCGGCGATCGATAATGGCAACACGCCCTGGGCGAAGAAGCGGGTCAACGACGGTGTGCGCGCGCCGCTGGGACCCTCGCCCGTGCGTGGGCTCGGCCATCTGGTGATCCAGACGCCGCTATTCGAGCAGACCGTGCGCTGGTATATGACCAACTTCGGCTATCTCCCGAGCGATCTGCTCCAGACCGCGAGCGGGGTGACCGGCCTCGGCTTTTTCCGCTTCAACCGGGGCGACAAGCCCGCCGATCACCATGCGCTGGCGATCGCATTCGGGCCGACGCCGGCGATCTTGCATATCTCCACCGAAACCATCGATACCGATGCCGTCGGGCAGGGCCAGAACTATCTGCGCGCGCAGGGCTGGCGGCATTTCTGGGGGATCGGCCGGCACATCCTCGGCAGTCAGATCTTCGACTACTGGAAGGATCCGGCGGGCGATGAATGGGAACATTATGCCGACGGCGATGTGATGACGGCGGATTATCCGGTCGGTTTTCACGCTTTCGACCGCGCCGGCCTCTGGGCGTGGGGTGACGATCTTCCCGCCTCGATGCGTCCCGCCGGGCCGCTGCCGGAAGCGGCGCCGCCGGTCGTGCGTGAAATGGTCGATGCGCTGCTGGCGCCTCCGCGCCCCTGGCTCGACTGACGCAACCTTGACTGACGCTATTAAGGATTCCGGGGAGAGGCAAAATGCCCATCAGTGTTGTTCGTTACAAGGTGGACGGCGAGGCCCGCTGGGGTCGGCTCGTTTCCACGGGACCAACGCGGCCCGACGATCTAGTCACGGTCGAACCGCTTGTGTCCTCGGCGCCGACCACCGCCGCACTGCTCGCGGAATATGACGCCAAGGGCGATCTGCCCGGTTCGGGCGCGACCGTCTCGCTGGCCGCAAGCGGCATTACCAGCCCGGTGACCCGTGACGCCACGATCATCTGTCAGGGACTGAACTATAACGATCACGCGGCGGAATCGGGCCATGGCGCCCGCAAGGCCAACCTGCTCTTCTCCAAAGCCAGTTCCTCACTGAATGGCCCCTATGACGACATCATCCGCCCCGACGGCGTGGAACTGCTCGACTACGAAGCGGAAATCGGCATCGTGCTGCGCAAGGCCTTGACGGCGGGCACCCTCGTCAGTGAGGCCGATGTCGGCGACTACGTCGGCGCGGTTGTATTGTGCAACGATGTCAGCGCGCGCGACGTCATGTTCGGCGCCTCGTTCCTCCAGTGGTTCCAGGGCAAGAGCTATCGCACCTTCTGCCCCGCCGGACCCGTGCTCTACCTGCTGAAGCCGGAAGAAGCCGCGAGCGTGCTGGGCGATCTCAGCTTAACCCTCGATTATCGCGGCTCGACCCGCCAGTCGGCCAACAGCGCCCAGCAGATCTACAAGGCGCCCGAAACGCTGACCCAGATCGCAGCGCTGCTCGATCTCAAGCCGGGCGATCTCGTGCTGACCGGGACGCCGGGCGGTGTGCTGGCGCAGGGATCTCCGACGCTGGCGCGGATCATGGCCGCCAATCTGTTCGACGACGCCATCCGCCGCGCCGAACTGGTCGCAGAGAGCAAGAAGGTCGACCCGTTTCTCCAGCCCGGCGACACATTGACGCTGCGCCTGCGCGACGAGGCGAACGGAGTGGACCTCGGCGGACAGTTCAGCCGTATCGCCTGACGCCAAGGGGGGAATGACGTGTCCGGACAGCATAGGCATTGGCGAGCCGAGTATGTCTTCGCCGCCTCGCGCACCCTCGAAGGCGATGGGTTCGAGGTCCGGCGGGCCATTCCCGCGCCGAAACTCGACGCGGTCGGGCCCTTCATCTTCCTCGACCATTTCGGCCCCGTCGATCTCGCGCCCGGCGCGGCGCGGGGGGCCTCGGTTCACCCCCATGCGGGGATTGAAACCATCACCCTGCTGCTTGAAGGCGGGATGATCCATAAGGACAGTCTGGGCAATGCCAGCACAATGGCGCCGGGCGAGGTGCAATGGCTGCGGGCTGGGCGGGGAGTCGTCCACGACGAGCAGCCGGCGTCCGCGCTGAAGGATCGGGGCGGACGGATCCATGGCGTTCAGCTGTGGCTGAACATGCCTGCGTCGCGCAAGCACGACGCGCCAGCGTACCGCCACTTCACCCATGCCGACGTGCCGCAATTGCAACAAGGGCCAACGTCGGTGAGGTTGATTTCAGGCGAGGTCCAAGGCCGGCGCGGGCCGATCGTCAGTTTCGGCGGCCCGGTGCTGTTGCACATTACGGTCGCAGAACCGGCGACGTTCGAACTCGCGGGAATCGCGGCCCGCGAACTGGCGCTCTACGTCATGGTCGGCGAGGTGCGCGTGGCCCCGGACGAGCCCTGGATATCGGCCGGTTCGATGGCTCGGCTTGGCGGCGAGGGAGGAACGCTTCGTTTGGAAGTGGCGCACGCGGCCGAGCTGATCCTGTGCGGCGGCGATCCGCTCGACCGGCCGATCATCCGCCATGGTCCTTTCGTGATGAACAGCAAGGACGATCTGGGCCGCGCGTTAGCTGATTTTCAATCGGGACGCATGGGGCGCATCGCCTGAACCATCGCCCGGCTCTTTCGGAAATTTGTACATGTTTTCGGAGATTTGCACATGAACATTCAACTCTGCAACGCTACGTCCACCAACCGCAAGGCGATCGATCCCGCGCGGTTTCGCGGTGTCATGGCGCATTACCCGACCGGGGTCTGCGTGATTACAGCGCAGAGCGATACCGGCGGCCTTCACGGCATGACGGTCGGCTCCTTCACCTCGGTTTCGCTCGAGCCGACGTTGATTGCGTTCTTTATAGGCAAGCACTCCTCGAGTTGGGCGACAATGGCCCCCATCGGGCGGTTCTGCGTCAACGTGCTGGCGAGCGGTCAGGAGCATGTGAGCCGCAGGTTCTCGAGCCGCGCGCCGGACAAGTTCGAAGGTGTGGGCTACACGATTTCCGAGAGCGGCAACCCGGTGCTTGACGATGTCGTGGCGGCGATCGAGTGCGAGATCCAGGGGGCAATCGACGCGGGCGACCATCTGGAAGTACGGGGGATCGTCGTCGGGGTGCACGCCCATGCGGATCGTCGCCCCCTGCTTTTCCTGAACCGCGAATATGGATCGTTCGAGCCCGCGTCAGGCTGATTTCGCCGCCGGCCGATGAGGGCCCGGCGGTCACCCCAAGCCTTCGAGAGCGGCAAGCGTCATTCGCGACAGGAGTGGAAAGGTCTCCGGCGGCGGCCATGGCGTCCTGACCTTTTGCATGGACCGGCTGCGCGCCCGGTCATGACGGCTACACCGCGAGCCGCAGGATCGGAAGTCGCCCAAGCTGGTCGGAGCGGGGCGCGAGCTGAAAGGGGATTAGGGGCGCACTGCAGGACGACTGCAAGGAGCCTTATCGCGACCCTGGATTGCGCCTGCACGCCTCAGCGCCTTCGGCCTCATTTGGAACGATCGTGACGAGGGCGACCAGATCTGCGGCGAATGATCCGCAGAGGTCCCGGGCGACGGCGTCCTCCCGACCAAGTGTCTCGGCGCAACGGCGACGAGACGAGCTTCAAGGCCGTCTCGCGGCTGACCGCTTCAATGGCCTGCTCGGACTAAGAACTCGCTCATCGGAGTCGGCTTTAGCTTGCTCGATCATTTGCAGCACTGTGCGGCTCGTGGCGCCAATATGATCACGCATTAACGTAATCGCCTTATCCACATCGCGGGCAAGCGCCGCATTCAACAAGAGTTGATGGTCGGCGTCGGTCTTCTTGATCCGGCCATCGCTCCCATGGCCGAGAACGGACATTCGGCGGTAACGTTCAGTTTGCTCGAACAGGTTGCGGCGAATCTGAAGCAAGGTTTCATTGTCGCAAGCAGCGACCAGAGCTTCGTGGAACTTCGAGTGCGCATCGCGCCAGCCGTACTTGTCTCCAAGATGACGCCCTGTCCCGCGCAAGACGTGAGCAGCCGCAATCAAACGGCTTTCCCATTGGAGTCCGCCACAACGCAATGACCGTGCCAGGCAGAGCACCTCGATCTCCATCCGGGCTTCGGTGACATCCAGTAGCGAATCCGGCGAAATCGGGGCTGCGCGGAATCCTCTTTGCGGAGTCGCAACCACGAGCCCTTCGGAGCTTAAACGCGAGAGCGCCTCACGGATTGCGCTTGGGCTCACACCGTAACGCGCCGCCAGAACGTTGCACTTCAGGCGATCACCCGGGCGAAGCTCACAACTAAGGAGCGCCTCTCGCACAGCCCAAAAGGTCTGCTCGGTCTTGCTAGCGCTGGGAACATCACCACTCATAAAAATCACTATCGCACAAACAAGATTCGTACGAAATATCGTTTTTCTTGCATTTCATCAATATCTGGAGCTTAAAGCGCAGAAGCTGCAAATCGCCTGGCGCGAGCTCGGGCTCGAAGCCGCGATCGACCGCTTCGACCTGCGCATTCTCGACGATATGGCCTACGTCACCAAGGACCAGGCCGAAACCAGCGTGCTGTTCGAACTGATCAGCGCCCGTTACGAGAGGCGACCCATGCACATCACCGCCAACCAGCCCTTCGGCGGGACGTCCGGCCGCCCAAGCGACACTCGCCGATCTCGCCGACGCCGATCTCGCAGATTGACGCTCCGCTACAATAAACGTCGAAAACCTCTTGCGTGCGTCAATCAACGCAGCGAATATCGGCGCCGCCGCGACAAAAAGACTCTCATCCAGATTGTCGCGCGCATTTCATCGAGATTGTCGCGCTATACCGCGCAACATGATCGACCTTCTTAGAATGGTTATGATCAGCGTGACTGAGATTCGCACACAATCGGGTGTTGGGGAGCGGGCTAGCAATGACACCGCTCATGCTAGCATAAGGAGGGCGGCCGCCGCACTATTTGCAAGTCAGGGTCTCAGCGGCACTTCTATGAGACAGATCGCAAGGGCGTCAGGGCTCCACGTATCAAGCCTGTACTATTACTTCGCTACGAAGGATCAGCTTTACCGAGCAGTAATGGGCGATGCTTTGGATGCGGTGGGTGAGGCTGCATCGAGATCGTTGAAGACAAGGGGAGGGGCAAAGGCGCAACTGAAGCAATTTGTTGGCGCCATCGTTGACCTTTTTTCGAGCGGTTCAGTTGAGATGGCGCTCATCAATCAAAGCCTCCACGCCTCCGACTCCGCATATGCGCTCGAGATAGGGAAAGCGGTTATTGCGGACCGAAGAGAAGCTAGACAGCAAATTACGAAGCTTATCGAGACGACGTCAGCTGACATACTGACGAGTATACCGGCCGATCGATTGGGAGACATAATATTCGCGATGATATATGGAATTGTTACTCTCCGCGAGATGCATGAAGCGGTTACCAGTAAAGAGAGGCTTACTAGTGCGGCTATCACTGCCGAAGTGATGGCTATGTTAGACGCAATGTTGGGTTTGTCCTTACCAAAAAAATGACGGGATCGCGTGGCGCGTGATCGCGGGTCGCTGTTGTCTCTCCGCCAGACCTCACCTTTGGTGATGTGATGGCGTGGCCAGCGCTGTTTCTCGGCGCGATCGGCGAGGCGCCCGGCGGGCTCGACGCCGAACAGGTCGCCCATCTCGCGGTAGAAGTCGGCGAGATTGGCCTGGAGCCAGCTGCAACAAGCCTATCTTGACGGCGCGCTGCTGCGAGAGCCGCGCGGCGAGAATGCGCAAGGTGACCGACTTGCCTTTGCCGGGAGCCACGGTGACGAGGGCGACGCCGCCTTCGCCAACCAGCTGCTAAACGCGCCAGCGGAATATCTCGATGCGCGGCGTGGCATGGCATGGAGCGCCTCGACCGGCACGTCGGACGCAAACGGATTCCGTTTCAATTTCCAGTGGCCTGCAAGCGGGTTTTCTTGGTAGTTCCTTATGATCAAGGAGACGCCATGGCCAGCCTGAAAGCATTCCTTTCTCAAAACGACCTATCGACGCCAGCATTGTGTGGCGAGATTTTCGATCGCCACCAGGACACCATCAACGTCAAGAAGCGGCATGTGGCCGTAGCCAAACTGGCTCGCATCATCCCAGCCGCTCTGTCGATTTCCAATGAGAGGGGTTTCCGCGCCATGTCGCTCCGCGACTTGGCCAAGGAAGCCGACCTCAGCATGGGGGCGCTGTATGCCTATTTCGACAGCAAGGAAACCTTGCTGATGATGATCCTGCTGGAGGTCCAGGCCGTCGTCCTGCGCGTGCTTCAGGTTCCTCCGGACCTGGCGGGTGACCCGGCGCAACGGCTTCGTTGGCTGATCCGCACGCACATCTACCTGACGGAAGCGATGCACTCCTGGTTCATCTTCTCCTTCATGGAGGTGAGAGCCTTCGACGAGCGGGCCCGCAAATTCATCTTGGAGAGCGAAATGGTGGCGGAATCCCTGTTTTTCGATGCGCTTGCCGAAGGGAAACGGAAGGGAGTCTTCAAAATAAATGATGTTCAAATGACTTCCGCGCTGATCAAACCGATGCTGCAAGATTGGTATATCAAGCGCTGGAAACATCGCCGGCGCAAGATCACCCCCGACGATTACGCCGACTTCCTGACCTCTTTCATCGAGGCGGCGATCGTACGATCCGCCAGTTCGGTCTGGCCTGACGCGGACGGGGTGTCGCCCTCCCCTTGTCGATAGTTCCCGGTCGATCGTTTCCTGTCGTTGGCCAAGGGTCGCCAATGGGAGAAGGCTGTTGCGCGATCATGTGCGCCCCTCTATAAATAACGAGCGCTCGATTTTTTATGCAGGAGCCAACAGTGACGGATCTGATGGGGGAAATACCCCCGGTCTCATTGCCTTTCGACATCGACAGGCTCAAGGACTACCTTCGCCCGTGCTTGCCGGGGACCGGCGGAGACATGCGTCTTTCCGCCATTAGCGGCGGACAGTCCAATCCCACCTATTTTGTCACCTTCGCCGAGGGCGGCGATTTCGTCCTGCGCAAGCAGCCGCCAGGGGAGCTTCTTCCCTCGGCCCATGCGATAGATCGCGAATACCGCATTCAGGCGGCGCTGGCCGCGACCGACGTGCCGACACCGAAGACGTTGCTGTTCTGCGACGACAGGCGCGTCGTCGGCACACCCTTCTACGTCATGGAGCGCCTGACCGGCCGCGTTTTTCATCAGTCCGCTCTGCCGGACTGCACGCCGGCCGAGCGGGCGGCCATCTACGACTCGATGAACGAGACGCTGACGCGGCTCCACAGGGCCGATTGGCAGGCCCTGGGCCTGGCCGATTACGGCAAGCCGGGCAATTATTTTTCGCGCCAGGTGACCCGTTGGGTCCGCCAGTACCAGACGTCGAAAACCCGCGACCTGCCCGATATCGAACGGCTGGCCCTCTGGCTGCCGGACAATATTCCACCGGGGGACGAAACCACCATCGTTCACGGCGACTACCGCCTCGGCAATCTGATGTTTCACCCCACCGAGCCGAGGGTGATCGCCGTCCTCGACTGGGAGCTGTCCACCCTCGGCCATCCCCTGGCCGACCTGGGCTACAACAGCATGGTCTGGGTTTCGTCACCCAGCGAATACGACGGCATCCTTGGGCTGGACCTTGAGGCGCTGGGAATTCCGTCCCTCGATGATTATGCCGCCGCCTATTGTCGGCGCACCGGCCGCGCCGACGGTCTTCGTCCCTTTCATGTCGCCTTCTCGCTGTTCCGCCTGGCTCTGATCCTGGAAGGGATCGCCGCGCGGGCCGCCCAGGGCAATGCCGCCGCGGCGAATGCCCAGGAAGTCGGCGCCCTGAGCATCGCCTACGCCGCCCAGGGTTGCAGAGTCGCGGGCCTGCATTGAACTACCAATAGGTGACGAGTTCATTGTCCCCTTTCGCGCGCAAATGGGCGACGGAATTGAAGGTGGCGAGGGCGAACCCCGACCGCCCGTAATGGATCTCGGTGATGGAGGCGTTGAAGATTCGCCAGTTCAGCGAAAAGGCATATTCGGGCGGGAGGCCGAGGATTTCGCTGACCGCGGTCCCAATGACTCCGCCCGAGGTGAAAATGGCCAACAGGTCGGCTTTGCCGCGTCCGGCCAGGCGCCCTTCCAACCCCCCGAAGACGCGGCGCCGAAACCCGGCCCAGGTCTCGACCCCGGGCGCTTCGTGGCCGCTTTGCCAAAGCCCGACGACCGCCGCCAATGCCTCCATGTAGAGGCGCCGGTCGGCGTGCAAGTCAGCACACGCAGCCGCGATCCTGGCGTTCGAGGCGGCCACCACCGGAAGATAGGCGTTGAATAAATCGACGAGTGGGTATTCGTCGAAGTGGTCGCTGGCGACATGGGCTTTCGGGACATCCAACCTCTGCAAGGTGTGGAGGGCGGTGTCGACCTGACGCCTGAGTGTGCCGGAAAAGGCCGCGGCGAGGGGGCGGCCTTCGCGGGACAGTTGCTCGCCGAGCAGGCAAGCCTGCCGTATTCCCGTCTCGCTCAGACGATCGTAGTCGGCGGTGCCGAACGAAGCCTGGCCATGCCGGATCAAAAGGATGGACGTCATCGTGTCGCGCCGCCTGGAGTCTCTTGTTCGAGCAGGATTTTTGTCTGAAAACCGATGTCCACTTTCGGAAATCCTGCTTAGGGGAGGGTCATGTAGGCGGCGCCGGCGCCCAGGGTTTCCCTGCTCTTGCGGATCTCCTGGCGGCCGATGGCGCGCAAATGGACTTCGTCCGGTCCGTCGGCGATGTGCAAGGCGCGCCCCAAGGTCCACAGGTTCGCGAGCGGCGTGTCGGGCGACAGCCCCATGGCGCCGAAGGTCTGTATGGCGCGGTTCAGCACATTGGTGTGCACCGTGGGCACGACAGCCTTGATCATCGAGATTTCGTGACGGGCGGCCTTGGCGCCATAAGTGTCGATCAGCCAGGCGGTCTTCAGCACCAGCAGCCTTGCCTGCTCGATCTCGCACCGCGAACGGGCGATCCACTCGGTGACGACTCCGTGATCGTGGAGATGCTTCCCGAACGCCCGCCGCTCCTGGGCCCGCTCGCACATCAGTTCGAAGGCCAGCTCGCTCTGGCCGATCGACCGCATGCAATGGTGGATGCGGCCTGGCCCCAGGCGCGCCTGCGCAAGGGCGAAGCCCGACCCTTCCTCGGACAACAGGTTCGAACGCGGCGTCCGCGCGTTGCGGAAAAGCACCTCGCAATGGCCTTCCGGGGAGTGGTGATTCATGACGCTGATGTTGCGCACCACCTCGACGCCGGGGGTATCCATCGGCGCCAGGACCATGCTTTGGCGCCGGTGCGCTTCGGCATCGGGATTGGTGACGCCCATGACAACGGCGACCTTGCAACGGGGGTGCGCCGCGCCAGTGATGAACCATTTGCGGCCGTTGATGACGTAGTCGTCGCCGTCGCGGGCAATCACGGTGGCGATATTGGTGGCGTCGGACGAAGCCACGTCCGGCTCGGTCATGGCGAAGCACGAGCGAATTTCGCCATCCAGCAATGGCTTTAGCCATTGTTTCCGTTGTTCCGGCGAACCGAACATATGGAGAAGCTCCATGTTGCCGGTGTCCGGCGCCGAGCAGTTGAACACCTCCGACGCCCACTGGATGCGCCCCATGATTTCGGCCAGCGGCGCGTATTCCAGGTTGGTCAGGCGCGTGCCCGGTTCGTCCTCGTGAAGATCCGGCAGGAACAGGTTCCATAGCCCCTCGGACCTGGCCAGCGCCTTCAGATCCTCGACCACCCGAGGGGCGGCCGAACCGGCCTCGACCTCCCTTAGCCAGATCTTGTTGGCCGGAACCACATGGCGGTCCATGAATTCGCGCAGGCGCGACTGCAGCTCTTTCGCCTTCGGCGGATATTCGAAATGCATAGGCCCCTCCTAAAGGCTGGTTTGTCCGATCGGCGTGGCGCTCATCGTGCTGAGAAATACCGCCTTGACAATGCGCTGGCGTTTTTTATAAAACGAGCGCTCGAAAGATTCAATGCCCGTTTTCGATCCCGGTCGGGGCGGCTCGGCGCAAAAAGAAGCCCGTTGTCGAACGGCGCGGCCAGGAGGGGCGGAATGGGTAGGGCCTTATTCGATCTGAGTGGAAAGGTCGCCTTGGTGACCGGGGCGAGCCGCGGCATCGGCCGGGCGATTGCCGAACTACTGGCGGAGCAGGGGGCGCATGTCATCGTCTCCAGCCGCAAGCTGGACGACTGCAAGATTGTCGCCGACGAGATCCGCGCGACCGGCGGCAAGGCCGACGCGCTGGCCTGCCACGTGGGCAGGATGGAGGACATTTCGGCCGCTTTCGACCATATCGAAAAGACCTATGGCCGCCTGGACATTCTGGTCAACAATGCGGCGGCCAATCCCTACTACGGCCATATCCTGGACACCGACCTCGCCGCCTACGACAAAACCGTCGAGGTCAATATCCGCGGCTATTTTTTCATGTCGGTGGCGGCCGGCAAGATGATGAAACGGCAGGGCGGCGGGGCGATCGTCAACGTCGCCTCGGTCAACGGCCTGCAGCCGGGCGACAGGCAGGGCATCTACTCGATCACCAAGGCCGCGGTCATCAACATGACCAAAGCCTTCGCAAAGGAATGCGGTCCCCTGGGGATTCGGGTCAACGCCCTGCTCCCGGGGCTGACCAAGACCAAGTTCGCCGGCGCCCTGTTCGACGACAAGGACGCCTACGACTACGCGATCAAGCAGATTCCGCTGCGGCGTCACGCCGAGCCGCGCGAAATGGCCGGAACCGTCCTGTACCTGGTGTCGGATGCCGCCAGCTACACCAACGGCGAATGCATCGTCGTGGACGGCGGATTGACGATCTAGAGCGTTTTCAAGCGAAGTGGAACCCCGTTCGCGTGAAGACCCAAAGGTCCGCGCTAGCGAATACGCGTAAAAACAAAGAACCAGAGCCCCGCTCCGATTCAATCGGAGCGGAAAAGGCTCTGGCGCGCCAGGCCCGGAAACAAGGACACCCATGACCAGCACCGTATATGCAACGCGCGGCGCCGTCGCCGTCATCACCCTGAACAACCCGCCGGTCAACGGCATGAATCACGCGGTGCGCCAGGGCATTGTCGCCGGCCTGGACCGGGCCGCCGCCGACGCCGCCGTCAAGGCCGTCGTCATCATCGGTTCCGATCGCCTGTTTTCGGGCGGCGCGGACATTGGGGAATTCGGGACGCCCAAGACCATAGCCGAACCCAGCTTGTGGACGGTCATCGACACCGTCGAGAAATCGACCAAGCCGGTCATCGCGGCCATAGGCGGCGTGTGCGTAGGAGGCGGTCTGGAACTGGCGCTGGGAGCGCATTTTCGGATCGCCAAGCCGGACGCCTCGATCGCTCTGCCGGAAGTGAAGCTCGGCCTGCTGCCGGGCGCCGGCGGCACCCAGCGCCTGCCGCGGGCCATCGGCGTCGAGGCAGCGCTCAACCTCATCGCCAGCGGCCAGCCGGCGCCGGCCGAGCGCTTCAAGGGGACGGCGCTGTTCGACGAATTCGTCGAAGGCGATCTCCTCGACGCGGCCCTGGCTTTCGCTGAAAAGGTGGTGGCCGAGAAGCGGCCGCTGAAGCTGGTGCGCGACATTAAGGTCGACCATCCCCAGCGAGAAGCCTACTTCCAGTTCGCCCGCAATACCGTTCGGGCCGTCGCCGGCCCGCTGCCGGCCCCGCTCAAATGCGTCGAGGCGGTGGCGGCCGCCGTCGGTAAACCGTTCGACCAGGGAATCGCCGTCGAGCGCTCGCTGTTCATGAGCCTGATGGGTTCGCCGGAATCGCGCGCCCTGCGGCACGCCTTCTTCGGCGAGCGCGCCGCCTCGAAGATCCCCGACGTGCCGGACGACACCCCGATCCGCAAGGTCGCCAAGGTTGGCGTCATCGGCGCGGGGACCATGGGCGGCGGCATCGCCATGAATTTCCTGAGCGCCGGCATCCCGGTCATCGTGCTGGAGATGAAGCAGGAGGCGCTCGACAAGGGCTTTGGCGCCATCCGCGCCAATTATGAGGGCGCGGTGAAGAAGGGGCGGCTGTCCCAGGACAAGACGAGCGCCTGCCTCGGCCTGCTGAAGGGCTCCCTGTCCTACGCCGATCTCGGCGACTGCGACCTGATCATCGAGGCGGTCTACGAGGACCTCTCCGTCAAGGAAGCCGTGTTCAAGGAACTGGACAAGGTCGCCAAGCCCGGCGCCATCCTGGCCTCCAACACCTCGACCCTGGATGTCAACGCCATCGCCAGCTTCACCAAGCGGCCGACGGACGTGGTGGGATTGCACTTCTTCAGTCCGGCCAATGTCATGAAGCTGCTGGAAGTGGTGCGCGGCGCGGCGACGGCCAAGGACGTGCTGGCCACGGTGATGCAGCTGGCCAGGAAGATCAGGAAGACCGCCGTGGTCGCCGGCGTCTGTGACGGCTTCATCGGCAACCGCATGATCGAGCACTACGGCCGCATGGCGGCGCTGCTGGTGGAAGAGGGCGCCACCCCGTGGCAGGTGGACAAGGCGCTGGAGAAATGGGGCATGGCCATGGGGCCGTTCCGCATGTTCGACCTTGCCGGAAACGACATCGCCTGGGCCATCCGCAAGCGCCGCTACGTGGAAATGCCGCATATCCGTTACGGCAAGTGCGCCGATCGACTGTGCGAACTGGGCCGCTTCGGCCAGAAGACCGGGAGGGGCTGGTATCTCTACCTGCCGGGGAACCGCAACGCCATTCCCGATCCCGAAATCGAGGAGATGCTTGCGGCTTACCGGAAAGAAAATGGGGTCACGCCCCGCAAGATCTCCGATGCCGAGATCGTCGAACGCTGCATCTATGCTTTGGTCAACGAGGGAGCCCGCCTCCTGGAGGAAGGCATCGCCCAGCGGGCCTCGGATATCGATATCGTCTACCTGAGCGGCTACGGGTTTCCGGCGCATCGCGGCGGCCCGATGCTCTATGCCGACGAGGTTGGCCTCTACAAGGTGGCCCGGCGGATGAAGGAGTTCGCCGCCAACTCCGGAGACAACTTCTGGACCCCGGCCCCGCTGATCGCCCAGAGGGTTGCCGAAGGCAAGTCCCTGACCTGAGCCGCCACCAGACAAGTTTCCGGAGACCATCATGACCGACGCTGTTATCGTATCCACCGCCCGCACCGGATTGGCCAAGTCCTGGAAGGGATCCTTCAACATGACCCATGGGGCGACCCTGGGTGCGCACTCCGTCAAGCACGCCGTCGCCCGCGCCGGGATCGACCCGGCCGAGGTCGAGGACGTGCTGATGGGTTGCGCCTTGACCGAGGGCGCCTGCGGCTCCAACATCGCTCGTCAAGTGGCCTTGGCCGCCGGCCTGCCGGTGACCGTGCCCGGCGCCACGGTGAACCGCTTCTGCTCTTCGGGCTTGCAGACCATCGCCATGACCGCCCAGCGGATCATCGCCGGCGAGGGGGATGTCTTCGTCGCCGGCGGCGTCGAGAGCATCTCCTGCGTCCAGAACGAGATGAATGTTCACATGCTTGTGGATCCGGCGCTGGCGGCCAGCAAGCCGGCCATTTACTGGCCGATGCTGCAGACCGCCGAGACCGTCGCCAAACGCTACAACATCCCCAGGGAGCGCATGGACGAGTATGGGGTGCGCAGCCAGCTCAACGCGTCGGCCGCCGCCGCCGCCGGCAAGTTCGACGACGAAATCGTGCCGATGACCGTCACCATGGGCGCGGTCGACAAGGCGAGCGGCCAAATCGTCACCAGGGAGGTGACGATCGCCGCCGACGAAGGCATTCGTCCAGACACTACCCTGGAGGCGGTGTCCAAGATTCGCCCGGTAGCGCCCGGCGGCCTGGTGACCGCCGGCAACGCCAGCCAATTCTCCGACGGCTCCTCGGCGGTGGTGTTGATGAACGCCAGGCGCGCCGAGCAGAAGGGATTGAAGCCGCTGGGCATCTTCCGCGGCTTCGCGGTGGCCGGGTGCGAACCCGACGAGATGGGGATCGGGCCGGTCTTCGCCATTCCGAAGTTGCTCGGCAAGGCCGGTCTTTCGGTTGAGGACATCGGCCTTTGGGAGCTCAACGAGGCTTTCTCCGTGCAGGTGCTGTATTGCGCGGACCGCCTAGGCATTCCGATGGATCGCCTGAACGTCAATGGCGGGGCGATCGCCGTCGGCCATCCCTATGGCGTTTCGGGCGCGCGCCTGGTGGGCCACGCGCTGATCGAGGGCCGCCGTCGCGGCGTCAAATATGTCGTCGTCACCATGTGCATCGGCGGCGGCCAGGGGGCGGCCGGGCTGTTCGAGGTCGCCTGATGCCGGCCCTGCTCAACGAACGGGATCTCCAGTTCCTGCTTTACGAATTCCTCGACGCCGAGGCGCTGCTGGCGCGGCCGCGCTACGCCGACTGCTCGCGCGAGGTGTTCGACGCCACGCTGGAAACGGGGCGCCAGATGGCCGAGGAGGTTTTCGCCCCCCACAACGCCAAGGGCGACGCCAACGAACCTCGGTTCGATGGCGGGCGGGTCCACATGATCCCGGAAACCAAAGCGGCCTGGGACGCTTTTGCCGAAGCCGGCTTCCTGTCGGCGCATTGGGATGCCGACGAAGGCGGGCTGCAGATGCCGGAGGTGGTTCTGCGGGTGGCGATGGCGTGGTTTCAGGCCGCCAATGCGGGCAGCAGCGGCTATACGTTTCTGACCATGGGCGCCGCCAACCTGTTGCGCAGTTTCGGCAGCGACGCGCTGAAGGCCCGCTATCTCGCCCCCATGGGCGATGGCCGCTTCTCCGGAACCATGGCGCTGACCGAACCCGGCCAAGGCTCCGCCCTTGCCGACATCAGGACAATGGCCGAGCCGCGGGCCGATGGCTCCTATCGCATCTTCGGCCAGAAGATGTTCATCTCCGGCGGCGACCAGAGCCTGACCGGCAACATCGTCCACATGGTCCTGGCGCGGATCAAGGGCGGGCCGCCGGGGGCCAAGGGCATATCGCTGTTTCTCGTGCCGAAGGTGCTGGTCAACGAGGACGGAAGCCTGGGCGAGCGCAACGACGTCGCGCTGGCCGGACTGTTGCACAAGATGGGCTGGCGCGGCACCACGTCGACCGTGCTGTCTTTCGGCGAAAAGCACGGGGCCGTCGGCTATCTTCTGGGTGAGCTGGGCACAGGGCTCTCCCAGATGTTCCAAATGATGAACGAGGCGCGGATCGGGGTCGGCCTTTACGCGGCCTGCATCGCCAGCCGCGGGCATCAGCTGGCCCTCGACTACGCCCGGCAAAGGCCCCAGGGGCGGCTGCCGTCGAACAAGGATGTATCGTCGCCACAGGCGTTGCTGGTCGAGCACGCCGATATCCGCCGCATGCTGCTGGCACAGAAGGCCTATAGCGAGGGGGCGCTGGCGCTCTGCCTTTATGCGTCTTCGCTGTTCGAGGACCAGCACACCCATCCCGAGCCGCAGGCGCGGCGCGACGCCGCGCTGCTGCTCGACCTGCTGACGCCGGTGGTCAAATCCTGGCCGGCCAAATATGGCTGCGTCGCCAACGATCTGGCGATCCAGATCATGGGCGGCTCAGGCTATAT
>NZ_JBKQOU010000226.1:0-29827 GCF_052145335.1 Rhodoblastus sp.
GGCGCGTTCGATCTGGATTGAAATCCAATTGCCGCCACAAGGAAGCGTTAGGAACATCGCTCTCGTGTAGGCCCGATCAATTCCTTGGATAAATGCGAGGCATTTATCAGCCCTATGGATTGGCCAAACGCGCCCATAAACTTGCTGAAGGACTGAACATGAAAAGCGGCATGGCTTTATTTTTCGGACTCATGCTCTTCGTGACCGCCAGCGGCAGTTCGCAAGCGCAAAAAGTTCAGCCGCCAGAAAAAAAGGCGTCCTCTAAACTCGACGATTCCAAAGCTTCGCCCGCGACGCTCGACCCGCAAATCGCTATTCAAATGGCAGACGATTATTTCAATGCTGCTCGGGTCATGACTGCGGATTTCGTACAGGTGGGCGCCGACGGTCGACGTTCCGAGGGAAAACTTTACATTTCCAAACCTGGACGTTTGCGTTTTGAATATGCACTTCCGGCAACAATGGAAATCATCGCCGATGGTACATCGGTCGCCATTCGTGACCGTAAACTGCAAACTCAACAGATCTATTTCATCGGCCAAACGCCATTAAAATTCCTTCTCAAGGAGCAACTCAGTCTGAAGCGAGATGTCAAAATAATCGATGTCGTTTCTGATGCCAGGTCCACAACTATTACTTTGGAGGATTCCGCGACGTTTGGCGGAACATCGAAAATAAAAATAAATTTTGACAATAAAGATTTTAGCCTGAAACAATGGGAAGTGACCGACCCCCAAGGCTATCAAACCCTGGTGACCCTGCATAATATAGACTTGAAGTCTGTTCCGAATGTCGGCTTGTTTCGAATTCCAAGCGATAGCATCTGGCCATCGCAAAACTGATCGAGACCGAGTCAGAGCGGTTTTCCACTTGCGGCACGGCTAGCCCTATGATCAAAAGCATCGGAGCAAAAACGACTGCGGGCGAGGGGGCGGTGCGGTGCAAATCAAGATTACAACCTGGAATATTAATTCCGTCCGGCTACGCCTTCCCTTGATTGCTGATTTCGTAAATGAATATCAACCGGATGTTCTTTGTTTACAGGAGACAAAATGTCGAGACAGCGAATTCCCAAGTTCTGACATTCGCAAACTTGGCTATGAATATTGCGCGATCAACGGTCAGAAAGGCTATCATGGCGTCGCCATCGTTTCACGGTTGCCGCTGGATCAAATTGAACGGATAGAATTTTGCGAAAAAGGGGATGCGCGGCATATCGCCGCCTCGTTTAAGGTCGATGGTCGCCCCATTCGGCTGCATAATTTCTATGTCCCTGCGGGTGGCGATGAAGCGGACCCGGTAAAAAACCCAAAATTCGCACATAAGCTATCTTTTCTCGACCAAATGCATAACCTGAGCCGGCAAGAAGTTTTTACGGAAGCGGATACGATGTTGGTCGGCGATTTCAATATCGCACCCCATGAGCACGACGTCTGGAATCATAAGGCCTTGTTGCAAGTCGTCAGTCACACTAGGGTCGAAACTGAAAAGCTGAACCTGATTTTGAATGATGGTCGATGGGTCGACGCCTTACGACAATTTACGCCTCTAGAGGATAAACTATATACGTGGTGGAGCTATCGTGCTCCGGACTGGGCCAAGGCGGACAAGGGACGGAGACTGGATCATATCTGGACGTCGCGATCGCTGGCCCCCGCTCTGCTGGGGACTGAAATTCTTCGGGACGCGCGCGGATGGGAGCGCCCCTCCGATCACGTTCCGGTAAGTCTGATTTTAGAGATTTGACATCGCCGGCTCGTGGATCACCCAGGAAAGCGCCGATTTCAAAGAGGTTGTTAGTCCAAAAAGGCTCTCCGCATCCTGTTCAGCTCGGCCACGAAATCCTCCAACTCGCGTCCTAAAGCGCGCCTCAAGCGCTGAGCGCTCACTGGCGATTCTTCTAGGGCCCGAATAAAAAGCGAACGAGAAATGACGAGCAGCGTCGAGTTTTGTCGCGCGATCGCCGTGACAGCATGTTTCGTCGGGACAAGCAGCGCCAATTCTCCTAACAGCACGCCTGAACCTGCGACTTTTCCTGCAATGTCCGGACTTACCGATGAATCAAGAGCGATGGCGCCCGAAACGATGACATATCCGCCGTCGGACGAATCCCCTTGTCGAAAAAGCACATCGCCCGGCCTCAGTCGTTGAGTCTTGGACGCAAAAGCAATAAGCCGCAGCGCCTCCGGTTCGAGTTCCCCAAAAATTGGCTGAGCAGACAGGACTTGGATATCGCTTTCTAAAGACATTTGGTCACCTACAAAGACTATCAGCTTCTCGTGCACCAAGATGCTTAGGCGGCTCGTCGCATGCTATCGAAAACTAGGGATTATCAGCATCAGAGTGCGAGGCGATACCCGCCAGCATCCGTGATCAATAGCTGCGCATTGGCAGGATCGGTTTCAATTTTTTGTCGAAGGCGGTAAATGTGCGTTTCCAACGTATGTGTAGTGACATTTGCATTGTAACCCCAGACCTCGCGCAATAATTCATCCCGCGAAATCACAGTGCCTTTCGCCCTATTGAGGTATTGCAGGATCGCCGTCTCTTTCTCGGTCAATCGTAATTTTTCTCCTCCGGATGCGGTCAATAATTTCGCACTTGGGTAAAAAAGATAAGTGCCTATTTGAAATGTTGCATCTTCACTCAGTTCGTATTGGCGCAGATGAGCGCGAATTCGCGCCAACAAGACCGCGAAGCGGAAAGGCTTATTAACATAATCATTTGCTCCGGAATCAAAGCCGGATACAATATCGACTTCCGAGTCATGACCGGTGAGCAAAATTATGGGCTTGTGGAATCCTTCATTTCGCAACTTTTTGACGGCTTCTCGCCCATCCCCATCGGGCAGACCAACATCCATGATAATCAAATCGATATTTTGAACTCGCACTGCGGCCAAAGCCTCGGCGACATTTGCAGCTTCCAGTGTGCAAAACTCGTGCTGAATCCCTAGTTGTTCGACTAGCGAAAGGCGCAGAAGATCATCGTCATCTACAACTAGAATCCGGCGGGCTTGCAACATGAACGATCCTGTGACCGGAGCGAATAACAATCAAGAGGGCGAACGCAGGTGAAAAGACTCTACCCGCATTTGATCTCAAGGGAATTTACGCGTTCGGAGAATTTTCGTCAAAAGCTTGGAGTGTTGCAGAATCGCGGCCCCATTTTCTATTCACGGGTCGCCGTCCGATCCCTGCCATATTTGATTGGACGCCCTCGCCTTGCTCTTCTTGCGATGGGGCCTCACCGTTTTTTTTGCGCCATTGGTCGAAACGGTATCGGACCCAAACGTCATGAAGGCGACGGCATTACGCCTATCGGGCGGTTTTTGGTTATCGATTGGTTGAGACGCGCTGACGTCTGGACAGTGTCCCGACTCGACAGTCACACGATCAAACGAAAGGACGGTTGGTGCGATGATCCAAAATCTCTTTGCTACAACCGACAAGTCGTTCTTCCATTTCGAGCAAGGACGGAAGCTTTATGGCGCGACGACCGCGTTTATGACCTCGTTGGCTTGTTGAATTTCAACTGGCGTCCGCGCATTCTCGGACGGGGTAGCGCGATCTTTCTTCATATTGCTCATTCCGATTATCGAGCGACGGCCGGATGCGTCGCAGTATCGCGATGCGACATGCAAAAAGCGCAATGGCTTTGGCAGCGTCGTCTTCAAATTGATATCGGCGGCTTTTCGGTTCGATCTCGGACCCCGAAAATGGCCGAACCAACTCGCACTTGAGTCGCTCCCAACTGGATCGCCAGGTCGAAATCTTCACTCATGCCCATCGACAACAGGCTCAAACCGAAATCTGACGAAAGTCGACGCATCAATGCAAAATGAGGCGAAACCAATTGGTCGACAGGTGGAATGCACATCAGCCCTTCGATATGTAAGCCGGCTGACAGCCGGCAATACGCCAAGAGATCAGAAAGCTCGGACGGCGCCACTCCCGACTTTTGCGGTTCCTCACCGGTATTGACTTGGACTAACAGGCGGGGATTTTTGCCACTAGAGCGCATTGCCTGAGCAATCGCCTCCGCGATTTTGGGACGATCTATCGTTTCTATGACATCGAATAAGTCGACCGCCTCGGCGGCCTTGTTCGACTGCAATGGGCCGATCAGGTGCAATTCAATATCGTGATATTTGCGGCGAAGCTCTATCCATTTTTGACGCGCCTCCTGGACGCGATTTTCACCGAAAACTCTTTCCCCAGAAGCAAGTAATGGCTGAATTGCTTCGGCATCAAATCCTTTTGAAACACAGACAAGCTCGACGTCGGCTTCAAGCCGGCCGCAGTCGCGGCATGCGCGGGTCATGTGAGCCCGCACATTGGCTAAAGCTTCAAGGGTCTGATCCAGATGAGGAATTGGCGTCAAAAGGGTCATCGCTCCGATTTTTTGAAAGTGGCTTGGTTAGTTGGCAGAGTTGCACGATATGGCGCAATTTCAAAACTGCCCCCGGAAGACTGCATCGTCTGCGTGCGAAAGCTTGGGAGGGAGATTTACGACAATCACCTGTGCACGCCATTTAGCATTCTTGCGAAAGAGCAAAACAATTGACCGTCGAGCCGAAATGATGCTCATTGCAGCAAATTCCAAAAGTCGTGCGAGAAGCGGAATCCCGATGAGATCTGAGCGCTACAACGCCCACGAAGCCGAGCAGAAATGGCAAAAAATATGGGAAGAACGGAAAACATTCCTCACCGGAAACGATGATCCTCGACCGAAATATTATGTCCTCGAAATGTTTCCCTATCCTTCCGGCCGGATTCATATGGGACATGTGCGCAATTACGCCATGGGCGACGTCGTCGCTCGCGCCATGCGAGCGAGAGGCTATAATGTGTTGCATCCCATGGGCTGGGACGCCTTTGGAATGCCCGCAGAGAACGCCGCTCGCTTGAACGGCTCTCATCCTGCGACCTGGACCTACGCTAATATTGGGACAATGCGCAAGCAATTGCAAAGCATGGGGCTATCTATTGACTGGTCCCGTGAAATCGCGACTTGCGATCCGAGCTACTACAAGCACCAGCAGCTGCTGTTTTTGGACATGCTGGAAAGAGGCCTTGTCTATCGAAAGAAGGCCAAGGTCAATTGGGACCCGGTCGATCAAACCGTTTTGGCCAATGAACAAGTCATCGATGGGCGCGGCTGGAGGTCGAACGCCCTTGTCGAACAACGCGAACTGACCCAGTGGTTCTTCAAAATTACGGAATTTGCAGACGACCTCCTGCAGTCGCTCGAAGGCTTGGAGCGCTGGCCGGAAAAAGTCCGGCTGATGCAAAAAAACTGGATTGGACGCTCCGAAGGCGCTTTAGTGCGCTTCGTCCTGGCGCAACCGGCGCCGGCCTCGGAGGTCAAAGTCTACACAACGCGGCCAGATACTCTTTTCGGCGCCAAATTCATCGCCCTGTCCCCTGATCACCCCCTCGCCAGCCTTCTCGCCGAGAACGACGCCCAGCTTCGAACCTTTATCCAGGAGTGCCGGAGCATCGGCACTTCCGTCGCTGCGCTCGAAACGGCTGAAAAGAAAGGCTATGATACGGGTCTGAAGGTCGAGCATCCTTTCGATTCGAGTTGGTCCCTGCCAGTTTATGTCGCCAATTTTGTTCTCATGGACTATGGAACCGGCGCCATTTTTGGTTGTCCCGCGCATGACCAGCGCGACTTTGATTTCGCTCGCGCTTACGGTCTGGGCCATACCATCGTCGTCTGCCCGGAGGGCGTTGATCCCGCTCAATTCACTCTCGACCGCGCCGCCTATGTCGGTGACGGGCATATGATCAATTCGCGCTTCCTCGACGGCTTGACCCCGGAGGCAGCCACCCAACAAGTGATTCTCAGGCTCGAAAGAGACCTCGTTGACGGTGCGCCAAGAGGCCAACGTCAGGTGAATTTCAAATTGCGCGACTGGGGAATTTCTCGTCAGCGTTACTGGGGATGCCCGATCCCGATCATCCATTGCGAAGGCTGCGGCGTCGTTACCGCTCCGACCGACAGTTTGCCCATTGTCTTGCCCCCAGACGTCTCATTTGACCTGCCCGGAAACCCACTCGATCGTCATCCGAATTGGAAAATAGTCGATTGTCCAAAATGTGGACGGGTGGCTCGACGCGAAACGGACACGATGGATACGTTCGTCGATTCATCTTGGTATTTCGCGCGTTTTACCGATCCGAACAATGAGCTCGAGCCGACGACACGCGCTGTTGTCGACCATTGGCTGCCCGTCGATCAATATATTGGCGGCATTGAGCATGCGATTTTGCATTTGCTTTATTCGAGGTTTTTCACGCGGGCGATGAAAGCCACAGGTCATGTTGGTCTGAACGAACCATTCGCAGGACTGTTCACCCAAGGAATGGTCGTGCACGAAACCTATCGTTCCGCAGGCGGCGCCTGGCTTTCACCGACGGAGATACGGCTCGATCAGGATGGTTCGCAGCGCCAAGCTTTTGCGCTTGACGATGGTCGTCCAGTCGAAATCGGCAGCATCGAAAAGATGTCGAAATCGAAACGCAACACCATCGATCCCGACGACATTATCGCTACTTACGGAGCCGATACGGCCCGCTGGTTCATGCTTTCCGATTCGCCGCCGGACCGAGACGTCATTTGGACGGAGGAGGGGGTGCAAGGTGCGGCAAAATTTGTTCAGCGCGTTTGGCGTCTGATCGGCGACATCGCGGATTTTAGTCATGGTTCAGCGGACGTATCTTCTTTCGGCGAGGCCGCTCAAAACGTTCGTAAATCCGCGCATTCGGCACTTCTCAAGGTCGAAGAAGATCTTGCACGCCTCCGCTTCAACCGCTGTGTCGCACAAGTTTACGATCTAGCGAATCAGCTTACGAGCCATCTCGCGAACGTCGAAAGCGAGACATCCACGGATGATTTGCGTTTCGCGTTCCGCGAAGCCGGAAGAATTTTGACCCATCTCTTCGCGCCCATGATGCCCCATCTAGGAGAAGAATGCTGGGCGCTTCTGGGCGGCGAAATTCCCATCGCCGAATCGCCATTGCCAATTGCTGATCGTTCTCTTGTCATCGCTAACGTGTTATCCCTTCCTGTGCAGGTGAATGGAAAGAAACGCGCCGACTTGACTATCGCCCGGGACGCCAGCCAGACCGATATCGAGACTGCTGTGCTGGAATTGGAAGCCATCCAACGCGCCCTAAATGGTAAAAAGCCGAAAAAAATTATCGTCGTGTCGCAGAGGATCGTCAATGTCGTCATCTAACACGAAGCCGTTGCCAAGCGTTGTTCGGACGATCTTCGCAGGCGCTAAGGTAGCGGGACTGACCCTTTGCCTGACTGGATGCATTCAGCCCTTGTACGGGACAGCTTCCGATGGCCATTCCATTGCCGCGGAGATGCAGGCAGTCAAGATTGAACCAATTCCAGAACGGCTTGGACATTATGTTGAAAATGAGCTGATCTTTGCATTCAACGGAACTGGTTCGTCACCGCCGCCAAAATATCGACTGATCGTCACTTTGCGCGAGCGTCTGGCGACTCCCGTGGTCAACACTTTCACCGGACACGCTGAAGCGGGAGACGTTAATGTCGACGCTCAATACAGACTTTTGCCGATAGCAGGCGACGGTCAACCGATAGCATCCGGAAACGTAACTCAATTTGTCGTATATGATCGCTCGACCCAGCGGTTATCGAATGTCCGCGCGGCACGCGACGCCGAAATTCGCAATGCGAAAACCCTGGCGGATCAAATTCGGACTCGAATCGCCGCGGCATTGGCGACTCGCGGCTAAGTATGGCCACCGTTTCGTATTCTGACGCGGATCGTTATATTCTACATCCGAGCCGCGAACATTTTCTAATTCTTATTTTTGGCTCGGACCGAGGCCTTGTGTTCGAAAGATCCCGGATGCTGGCTCGCTCAGCACGCGGCGGCGGCCGTGAGTCTCTTCAATTGGTCGATTTCGTGGGGGACTTGATTGCCTCCGATCCCATGGCCCTGGTTGATGAGGCAAATGCGATCAGCTTATTTGGGGGCGCCGGTCGCGTGATCCGCATTGCGGTCGGCAATAAGTCTCTTTTACCCGCACTTGAGTTGATAGCCCAGGCGCCGCCGGTAGACTGTCTCATCCTTCTCGAAGCAGATGAATTGAAGCGCGATGCGCCATTGCGAAAGTGGATCGAAAGTAAATCATTTGCAGCTTCAATAGAGTGCCGCAGCGATGACGCCAAAGATATTCAACGCTTGATCGATACTGAGCTTAAAATTGCAAATATTTCCATTGATCCCGACGCCCGAGATGCTCTCGGCGCGATGCTTGGCGAAGATCGGCTATCAACTCGCTCGGAGCTCAATAAGCTCATCCTTTACGCCCATGGAAAACCTTCGATTACCCTCGAGCATATTAACGAAATTTTGCACGACGCTTCCGCGCTAAATATAGACGCTGTGATTACCGCAATATTTTCTGGCCGCCCAACTGAAACGATCGAGCTAGCAAACAAGGCCCTGTCGAGCGGCGTCGACACAAACGTGCTGGTCACAAACACCTTGCGATATGCAATGGCCTTACATCGTGGACGAGCCGAAATTGACAGAGGAGCGCTGTTCGACGATACGCTTCAAACAATGCTTCGCCAGTTCAGCGCCTACAATCGAAAGTCTGAGGTCTCAGCGCATTTACGAAATGCTCCGTGCGGCAAACTCGAGACGATCACCACGGCGTTGCATGACATCATAAAGAGTACTCGAAAAAACAACTATCTTACTGACGAACGCGTAATCAGACTTTTTTTGGCGTTTGCATTATCGCTAAAGCGTAGCTGAACTATATCCGCGGCGCCAGTTCCTCACCCAGCCCCGCTGTATGCAGAGAAGTCAACCCTGAAGGCGCTTGCACAAAAGATCGAGCTGCTCAAGAGACTTATAGCGTATTTGAACGTCCCCGTTTTCGCCACGATGCGTGATTTTCACCGCGAGTCCGAGCAAGTCCGTAAGAAGTTTTTCAAGCGCTCGCGTGTCTGGATCTTTTTCAATCTCCACCTTGGATTTTGATTTACTGTCCGCAGGTGCTCGCTCTTGCACCAGTCGCTCGACATCCCGAACCGACAGGCCCTCGTCGACGATTTGGCGAGCGATTTTTTCCGGATGCTCAACCGACAACAAGGCTCGAGCATGCCCGGCCGAAATGCTGCCTTCTACGACATATTTCTTGGCTTCATCAGGCAGTTTTAAGAGACGAAGCGTGTTTGCAACGTGACTGCGGCTTTTGCCAATAACTTTGGCGAGATCGGTATGAGAGTAAGAAAACTCTGATGTCAGCCGCTCGTAGCCCACCGCTTCCTCGATAGCATTCAAATCCGAACGCTGCACATTCTCGATGATTGCGAATTCGAGAGACTGCCGATCATCGGCCTGGATTACGACAATTGGAACCTCGTGCAACCCGACGCGTTGAGCAGCGCGCCAGCGACGCTCCCCTGCAATAATTTCATAGACATTGCTCATTCCTGCAAGATGGCGAACCAGAATGGGCTGAATGATACCGCATTCACGGATCGATTCCGCCAGTTCCTGCAACTCAACTTCATCGAATCCCTTGCGCGGATTCCGAGGATTAGGCCGAAGAAACTCAATCGGCGCCCTCAACTGCGTGGGAGCCTCAGAATCCGGCTCAAGGGACGGCGTGTCGCCTATCAACATCGCCAAACCACGGCCCAATCGAGTACGCGCCTCTTCCGCCATCACCAAACCTCTTCGATTTCAACCGTTCACCCAACCCGAGTTCCAGGGAGGCCGCACACCCCTGCCTGCTCCAACACAACCCGAATTCGACACGCAAAATTTCAAACCTAATTTTGACAACCTTGCCACAATGTACCGCGCGGCGCGCCCGCAGGCCCCTCACGCAGCCCGAAGACTTCTCTCTCGCTGAATTACCTCTGACGCCAGCTTTAGATAAGCCTGGGATCCGTTGCACTTGAGATCATAGAGCAAAACAGGCTTCCCATAGGACGGGGCCTCGGAAACGCGCACATTTCGCGGGATCACCGTCTCGTAGACTTTGTCGCCGAGAAATGCGCGAACATCCGCCACCACCTGGCTAGCCAAGTTATTGCGCGAGTCGAACATTGTCAGGACGACACCATGAATAGTCAACCCGGGGTTCAAGCTACGCTTGACCTGCTCCACCGTCGACAAAAGCTGCGACAGCCCCTCAAGTGCGAAAAATTCGCATTGCAGCGGGACAAGCACACTATCACTTGCGGCAAGAGCATTAATCGTCAAAAGATTGAGAGATGGCGGGCAATCAACGAGCACATAAGTTATACGCTCTCCATTTGGGAGAACGTTGCGGCCAGCCATTGACCGCAAAGCATTTCGGAGCCGGTAGTTACGATCTTTTTGGTCAGCTATGGCCAATTCGACTCCCAAAAGATCCAACGTCGAGGGCGCCACATAAAGGCGAGGGACGGCAGTCGGCTGAATTGCCGCATCGAGAGCACGCTCGCCGGTCATGACCTCGAACGTCGACACCTTCCTGTGCTTTCGATCTATTCCCAATCCAGTAGAGGCATTTCCCTGTGGGTCGAGATCGATTATCAAAACCGTTTCCCCGATCGCCGCAAGCGCTGTACCGAGATTAATCGCAGTAGTCGTCTTTCCTACGCCGCCCTTTTGGTTAGCAAGCACAAGAACACGCATCTGGTCGGGATTTTCCATTTGAATACCCTTAAACGGAATTCGTTTGAGAGCTATGCCCCCGAACGACGACAATTTTTGCGTCGACGTCGGTTCGGCTATCGATGAAACTCAGGTTCAAGCTACCGTCGCTTGCCGAGGTGGTCAATTCTCCAGGCAGACCTTTCCCCTTTAAAAACAACCCAATCCCTCCTTTTTCAATTATGGGCCGGGAATAGCCGAGCAAAACCTCCAGAGGAGCGAGCGCCCTTGCCGACACAACTTGGAATTGGATTGCGTAAATTAATTCCGGTAAAACCTTCTCGATTCGATCGACATGAATTTTCACATTAGCCCCTGTTTCACGTGAAACTTCTCGAAGGAAAGCGGCTTTTCTCTTGTCAGATTCGACCAGATGTACCGTTTTTTGCTCATTGCCAGCCGCAATCGCTATGACCATGCCGGGAAAACCGCCACCCGATCCTAAATCAACCCAATTTCGCCAATGACCCGCCAGCGGCAAAAGTTGCAGCGAATCCTCAAAATGGCGAGCCCAAAGGTCGTCAATTGTCGACCGGCCAACGAGGTTGATTTTATCTTGCCACCTTTTTAACAGGCTCGCATAGATCATCAGACGTCGCTGACGTTCATCATCAGGCCCTGTCGCGGCCATCGCCATTAATTCCCTCGCGCCGAAGAGATCGGAACTCCAAAGTTTTTTTGGTCCAAGCGAGGATAAGCGTCAGCGCAGCAGGTGTAATCCCTTCAATACGACCAGCTTGGCCTAAACTTTCTGGCATCGCTTGTTTAAGCTTGGTGCGAACTTCGTTCGAAAGACCCGGTATGAGATCATAATTGAAATCCAAGCCGAGTCGAACTCCCTCATCGCGCTTGAGAGTCGATACAGCCAAAGTTTGCCGCTGCATATAGACTGAGTATTTTGCATCAATTTCAACCTGGTCAATGATGCCCGTTTCGTAATTCACCAACTCAGGCCAAATTCTGGTCAGGTCTCGAAAGCGAACCCCGGGATAAGACAAAATCGTATAGGCGGAACGTCGCACACCATCTCTATTGATTGGAATGCCGTGATTTTCCGCTTCTCCAGGAGCTATATTCAGCTCCCACAGCCTTTCTGTCAGTTGGTTCAACTGTTGTAATCGATCACGGAAGAGCCTCAGGCGCCCCGGCCCGATACAGCCCAGGGACTCGCCTCGCGGCGTCAACCTAATGTCGGCGTTATCGCAACGCAAAGAAAGCCGGAATTCCGCACGTGAGGTGAACATCCGATAGGGCTCGGAAACCCCATGTGTGACGAGATCGTCGATCATCACGCCGAGGTAGGCCTCGGTCCGATCAAATGAAACCTCCGGCCGGCCCCCCAAATAAGCGGCGGCATTTAGCCCGGCGATTAAACCTTGCGCTGCAGCCTCTTCGTATCCGGTTGTCCCGTTAATCTGACCGGCGAGGAAAAACCCCGGTAGTCTCTTAAGCTCCAACGTGGATTTTAGCTGACGCGGGTCGACGAAGTCGTATTCGACGGCATAGCCTGGCCGCAATATTTTTACCTGCTCCAAGCCAGGAATGGTGCGCAAAAACTCCTCTTGGACGTCGACGGGCAATGAGGTTGAAATGCCGTTTGGATAGATGGTGTCATCATCCAAACCTTCCGGCTCAAGAAAGATTTGATGACTGTCCCTATCGCCAAAGCGAACCACCTTGTCCTCGATCGAAGGACAATAGCGCGGACCCCGCCCAGAAATCTGTCCAGAATAGATTGGCGCACGCTGGATATTTCGTAAAATGACGTCATGACCAGTGCGCGTCGTATGGGTGATGGCGCAGGCAACCTGCCGATTGGCCACGCCTTCTGTGAACGCCGAAAAGAAGGTGGGGTCTGAATCGCCATATTGATGCGGCAGCCCCTCCCAATCTATCGACTTTTTTGAAAGGCGCGCCGGCGTCCCAGTCTTCAATCGCCCGAGGCTAAGGCCAAGGTCCGTGAGTTGTTCGCTCAAATGCAGAGCCGGACCGTCGCCAATTCTCCCTGCTGCATGGCTATCAGGCCCAATATGGACGACGCCGTTCAAAAAAGTGCCGCTTGTGAGAACGACCGCCTTAGCGATCAAGCTGGACTTATCGCTCAGCCACAAACGAAATCCACCCCTCGAACCCATGTGCTCGAAGCCTACCGCTCCACCTTCTAAAATCGTTAAATTTTCAGTCGATTTTAAAAGCTCTTGCATCCCGCGTTTATACAGCTTCCTATCCGCTTGGACTCGCGGACCCCGAACCGCAGGCCCCTTCGACCGATTCAAAAGCCGAAACTGGATTCCAGCGAAATCCGCAGCACGTCCCATCAGCCCGTCCAGAGCATCAATCTCTCGGACCAGATGTCCTTTTCCCAAGCCGCCGATCGCAGGATTGCAGGACATTTCCCCTACGGTGGAAATCTTGTGGGTCAGCAACGCCGTCCGAGCACCGCAGCGAGCGGCAGCGCTCGACGCCTCGCAACCTGCATGACCGCCCCCGATCACGACGACGTCAAAGTGATTTCCGCGCGCATCCATTTGGAATCCGATTATTTTCCAATACAGAAACGGGAAAATAGTTGGTCAAGCACATTCTCGACCCCCACTTTTCCCATCAAGCTCTCAAGCGAGAAACATGCTCGCCGCAATTCCTCCGCAACTACTTCCAGCGGAGCATTTTCGTCAAGCGAAGCCAGGAGCGCCTCATGAGCCATTTGGATGGCAAACCGTTGGCGCTCATTCGCAACAATTAATGATCCATCGACGGACATATTTTCATTGGCGTACTCCTGGAGTCGCACAATGAGATTTTCGATATTCAATCCCGTTCGCGCCGATATTTTAAACTTCCTGGCCGCCGAAGAAACGTCTTCCGGCGCCTTTTCGTTACGACACACGGCTTCCGCTGTTTCCGCTTGTTGGTCGACCTTCGTTAAGATATGCCAAATCGTCCGGTCAGCGAACTGTTCGGGCGGAAACAGGGTAGGCTCTGTCAGCGGCGTAAGCCAAAGAATGAGGTCGGCAGCCTCGCTCTTTCTGAGCGCACGATTGATTCCCTCCTGCTCGATTGGATCATCGCTCTTCTGAATGCCTGCCGTATCAATCAGATTCACTGGAAAGCCGCCAAGGTCAAGCTTTACCTCGATCAAGTCGCGTGTCGTTCCCGCCCGCTCCGAGACGATGGCCACTTCCCGCTTGGCGATCGCGTTTAACAACGTGGACTTTCCCGCATTTGGCGGGCCGGCGATCAAGACCGTCAATCCTTCCCGCAAGCGCTCAGTCTTGCCGTTGCCTGCTGTCAGAGGCGCTAGCGTTTTCAATATTTCCTGAACGATCGTTCTGAATTCCGAAGCCGACGACTGCTGCGCTTCAGACTCATCTGAAAAGTCCAACTCGCCCTCGATCAGCACGAGAGCATCGATTAATTGCTCACGCCACCATTTAGCGGCTTCTTGGAGATTTCCGGAGGTCTGAAGGATAGCAAAGGCCCGCTGCCGTTCGGTTTCTGCTTCGATTAAATCACCTAGCGCCTCTATCGCTATCAAATCCGATTTGCCGTTTTCGAGACTGCGACGAGCGAATTCGCCAGGTCTGGCCGGCCGGAAGTCCTCCAACTCCCCCAGCGTACGCAAGATCGCGGCGACGACGGAGCGAGCGCCATGTACCTGCAGCTCCGCGCTATCCTCACCTGTGAAACTGTTTGGCGCCGGGAACCAAAGTACGATGCCATGATCGAGTATTGCGCTTGTGCGAGGCTCCATGATTCTGGCAAAGGTCGCATGCCGCGGCGGGGGCAAACGACCGACTAAAGATTCTATTGCCCGTGGGGAATTCGGACCGGAAATGCGAATGACCGCGATTGCCGCCTTGCCATATCCCGTCGCCAAAGCAAAAATGGTGTGGCGATCATCCAGGCCATAGGCCATTCCCACTTCCTCACGCAATTATCACGACGGTGTTTCACGTGAAACAGCGCCATGATTGTGTCCCGAGTGACTGCTTAGGTGTTCATGGACTCAAAGAAAGTCGAATTGCCTTTCGGCGTCTCGCGCAATTTACCGAGGAGAAATTCGATCGCATCGATTGTTCCCATTGGATTGAGAATTCGCCGCAAAACGTACATTTTCTTAAGAATATCGCCTGGGACCAGCAATTCTTCTTTGCGGGTTCCTGATCGCGTAATGTCAATCGCCGGGAAGACCCGTTTGTCAGCGACCTTACGATCAAGAATAATTTCCGAGTTGCCGGTTCCCTTGAACTCTTCGAAGATCACCTCATCCATCCGAGACCCCGTTTCGATCAACGCCGTTGCGATAATCGTCAGCGAGCCGCCTTCCTCGATATTTCGCGCCGCACCGAAAAAACGTTTCGGGCGCTGCAGAGCATTTGCATCGACGCCACCTGTCAAAACTTTTCCTGAAGACGGAACTACGGTGTTATAGGCCCGCCCTAAACGCGTGATCGAATCGAGCAGAATAACAACGTCGCGCCCATGCTCAACCAGGCGTTTGGCCTTCTCAATGACCATCTCCGCCACTTGCACATGGCGAACCGCCGGCTCGTCAAAAGTCGATGATACAACTTCCCCTTTCACAGACCGCTGCATGTCCGTGACCTCCTCCGGGCGCTCGTCGATCAACAAAACGATCAAATAGCATTCGGGATGGTTGGTCGTGATCGATTGCGCGATATTTTGCAAAATAACCGTTTTGCCCGTCCGCGGGGGCGCCACAATCAAAGCGCGCTGGCCCTTGCCAATGGGCGAAACAATATCGATGACGCGAGCGGAAAGATCTTTGCGTGTAGGATCTTCGATCTCAAGCTTCAATCTCTCGTTCGGATAAAGAGGCGTCAGGTTGTCGAAATGGACCTTGTGGCGCACTTTTTCGGGATCTTCGAAATTGATTGAGTTGACCTTAAGTAAGGCGAAATAGCGTTCGCCTTCCTTCGGACTCCGGATCAGCCCCTCAACCGTATCGCCCGTGCGTAACCCAAACCGCCGAATCTGCGATGGCGAGACATAGATATCGTCGGGTCCCGCAAGATAATTTGCGTCCGGCGCTCGCAAAAATCCGAATCCATCCTGCAGGACCTCGACCACTCCCTCGCCGATAATTTCAATTTCCCGGAGCGCGAGCTGTTTGAGAATTGCAAACATCAACTCCTGCTTCCGCAGGATTGATGCGTTCTCGACCTCATGCTCCTCCGCGAACGCCAGCAATTCCGTCGGCGATTTTGACTTTAAATCTTGAAGCTTGATCTCACGCATCCGGCTTTCAGTTGCGGCTTTTTCGATATCTGACATGGGGCAGGGCGCCCTTCTGCAATGAGGGAAAGATCGATCGCTGGCTTTAAAAGGCCTCTGGTCCAAAGCGCCGTTTCCGGCCGCGAATGACAAGCGATCGCAATGATGGAGGGAGCTTCAATCTAGCGTTTTTTTGGCGCTTCGACAAGGCGGCACTCCGAATAAGCCCGAATCAAAATATTTTCAGGATTATCCGGATTCCCGGAGACGATCAGCGTGCTTTCAATTAGCGCTTTTTTTCAAGACCACAGGGAGTCCGGCTGCCACCAATGTCACCGCTTGGCACGTTTCAGCTAAGATTTGGTTTAGCCGCCCATGCGCATCGCGAAACGCTCGCGCCAAATGCGTTTCGGGCACTAGTCCGAGACCAATTTCGTTCGAAACAAAAATCGCAGTTCCCTTGAGACTTTTAATACAATCAACGAGATTCGCCGCTTCGAATCCCCAATCCTTTTCCTCAGAGAATAAATTCGAAAGCCAAAGGGTTAAACAATCCACAACAACAACTCGATCTGAGCGAGCTAAGCGCTGCAAAGCCTCACAAAGATAAACACTCTCTTCAACGACAAGCCAGTCGGTACTCCGTTCAGCTCGGTGCCAAGCTATTCGATCGATCATTTCCTGATCTTCCGCCTTGGCGGTCACGATCATACATTTTTCGAGATCTGTTCTTTCGGCAACAGAAAGCGCGTAAGCCGTCTTGCCCGACCTAGCCCCTCCAAGAATCAAATGTGCCGCTTTTTTATCGCGATTTTTCGTCATCGCTTCCTCCACGAGGACGACATCAAATGCCGGTCGGTCCCAAACGATAAAAGGTGCGCCCGGCGAATCGCAGATCTATTCACTCAATAGACGCTTAAACGACTCCAGTTCCTCGCTTAAGGCTGGGTCTTTTGAAACAAGGCCCTCGATCTTTCGGACCGCATGCAACACGGTCGTGTGATCCCGTCCGCCGAAACGCCTACCTATTTCGGGAAGCGAACGCAAGGTCATTGTCTTAGACAGGTACATGGCGATCTGCCTGGGACGAACTACATTGGCGGTTCTGCGAGAGGACAAGATATCTGCCCGACTGACGTTAAAATGCGTGGCCACCAGCTTTTGAATATCTTCTATTTTTACGCGCTTTGGATCGCGCGTCCGCACCAAGTCGCGAATAGCGGCTTCAGCCGCATCCAACGTCAAAGTCGATCCGGCCAAGGTAGTGTGCGCCAAAAGGCGGTTCACGGCCCCATCCAGATCGCGACCATTTGTCTGAATTGAACGCGCCACCATCCCCACAACCGCCTTGGAAACCTCGAAACCGGGCGCCGCACTCCTGGCGACAGCAATTCTCGCCTCCAAAATCTTTGTCCGCAATGCCTCATCGAGGGGATTCATTTCGACACATAAGCCGCCCGCAAAACGGGAACGAACTCGCTCATCGAGATTTTCGAGATCTCCAGGGGTCCGATCGCTCGCGATTACCACCTGGCGCCCTGAATCAATTAGCGCATTCAAAGTGTGACAAAATTCGTGCTGGATCGATTTCCCTTGCAGAAACTGAACATCGTCGATCACTAAGACATCGATCGCCCGCAACCGTTCCTTAAAAGCGATAGAATTCTGGGCTTTCAACGCGGTCACGAAACCATACATGAATTTTTCTGCAGTTAGGTAGATGACCCGCCTCCCAGCCGTCACTGCCGCGTGCGCAATAGCTTGAATCAAATGCGTCTTGCCCAAGCCTACGTTTGAATGAACATAAAGCGGGTTGAACATGGTCGCGGATCCGGGTTGCACCCGGCTTACCTGCAGCGCCGCCGCATGTGCTAACTGGTTCGATTGACCTGTAAGAAACGTTTCGAACGTCATTCTGCGATCTAAAGCCGAACCTTCAAATCCCCTCACAGGACTCCCTGGATGCAAGCCGCGCTCGGAAGCAGTTTCCCTTGTTGCCTCGCCCGCCGCAACGGGCTTCGGCATCTCTGTTCGATCAGGCAAACGCGCCCCAAAGCCTACAGCATTTCGCAAATCCAGATGGATACCGCGGGCCTGAGGAATCTCCGCAATGAGCGCTCCGCGCAATTTTTCCAAATAATGCGCCTGAATCCAGCTTTTCAGAAACTTCGTCGGAACAGATAATATAGCGCAGCCATCGTCAATACGATCCAACTCTAAGCGTGTAAACCAGGAGGTGTACACTGCGTCCCCGACCTCCGCGCGAAGTCGCGCGCAAAAACGCGACCAGACTTCTGGCCCAATTTTCGCCCGTTCATCTTCGCTAAAATCCTTATGAACTTGCGCCTTTGACATATTATATCTCTTCTTGCGGCAAAGAACCGCCGTTCCGCGCACCGGACGCGCCAGATCTGGATGTTTGAATGGAATGTGTTGACGGCTATAAGAAGCCGACGGTTTGCGCAGGCCGCACGCCGTGCACTGGTATGACAAAGTCAGATAACTTTTCGGTCCTGCGCAAACGAGGCGCAAAATCGGCAGATTGCTAAACGATCAATCTGCGGCCCCCGCCAAGAGGCTACCTCACAACGATGAAGGCATGCAATTTTCATAATACGTCCCCCTCGACGATAGAGATTTTTCTTTTTTTGGACCAAACATTTAGTTAAGCAAAGTCGTCCAGATTATTATTTCGTCGTCAGCGATAAAGCCACAATATCACACCAATATCCTACTTTTTTTACTTCTTCAATACTTATTATATAATAAAATAACCCAGGATTTCTCTCTAAGGTGACTAATTTCATTTCCAACGCTTCACTTTATCGCCACCACGATCAAGACCATACACAGAGCCCACGAGACGCGCAATATCCGTAGCCACAGAATCCTGCCCAACTTTCCTGCCCAAATCGGCGCGACTCGCCGCAGCTCGTCGCTTTAGCTTGAGAACGGCTTGAGTCCGAGCAAGGCGTTCAACAAACAAACAATCGTCGCCGGTTGAGTTTTTTTATTCTCTAAACGATTCGGCGACCGTAAGACCGCGTGTCAAGATCCTCGGCGCCTCATCCAATCCTGGCTTTACAGACAACCTGTTGTTATTACGCCTGTTCAAATGTTCGCTGATCCTGGGTGTCACAAAATTTTCTTGATCCATTGTCTAGGCGCCACGCAGCCCGTATTGTCCTGAACGAATCCATCCATTAGCGCGTCAAATCATCATTCCTGTATGCGTAGCAGAACCACAGCGAGCGACCGCAGGTCATTTCGACAAATATCGCATGCCTGCGGACATCATCAGGATTCAGGTACGAAGGCAAAACGCCCCCCCGCCTGCCCAATGCCCTCGCTGGTTTGATGCGGCGCGCCTCCTTGGAGCTTGAAAAGATGAGTGAAGTCTGCCGGCCACCTTTCAGTTCGCTATAAACTTCGGCCAGGATTTCCGAATCGATCAGGGCGCCATGTTTACTGCGACGGCTTCGATCAATGCCGTACCGGGCGCAAAGCGCGTCAAGGGAATTGGACGCCCCTGGATGTTTCCGTCGCGCGAGAGCTAAAGTATCAATTACCCGATCGTCACCGATTGGCGAACGACCAACACGTTCCAGCTCCGAATTGATAAATCTAATATCGAAATCGGCGTTATGAGCGACGATTGGATCCTCTCCAATAAAGTTAAGAAATAAATCTGCTACATAATTAAACGTAGGCTTATCATTTAAAAATACCTCTGATATGCCATGTACCTTAAACGCAGAATCGGGCATGTCTCTCTCTGGATTAATATAATAATGAAACTTATTTTCTGTTAATACTCCATTAACTATCTCAAGTGCAGCTATTTCGACAATTCTATCTCCGCCGTCAGGATCAAGTCCGGTAGTTTCTGTATCTAAAATGATTTCTCTCATTGAGTTACGCCTCTAAATCAGCCCGCTTTTTAATTCCCATATTCACAATTTGCAACTGCAGACACTACCACTTTTACTTGTCGTTCCATAGATTCTAAGCAATCATCGGACTTGATGATAAAATGAGCAAATTTGCGTTTTTGGGTATCTGGAATTTGACGGCCAAGAATCGCCGCTAATTTTTCGTCACTCATTCCGGGACGTGCAAGGACGCGGGCCTTTTGCACTGCGATACTCGTCGTCACTACAACTATCCCATCAACGTCATTTTGGGAGGCGGTTTCAAACAATAGCGGCAGATCCAAGACAACCAGCCTTGCTCCTAGCCGCTTAGACTTAGAAAGAAACTCCAGGCGTTTTTCCAGTACGAGCGGGTGAACCAAGGACTCGAGCTGCGCCATCGCATCTGGATTTTTCAAAATCAAGGCCCCAAGCGCATTTCGGTCGATTCTCCCATTCAACCTTACTCCCGGAAACGCCGATTCTAGGCGATCGACAACAGGTCCTTCGTAAAGATCATGCACGCATCGGTCCGCGTCAAAAACAGGCGCGCCCAATCGTCGAAAAATACCGGACGCCGTGGTTTTGCCCATGCCGATGGAACCGGTCAGCCCCAACACAATCATTTTTTGTCTCGCTTAATATCCGCTTCGATCATCGTGCGAAGTTCTTTCGTCACCTCTGGCTTCAAGCCAAACCAATGTTCGAACCCCGGCGCAGCCTGATGAAGTAACATTCCCAAGCCGGAAGATGTTCTCAATCGGCGCATTCTCGCATTTTTAAGAAGCTCAGTCTCCAACGGCGTGTAAACGATATCGCAAACCACCGCATCTTCTGGAAAACGCGAAAGATCCAGGTCAAGTCTTGGCTGTCCTTCCATCCCTAAAGACGTTGTATTGATCAATAAATCTGCTTCGGACAGACCAAGTCCAGCCGGATCTAATGAATCCGCCCTGACCTGGCGAAATCCCCAGCCGCTCGCTTCGTCTGCGAGTTGCCGCGCACGGTCAAGCGAACGGTTCAACAGCGTAACCGATTCGATTTCGCGCGCTGCCAAGCCGGCTAGAACAGCTCGTGCGGCCCCTCCGGCACCCAAGACAATAGCTCGCTTGCAGTTCAAGTCCCAACCACGCGCCTGCTCGTCAAGATTTGCCAAAAATCCGTCAACGTCAGTATTGTCTCCGTGCAACCGGCCGTCCTCAAACCACAATGTATTGACGGCTCCCAGGCGACGCGCCAAATCCGACGTGCAATCACAAAGCGTCAAGGCTTGCTCTTTGTAAGGCAAAGTTACATTGGCTCCACAATAGCCACAATCACTCAGTTTACCAACAAAACTTGACAATGAATCCGGCATTACTTCCTCTCTGAGATAAGCACCCGGGATATGGTATTTATTCAACCAAAAATGATGAATTAATGGTGAACGACTGTGTTTTACTGGCCATCCAATGACGCATGCTTTACGAAAATCCGGCAATTAAAAACTCCATATGGTACACTAAGCCATGACAACATCCATTAGATGGCTTGAGGTCGTGCCAAGTACAGGTCAAGCTTGAGCGATGAACCGCATCGAGTGCGCTCGATAGAGATCCAAAATCCCGGCGGCCGTTTCCTCAATGGAGCGTCGTGAAACATCGATTACCGGCCAGCCACGCTCAGCGAAAAGCCGTCGCGACCGACTGATTTCATCAGCTACTGATAGCCGATCGACGTAAGCAGAGTCCTGAGTCGCGTTAAGAGCAAGGAGTCGGTTCTGGCGAATCTGCACAATCCGATCGGGGGACGCAAATAATCCGACAATTAGCGGTCGTGTGAGATTTTCAACGGCAGATGGAAGGGGAACTCCTGGAACCAGCGGAATATTTGCAGTTTTGATCCCTCTGTTGGCGAGATAAATGCTTGTCGGAGTTTTCGAGGTCCGGCTGACGCCGAGAAGCACGACGTCCGCCGTTTCCAAATCCCCTGGCATCTGCCCGTCGTCATGCATCATCGTGTAATTCAAGGCATCGATACGCTTGAAATATTCGGAATTCAACATGTGCTGGGCGCCAGGACGGGGGGTCGACGCCGGCCCGAGATAGGATTGAAAAAGGCCCAAAATTGGAGCCAGCACGGAAAGCGAGGGCGAACCTGTGTCAAAACATGCTTTCTCCAGCCGATCGCCCAACTCCGCATCAACCAAAGTATAAAGCACGATGCCCGGCGACGACTGGATTTCGGTTATAACCCGTTCAAGCTGGTCACGATTACGGATCAACGGATATACATGCTCGATCGATGCTACGCCTTGGTATTGTGCGGCTGCGGCTCGACTGACTGCGATAAGCGTTTCGCCCGTCGAATCCGAAACCAGGTGCAAATGAAAATAATTACGGCCCACGGTTCAATCGCGCTCCCTATGCCTCAAAAACACCCCGGTAGCGGACTCTGCCTTTGCACAGCCCCTGTGGATTATCGGGCGAAAAAGGAAAAATAGCTCTCCGCTCGGGTTAATTTCGCTTTTTTTCCGGAATTTCTCAACAGGAGAGGCCTTGATGATAAAATTTCCAGCCCCGCGGGACTCTATGGGAATTACGGGGACAAAAACCCGTCTCCCTTACCCGGGCGCTTCCTCTAACCGCTAGCAGAATCATTAACAAATGCTTAACCGGCGATTTTCTGTCTGGACATCCGAATTCTTAAAAAGCCTTCACGAATTTGGGGACGCGTTGTGAATGAACCGGAATAAGGCTATTGCGGGGGGCAATAAGAAGAAAAAAAGAGTCTAAGATTCTTTCATTTTTAGGATCCTCCCGTGTCGCCGAGCCCTTCCGTCCAAGAGTCCTCGCATTCCCAAAAGCCGTTTTTGGCGACATTGGATGGCCATGCCGTCGGCAAGCCGCCCGTCTGGCTCATGCGCCAAGCTGGACGCTATCTCCCCGAATACCGCGCCATCCGCTGCAAAGCCGAAAGCTTCCTGAACTTTTGCTACACGCCAGCGCTGGCGACGGAAGCGACGCTTCAACCAATTCGCAGATTTGGTTTCGATGCCGCCATCCTTTTCAGCGATATTTTGGTCGTCCCCGACGCTCTCGGCCAAAAAGTATCGTTCGAAACAGGCGAAGGGCCACGTCTGGACGCTCTGACATCGCCCGATGCGATAGAACGGCTTTCCGAACTGTCCTTCAATCGACTGGCGCCGGTCTTTGAGACGATCGAACGAGTCAAGACATCCTTGCCGCATGAAACTGCATTCATTGGCTTCTGTGGCGCGCCCTGGACCGTGGCAAGCTATATGATCGCTGGGAGAGGCACTCCCGACCAGGCGCCAGCTCGGCTTTTCGCCTATCGCTATCCAGAAGCGTTTCAGCTTCTGATCGACAAATTAATTGAAGCTTCGATCGCTTATCTGTCACAGCAGATCGAGACCGGAGTCGACGCGGTTCAGATCTTCGATTCATGGGCTGGCGTCTTGCCTGCGCGGGAGTTCGAGCGCTGGTGCCTTCAACCCGTCACAAAAATAATTTCCGGCGTGCGCATGCGTCATCCATTTGCCCGGATCATCGCTTTTCCGCGCGGCGGGGCCTCGCATATATCTTCCTTTGCCCTCAGGACGGGAGCCAACGCCATCGGTCTGGACACCGCGGTCGATCCCGCCTGGGTTACGCAATTTGTTCCGCCAAATGTCGTTCTGCAAGGCCATCTCGATCCGTTGGTCCTGATTGCTGGCGGGCAGGCGCAAGATATGGCGGTTAAAGAAATCCTGAGCGCCTATTGGAATCGGTCCCATATCTTCAATCTGGGCCACGGGATCCTGCCACAAACGCCGGTCGAGCACGTAGAGGCGCTCCTTCGTCAAATTCGCTCGTCAGAGGCCTGAAATGTATCTGTGGATCAAGAGCCTGCACGTTATTGCAGTAATTTCTTGGATGGCTGGCTTACTCTATCTTCCGAGATTATTTGTTTACCATTGCATGGCTGAAAACGGCTCTATCCAGTCGGAAACCTTCAAGATCATGGAGCGCCGATTGATTCAGACGATCATGACGCCCGCGATGGTCGTCGCTTGGATCAGCGGGCTCTGGCTAGCGACCGAAGCTGAATTTTTTCGGGAGCCCTGGTTTCATTTGAAACTGGCATTAGTTCTGGCGATGACGGCGACTCATGTTCACTTCTGGCGATTGCGTTCGAGTTTCGCGCGCGACGCCAATCGCCACTCCTCACGCTATTTTCGTATCTGGAATGAAATACCTACGATATTTATGATTTTTATAGTTATAATTGTAATTATAAAGCCAAATTTATGATCCTTATTGCAAGAATAATACTTTTATCGTGGCGCACGTTTTGCCAATATACGTTGCAATGTCCGTCGATGCATGTTGAGGCGGCGCGCGGTCTCTGAAACATTCCTTTGACAAAGCTCATAAATTCTCTGGATATGCTCCCACCGCACGCGTTCAGCGGACATAGGATTTTCCGGCGCATCTCCCGCCGCCAGCGCATTGGAGTTCAACAACGCGTGAAATATTTCATCGGCGTCAGCGGGTTTTGCTAGATAATCGAAAGCGCCAAGCTTCACAGCAAGCACTGCTGAAGAAATGTTACCGTAACCAGTAAGTATGATTCCACGGGCCTCAGGACGGAGCGCCTTGAGCTCGCTGATGACATCAAGTCCGTTGCCATCGCCAAGGCGCATATCGATGATAGCGAAGGCTGGCGCGGCGTTTTGCACGGAGGCGATACCTTCAGCCACCGTCTCTACCGCCTTAACAGCGAAACCGCGAAGCGCCATGGCTTTGGCCAAGCGGTTTAAAAATGGCCTATCGTCGTCGACAATCAGCAATGTCTTGTCTTTTTCGAACAGAAGCACCGCTTCATTCGCTACTCCGCCGCTGACAGTTCCTGATGATTCGTCCATAGGGCGCCCCACTTAGGTCAGTTTGGACCCTTCCCTAACATAATGAAATCCAATTTTTCAGCGGAAAATCCTGTTTTTTGAGTCGAAATATCATTTTAGAGAACGGAAAAACCGATCCAGAAGTCTTCGATCTCATTCATTCGTATTTTCGATTCGACTGCGGCTCCATTCGAGAGCGACGCTCGCACCTACCGTTTCGCGATTGGAAAATCTGATTTTCGCGCCCGTCCGTTCAAGCAAGGTCTTGGCGATAAAAACGCCGAGACCAAGGCCGGCGCCTTCGTCGGATTTGCGACGACGAAGCGCGCGACTGGTAATATAAGGGTCGCCAATACGGTCGAGAACATTGAGCGGAAAGCCAGGACCGTCGTCGAGGATCACGACCCTTACTTGGTATGCAGTCCATCTGCACTGGATCGTCACTGTATTTTTGGCGAAATCGACGGCGTTTTCTATGAAGTTGCTCATTCCGTAAATTATTGCCGGACTATGCGGTAGCGAAGGCTCATTTCCTTCTCCCTTCGCGTCGATTGTTATTTTAACGGGATCCTGACGATGCGGCGTCGCAGCCTGTTCCAGAACAATACTGAGACGGGTTTTATTGAAAACCTTCTTGTCTTCTACGGCGAGGGATGTGAGTCGTCCTAAAATCTCACGACAGCGTTTGACTTGTTGAGTGAGCAGAAGTATATCTTCTGAATACTCCGGAGGTAATAATCCGTTGCTTAGTTCTTTCGTAACGAGTGCGATGGTCGCTAATGGCGTTCCGAGTTCGTGCGCGGCGGCGGCCGCGAGTCCATCGAGTTGAGACAAGTGATTTTGGTGCTCCAAAACCAATTCCACCGCGTTCAAAGCTTGCGTCAAGGCGCGAGCCTCGCTGGCGACGCGAGACGCGTAAGCAGCTATGAAAACGCAGGCCACCAGCAAGGCTAACCATATTCCAAGCTGGTAGAGCCAAGGTAGATTAATCGGCTGACCGCCGTACCAGGGCAACGGTTGGTGCTCGACGCCGAGAAAACTTGCAGCAAGCGCCGTCAAAATGGCAATCAATACGATTTGCCGAGGAGGGAGCGAAACCGCGGCAATGGTTACAGGAGCCAGGAAAAGAATCGAAAAAGGATTTGCGAGGCCGCCGGTCAGATAGAGCAAAGCTGTAAGTTGCAATACATCGAAGGCCAGCAAAGACGTCGCCGGCCCGACCGTCAATCGCAAAGTTTTTTGCGCCAGCAATCTGACGGCGATGTTCAACAGTGCCGAAACCCCGATGACCACGAGACAAAGCGCAAGTGGCAAGGGAAACCGCAAAACCAGGGATGTGGCGAGCACCGTCGCCAATTGGCCGAACAAGGCCAGCCATCGAAGTTTCGATAAGGTTTCGACGCGCAGTTGGCGGGCCTTATTGCCAAATTGAAACGGATGAGCGCCTGTTTCCATCTGGTTTGCGAGTCCTTTGAGCATCGCACCGTAAAAAGGGCGGAGCCTTAGCCCCGCCCGAAAATCTTTCATAGCTCAGCCAAAGCTCATGCGTTTGGATCTTTCGATCGTCCGGCGCGCTTGCGGTCGTTGGGATCGAGAATGGTTTTCCGCAGGCGAATGGATTTCGGCGTGACCTCGACCAATTCATCATCTTCAATATAGGCGAGCGACTTTTCCAGCGTCATGCGGATCGGCGTGGTGAGTTTCACCGCTTCATCCTTGCCAGCGGCGCGGACGTTGGTGAGCTTCTTGCCTTTCAGCACATTGACTTCGAGATCGTTCTCGCGCGTGTGCTGGCCGATGAGCATTCCCGCATAGACCTTGATTCCCGGTTCGATCATCATCGGACCGCGATCTTCCAGGTTCCACATCGCATAGGCTACAGCTTCGCCGGAGTCGTTCGAGATCAGGACGCCGTTGCGCCGGCCCTGAATGTCGCCCTTGTAGGGCGCATATTCGTGAAAAAGCCGGTTCATGATCGCGGTTCCGCGCGTGTCGGTCAGCAATTCGCCCTGATAGCCTATGAGGCCACGAGTCGGCGCGTGGAAGACGAGGCGCAGGCGATTGCCGCCCGAAGGGCGCATTTCAATCATGTCTGCTTTGCGCTCGGACATTTTCTGCACGACGACGCCCGAAAACTCCTCATCAACGTCGATGACCACTTCTTCGATCGGCTCAAGGCGCGAACCATCTTCAGCCTTCTGGAACACAACGCGGGGACGGGAAATGCCGAGCTCAAAACCTTCACGACGCATGGTTTCTATCAGAATGGCGAGTTGCAATTCACCGCGACCAGACACGATGAACGAGTCCGCACCCGGAGAATCCTCGATTTTCAGCGCGACGTTGCCCTCGGCTTCCTTGTAGAGGCGGTCGCGAATGACGCGGCTGGTCACCTTGTCGCCCTCGGTTCCCGCCAGCGGCGAGTCGTTGACCAGGAAGGTCATCGACAGGGTCGGCGGGTCGATCGGCTGCGCCTGCAGCGGCTCGTTGACGTCGGGCGCGCAAAGCGTATCGGCGACGTTGAATTTTTCAAGACCGGCGATGGCGACGATGTCGCCTGCTTCAGCGTCTTCGATGGGCTGACGTTCAATGCCGCGAAAGGCGAGGATTTTCGAAACGCGACCCGTTTCGACAATATTGCCCTTGCGATCGAGTACTTTCACCGCCTGGTTTGGCTTGATCGAGCCGGCAAACACGCGCCCTGTGACGATGCGGCCGAGATAAGGATTGGCTTCGAGCAAAGTGCCGAGCATACGGAAGCCGCCTTCTTCGACCCTGGGCTCCGGCACATGTTTGACTACGAGGTCAAACAAAGTCGCCATATCCTGCGTGGGCCTGTCGGGGCTATCGGCCATCCAGCCCTGTTTCGACGAACCGTAGAGGATCGGGAAATCGAGTTGTTCGTCATCAGCGTCCAAAGCCGCGAAAAGATCGAAGACCTCATTGATGACTTCGCTGGGCCGAGCGTCGTGCTTGTCGACCTTGTTAATCGCCACGATCGGCTTGAGGCCGATCTTGAGCGCCTTGCCGACGACGAATTTGGTCTGAGGCATCGGTCCCTCGGCCGCATCGACCAGAACGATAGCGCCGTCGACCATTGACAGAATGCGTTCGACCTCACCGCCGAAATCGGCGTGGCCAGGCGTGTCGACAATATTGATCCGGGTGTCTTTCCACACGATCGAAGTCGCCTTGGCCAGAATGGTGATGCCGCGCTCCTTCTCCAGATCGTTGGAATCCATGACACGTTCGACGACGCGCTGATTGTCTCGAAACGCGCCGGATTGGCGCAACAATTGATCGACCAGAGTGGTTTTCCCGTGGTCGACGTGGGCAATGATGGCGATGTTACGAAGCTTCATGGTAGCCTAGGCTTTGGTGCTTACCCGCGAAAAGCCGCAGACTTTCCGGACTGGATATGCGTTGAAACAGAGGTAAGAGGCTTCTTTCCCGGATTTGCTGGGGAAGAACCGCTCTTGCGAAAAACGCGCTGCGCCGAATGCCGCACGCGAAAAAGTCATTTCCGTCAAAGACAGCGAATCGATGACATGGGCATGACCGCAAATTGGGCGACGAAAGACCAGCTGCGGCTTGCTCTATACGAAAAGGGGGAATTTGAAAACCCGCGCGTCGCCTGCGTCGACGACAGGACATTCGAAATACTAAGTTTTGCGGCGAAGTTCGGGCGAGGATTCCGGCAAACGCCGGACGAGCCCCAGCCGACGGTCGGCGATCGCGAGGCGGGCCTGTTGCACCGCCAGGGTCAGGGCGGCTAGCTGATGTCCATCCAATTTCGGCATGTGGGCCGCAGCCAACGATTGCGTCAGAATCTCATCGATTTCCAGCTCGAGCCGATTCAAGCTCGGCTCGTCGATCGCCTCGCGTCCGGCCTTCAATATGGTGAGAGCTTGTTCCATCAGCTGGTCGAAGCGCGCATAGCCTTGCACGGTGATCCGACTAGCAAGAGCCGCAACACCCGATATCAACACGCTGCCGACCATCGCGCCGATATAAATAAGATCGCTATATTTATCGAAAAACGTTTCCTCTTCCCCGTCGAGAAAGGCTGCGGCGCCCGGATGGGTTGGCAGTACCCCCCCCTTGTCGGTCTCAGGCGCTTCTATATGGTTGGCCCATGGCGCGGTCTTCGCGGCCGCCGCGCGGTTGGCCAGAATCAGATTGGTGACATCTCCAACGGTCGAATTGGCCAAATCGTTGCTTGCGACGAGGCGGATGGTCGCTCCGATGGTCTCGACATTTTCCGCCGGACGCGACGGCGAGCCGCCGAACGCGCCACGCAAAATTTCTGTCGCTTCAAATCCTGGAAATCGCTTGGCAATGGCGTTCGATTCGAGAATCGGGATGAAATCAGGCGCTTCAGGCGGAGAAACGCCATGCGATAAAATTTGCACCAGCTCAGCAATTTGCGGGGAATCGAATGCGCCAAACGCCAAGACCGCGTCGACGTCACCAGATTGAAGAGACTCGGACAGATTGGAGAGATCGATCAATTTTTTGGTTATGGCCTCGGGCGGCAGGGAATATTGCGCCTCGATCGTATCGAGCAGTTTCTGGTTGGCGTCTCCTGAAAGTTCCGACGCGATGATGGCTACGCGCTTGCCCTTGAGGTCAGAGACGTTGGAAAAACTCGCGCCGTGAGGAGCGGCGATCACGGCGTATTGGTGGGCGAAGATCAGCGCCGTGGCGGCGTTTGTCGGCATCGCTATATCTGAACGCACGACGGCCAGATCGACTGATCCATCCTCCATCGATTTGGAGGAGGCGCGCGCATCATTCGTAGCGACGATATGAAACCGCAAATCGGCCCGCGTCCTGATGAATTCCTGATTGAGCGCCGCGAGAAGCTTCTGCGACTCGCCGCCGCGTGGGACCGCAACGCGCAAAAAAGTGGGCCGCTCATAGAAATAGAGACCGATCGTGGTTAGCGCCACCAATCCGGTTCCTAATGCAATGATCAAAAGCAAAATCCGCTGCATTGCTCCTCGCGTGTGAAAATCTTTCAGGAGCAAAAAATCAGGGACTCACGTCAAATTTGCGGCGTCGCCGAAGCGCGAGAGCTTCGGCGAC
>NZ_JBKQOU010000227.1:0-3699 GCF_052145335.1 Rhodoblastus sp.
TTCCGCCAGGACGCGCGATTTGCCGATGCCGGCCTCGCCCGATATCAGGACGGCGCAGCCTTCGCCTGCTTTCGCCTGGTCCCACCGCCGCAGCAACAGCGCCAATTCCTCCTCGCGGCCGACCAAAGCTGCGACGTGCTGCCCGTGCAGCGACTCAAAACGGTTTTCGGCAGCCCCCTCTTGGACGACCTGCCAGACAGCGATCGCTTCGGAAAAGCCGGGGAGTGCGATTGGCCCGCGCTCTTCGCATCGAAAGAGTTCGCCCACCAGGCGCCGTGTGCTCGCCGAGATGAGCACCGTACCCGATGCGGCGCGCGCGACGAGACCGGCGGCAAGGCTGGCAGGCTCGCCTAGAACCACCTGTTCCCCCGAATCGCGAAACAGACCGCCCACCAGGACGAGACCCGTCGCTATGGCGACACGGGCCTGCACGCCGTTGGTCTGACCTACGTCGGCCCGGCCCGACGCCTGGACCAGGCGGCGGGCCGCGCGAATCGCACGTTCCGCCTGGTGTTCATCCGCCTGCGGGTAGCCGAAATAGGCCAGGACCCCGTCATTCAGCAGCTTGGCGACTCCGCCGCCCGCTTCCGCGATGATTGCTACGCAGCTCTCATGAAAGGCAGTCAACAACCGATGCAAGTCCTCCGGATCGCGCTGAGCGGACTCGAACGCCGCCCCCGACAGGGCGCACTGCATGATGGTCAGCTGTCGCCGCTCAGGGGAAGGCGCTGACGGGCTTGGCGGCGCCGGCGGCGACGCAGCTTCGCCTGGCGTCGCGCCCGGCGCCCCGACCGCCTCCGCCGTCACTCTGGCCGAGAATTTATAACCGCTGCCGGGAACGGTGACGATCAGGCTGGGCCGCCTTGGGTCCTGCTCGATCTTGCGGCGCAGACGGACCATCTGCATGTCGATGCTGCGGTCGTAAGTCTCGGCGTCACGGCCGGCCGTCAGCTGCAGGAGCTGGTCGCGCGACAGCACGCGTCCCGCCCGCTCGACGAATGCGCGCAGAAGGCCGAACTCTCCAGGCGTGAGCGGGATCTCCTTGCCTGACGGATCGAAGAGGCTGTGTCCGGCCAGATCGATGCGATAGTCGGCGAAATTCAGCACCGGCTCCACGTCGTCGGCTTCGGGAGCGGGCGCCACCGCCTCCGCCACCCGGGCGAGCAACCCGGCCTCATCGGAGACGTCGAGGACATCGGCGGAGCGCAGCTCGCGCTTGCCGTCGGGCGTCGCAACGAGCAGGACGGCGCCGACCGTGGCCCGCAACTCCTGGAGCAAGCCTTTTCCCTCCGGATCGAGCCGTTCGGGGGCGACAATCGCCAGGGCGACGCCCTCCAAACCCAGACGGCGGGCGTGCACGGCGTTTTCCGCGATAGCGACGCGGTGGCCACCGCCGTTCAGGAGCTGTGCGAGTCGGGCTCGTAGCGCCACATTCCGGCCCACGATCATTATCTGGCCAGACATCCACGCCGCCCCCCTGTCGCACATCCGTCATACTCAATGAAACACGCTGTTACCAGTCCGTTACACGCAGGTTATGCGGCCGTGACCCCGCCGGGCGACGATCGCCGGGTCGCTGAAGCCGGGTTTCACACATTGAAGCGTCGCCAGGCCGCTCGCTGGAGGGAATGCCAATGACGCGAGCGGACCACTTGGGCAAATCAATGGCGCGACCCATGTACCGGTGGCGTACGGCGATACTCAGCCGGCTCAAGGGACCGGGCGGACTGTATAATCTGGGCAACGCGCTTGGATTCGGCGCAGGCCTGATCGTGACGTTTCTCGTCGCAGCGGAGTCGACGGACAGCTTCTCTAACGTTCTGTCGATCGGAATCCGATATGTCGCGGGAAGTCCGGCCGCCGTTGCGCTCGCGATCGCAACAGCGATCTTCTTTTGGAGCGGGGAGGCTTATCATCGGGCGTGGTCGAACGGATATCTGCCCGACCAGAAGTTGACGCAGCTTGGAGATCTTTCCTCAGGCTTTGGAGCGATTGCGCTTGGCGCGGGCTTGTACCTGCTCAGCAATCCTTTCCTCGCAGCAACTTCAGGGTTGCTGCATGCCGTGGGCAAATTCGGAAGCGCGTTCGGCGTCCGCGGCGAGCTGTCGTTTCCGTGGCGTAAGATTGACGCCAGCGCATTGTGCCGCAACATCGTATTGATCAGTCGCGTTCTAGCGATCATCGCAACTACGGCCGATGTCTTCTCTTCGAAAGCGCACGATGACGGCGCCTTTGCGTTCAATGCATGGGCGATGCTCACTTGCTACTTGATCTGGGCGATCGCCGATTCGATGCTGCTTCCGCGAGACAGCGTCGTGGTCAGAATGTTTCGCCCCAGCTTGGCTCGGAGAAAGCCCGTTTAGCGACATTGTCCGCGAGGCGCTTCAGGAGAAAGGCCAGCCATGCGTCTCTGTCTTGCCGCGGCTTTCCTATTGGGCGCCGTTCCGGCTGTCGCCCATGAGCAATGGGCGAACGGCAAAGCCGTCCCAGGCTGGATCAAGTCGGCGTGCTGCGGCGTGGCGGACGCGCATCATCTCCGGCCCGAACAGGTCGCGCTGAACGCGCGCGGCGACTATGTCGTCGAAGGCTACCACGAGCCTCTCGCCGCCAAGTTCGCGCTGGCGAGCCAGGACGGCGACTATTGGATTTTCTATCGCGACAATCTCGACGGCTCTCAGTCGGCCGTCTTCTGTTTCTTCGTCCCACTGAATTTCTAGGGAGCAAGCATATTGAGCGCTCAAACCCTGTTTCACGTCGTCTGCGCCGGCGCGGGCTTGACGCCAGCCCAGGCCCAGATCCCAAATCTTGGTCCGCGAACTACTGCAGGGAATGGCTCTCGGATGAGCGGCCCCCGCCCGACCATCGCCGCTTGGCCGATGACGGATACAGAACGGCGACGCGAGCGCGCAATGTCGCTCGGGGTGGGGACGGACGTGCTGCTCTCGACACCGATCCTGGCCATCGCGATCTGGTCGGGTTCCCTGACATTGCTGGCCGACGCGATGCGCGCGTGCCTTCTCACTCTGCTGGAACTGTTCGCCTATGTCGTGATGCGCCGCATCCACCGCGGGCGGCTACCCAGCTACCAGTATGGATCCGGCAAGATCGAAAGTTTCCTCAATCTGCTGATCGGCATAGCGCTGGTACTGTCCAGCATCTGGATCTTCGCGCTCGGTGTGCTCACGATGCTACAGCCGTCGCAGCCCAGCCCCCTCGGGTTCGCGGTCGCCACCGCTACCGGCGCGGTCAACACGACGCAGAACGCCTGGATGTTCGTGACCTATCTGCACGCCCGCCGCCTCGGCGCCTCCATTCTCATCGACGGACAGGTCAGAACGAGACTGCTGAAGGTCGTGTCTTCAGCTTCGGCGACGCTGGCCATCCTTGTCTCGGCGCTCTTTGCCGGCCAGATCAGCGGTCGGGTCGCGGACCTCGTCGGTTCGGCGGTCGTGGTCCAGATGATGCTCTGGACGGCGTACCAGCTGATTGCCGGCGCCTTGCCCGACCTCATGGACAGAATGCTCGATCCCTCGCAGCTCACGCTGGTCAACCGCGTGCTCCTCTGCAACTTCGACCGCATCGACGCGATCCATCACGTGCGCACCCGGCGCTCCGGTGTGGTCAAGTACATCGAGATCGGGGTCGGCTTTTCTGCGGACCGGCGCATCGGCGAGATCGACGCGATCAACCAATCCCTGA
>NZ_JBKQOU010000228.1:0-2961 GCF_052145335.1 Rhodoblastus sp.
GGCGCCGAGAATGACTTCGCTTCCGCGGCTAAGAGCGACCGCGACGACCGGGATGGAAGGCTTCGCCGTCAGGAGAATGATCGGGCATCTCCACATCGCAACCCGAAGCTTTGGAAATTCGCGCGCGACGAGAGCGCAGACGCCCACTGCGACCGCCCTTTGCGCGACTATGGGAACGGCCATGCGGGAGGCGATCCCACTCACCGAGACGGTGACGGCAATCCCCAACAGGGTGCCGAGGACACGCCCGGTCAGGGAGGATCCCGTTTCGTGCAACTGTTCCTGAGACACGATCACAGCGGACATCGTCGCCCAAAGTGCTTCAGGCAATCCCAGAAACGACGCCAGTTCGTAGGCGACCGTCGCTGAACCTGAACAACGGGCGACGAAGGCGATCGCGCCAGTCCTTTTCTTATCCATGGGAACGCCGCCTTGTATTGTTTCGCTCATGCTCTGCTCAACGCCAGAGGTTGGTGCGAGCGAGGTCGATGACTTCGTCGGCGCGGCCGTTCATGATCGCCTTCACCATATAGAGCGAGAAGCCCTTGGCCATTTCGACGGTAACCGATGGCGGCATCGCGAGCTCCGTCCGGTTGACCACCGCATCGACGACGACCGGCCCGTCATGAGCGAAGGCCGCGGCGATGCCGTCGGTCACCTCGGAGGGATCCTGCAGCCGGATGCTGCGGATGCCGATAGCCTCGGCCATCGCCGCGAAATCGGGGTTTTTCAGCTCGGTGCCGAAATCAAGGAAGCCGGTCGATTTCTGCTCGAGCTCAATGTATCCGAGCGCGCCATTGTTGAAGACGACCACTTTCACCGGCAGGTCGAGCTGCTTGAGGCTGATGAGGTCGCCCATGAGCATGGTGAAGCCGCCGTCGCCCGAGAGCGAGACGACCTGGCGGCCGGGGAAGCCTGCCTGGGCGCCGATCGCCTGAGCCATCGCATTGGCCATAGATCCATGCCAGAACGAGCCGAGCAATCGCCGCTCGCCATTCATGGCCAGATAGCGTGCGGCCCAGACGGTAGGCAGACCGACATCGCAGGTGAACACCGCGTCTCGCGCGGCGCGATCGCTGATCGCCTTGGCGATCTGCTGCGGATGGATCAGGCCGGCGCCCGGACGACCCTCGGCCAGACGGTCGAGGTCGTTGCGCACCTGCGCGTAATGTCGCCGAGCCTGGGCGAGATGCGCGTCGTTGCGTTTCTCGTCCAGTAGCGGAATTAGTTCCTTGAGCGTGGTGCGGACGTCGCCCACAATGGCGGCGTCTGTCGCGCAGCGGCGCCCGATCTGCTCCACCCGGATATCGACCTGCGCGATGCGCACCTTGGCGTCGTTCGGATAGAACTGCCGATAGGGAAAGTCTGCGCCGAGGACCAGCAGGACGTCGCAGTCCAGCATGGCGTAATAGCCGGACGAGAAGCCGATCAGTCCGGTCATGCCCACGTCATAGGGATTGTCCCACTCGACATGCTCCTTGCCGCGCATCGTGTGCACCATCGGCGCCTTGAGGCGCCCGCCGAGCGCCACCAGTTCATTATGCGCACCTTGGCAACCGGAGCCGCACAGGATCGTGACGCGTTGCGCGGCATTGAGGAGCGAAGCCAGATGTTCGAGCGTGGCGCGCGGCGGCGTGATCTCCGCAGGCTGCGGCAGCAGCGCCTCGGATTTGGGGAGCGGCGCCGGTTCGGCAGCCTGCAAGGCGACGTCGCCCGGGATCACCACTACCGAAACGCCACGCTTGCCCACCGCCTCGCGGATCGCGATCTCGAGCACGCGCGGCATCTGGCGCGGGTTGGAGACGAGTTCGCAATAATGGCTGCATTCCCGGAACAGGTTCTCCGGATGGGTCTCCTGGAAGTAGCCCGAGCCGATCTCGGCCGAAGGGATATGGGCCGCGATCGCCAGCACCGGCACGCGAGAGCGATGACAGTCGAACAGGCCGTTGATGAGGTGCAGATTGCCGGGCCCGCAGCTTCCAGCGCAGACGGCGAGGCTGCCTGTCAGGTGCGCCTCGGCGCTGGCGGCAAAGGCGGCGACTTCTTCATGGCGGACGTGAACCCATTCAATCTTGCCCTGTCGGCGGATGGCGTCCGTCAAACCGTTCAAGCTGTCGCCCACGATGCCGTAAATCCGCTTCACACCGGCCGCCGCCAGGGTTTCGGCAAACTGATCCGCAACGGTCCTCATGATCTCGCTCCTTTGCAATAACGGCGGGCATTGCCTCTCACTGAGCGATCTGGGCATGGCGCGAGCGGAAGTCCAATATATGGTGCAAGCGAAACTGATAGCTTTTCGGTATAGCCAGACTATGGACCTGAGGCATCTTCGGTACTTCGCGGCCGTTGCCGAGGAACGGCACTTCACCAGGGCCGCCTGGCGGCTCGGGATCAAGCAGCCGCCATTGAGTCTGCAGATCCGTCAGCTTGAGCAGGAGATAGGGACCTCGCTCTTCCACCGCCTGACGCGCGGCGTGGAACTGACCGAGGCCGGGGCGCTGCTGCTCGAAGAGGCGAGACGGATTCTGGAGCATGTCGAACGGACCAAAGCGAATGTCCAAAGCCGGGCGCGCGGCGAGACGGGGCGTATTCATCTCGGCTTCGCGGGCGCGACCTATTTCCAGCCGCGCATCCCCGGTCTCATACAAGCCTATCGGGAACTTTATCCGGACGTTCTGCTTACGCCGGAGCAGAGCAATACACCTCACCTGATTGAGGCTTTGCGAAATGGTCGCCTCGACGTCGCCTTTGTGCGGCCGCCGCTCAGCGATGGCGAAGGGATCACGATGCAGCCGCTCGTCGAAGAACCCATGCGCGTCGTGCTGCCCTCGAACCATCCGCTGGCCGCCAGCCGCTCCGTACCGCTGATCGCCTTGGCCCGGGAGACGTTTATCCTCTTCCCGCGCGCGATCGGCCCGGGGCTCTATGACAGTATCATAGCGAGTTGCCAGCTCGCCGGGT
>NZ_JBKQOU010000229.1:0-3625 GCF_052145335.1 Rhodoblastus sp.
CTGTCGAACTCGAAACATTGAGCTATGAACATTGGCGATCCGTCGTGGACGTCAATCTGACCGGGGCGTTTCTATGCACACAGCAGGCGTTCAAACTGATGAAAGCGCAGGAGCCGCGTGGCGGTCGAATCATCAATAATGGTTCGATTTCCGCCCACGCGCCGCGCCCCTTTTCCGCTCCCTACACGGCGACAAAACACGCCATTACCGGTCTGACCAAGGCGACGTCGCTTGATGGCCGCGCCCATGACATCGCATGTGGCCAAATTGACATCGGCAATGCCGCGACGGACATGACGCTGCTGATGGCTTCAGGCATTCGTCAAGCTGACGGCTCAATCAAAAGCGAGCCGGTCATCGATCCCAAACACGTCGCCGAAGCATTGGTCTATATGGCCAGCCTGCCGCTCGACGCCAATGTGCAAAATCTAACTGTCATGGCGACAAAAATGCCTTTTATTGGTCGCGGTTAGGCAACCGAGCGCTTGGCGATCTTCGCGGCGGTCGCGCGGCTGCACCCCGTGGCGAGCCTCAGATCACAATCCGCTCATCCGATGCTGGTTTTGTGCGCCCCGCGCCGATGAACTACAAAATTAGCGTGGCCAACTGGAGCGAAGAACATGAAAATCGCAGTCGAGCCGGTGGCGGAAGCCAACGTTCTCTATGAACGCAAGGATGCCATCGTCCTTATCACCATCAATCGACCAAAGGTCCTCAACGCCCTTGATCGAGTCACGTTGACGCAACTCAGGGCGGCTTTCGAAAGCGCTCGGGATGATACTTCTGTTCTGGGGGTCATCCTTACCGGCGCGGGCGACAAAGCGTTTATCGCAGGGGCGGACATCGGCGAGCTTGCGCGGCTCAATGTGATCGAAGCCGAAGCCTATTCGCGCCAAGGCCAAGCGGTGCTCGATCTTATCGAGACATTCGGCAAGCCTGTCGTTGCGGCGGTCAACGGTTATGCGTTGGGCGGCGGATGCGAAACCGCGATGGCCTGCGCCATCCGGCTCGGGTCCGATAACGCCAAATTCGGTCAGCCCGAAGTCAAGCTTGGCCTCATTCCCGGTTTTGGCGGGACGCAGCGGCTTGCCCGTCTGGTCGGCAAGGGACGAGCGCTGCAACTCATCCTGTCCGGCGCGACGATTGACGCGCAAGAGGCTTACCGGGTGGGTCTGGTCAACGAGATCGTTCCCCATGCGGATTTGCTCGCGCGCGCTGAAACAATTTTGCGACAAATCGCGGCCAACGCGCCGCTTGCGATAAAATTTGCGCTTGAGGCCGTGAACAAGGGCATGGAGACGAGCTTGTCGGAAGGTCTCGCTCTTGAAGGCTCACTCTTCGCAGTGTGCGCCTCCACCGACGACAAGGCGGAGGGAACAGCGGCCTTTCTCGCGAAGCGCGCCGCGAAGTTTCTGGGTCGTTGACTTCGCCGCGTCGAATTCGCGGGCTTCCGGCAATCGCGTGAGTGGAATCCGAACTCAAACCGCTTGGTGTCGAGCCCGCCTTTATCATTCGCCACACCGACGCCCGAATCTTGCTGGAGCACGCCGCTGCGGATCGAAATTTCGATCTGGCGAGTCTCAAACAGACTAGAGAGGACGCAGAGCGAAATCGTCGTCACCGCGCCGACGCCGATGCCGTTATTTGGGCCGAGCTGTGGCGGATGGTGACGAAGCGCCCGTAGTATAAGCCGGTAAATGCGGTTTGCAGCTCCTCAAATTACTATCCGTTCAATCTCATCGAGGCTCATTTCGTCGTGGCGCCGATCATAGAGCTGTGTTGTGCGGGTGGATGAATGGTTGGCCATTGCAGCGGCCTTTTCCAACGTCCCGCCGTTTTTGAGATAGGCGGTGATGCCGGTGGCGCGAAACGTGTGGTTGCCGATATTGGTTTCGATTTCGGCGCACGCAGCCCGCCGCTGAATCATCGCATAAGCGTTTGCTTGGGGCAGGGGCGTTCGGGTGAGCTTGCCAGTGCCTCGGCCAATGGTCCGGAAAAGCGGTCCCTTCGGATCGTCGGCGAGCCCGCATCCGTCGATATATGCGTGCAGGTAGGTTTCCAGATTGTGATGGCACGGCATCGCATGAAGCTTGCCGCCTTTTTCGTGCAGCCGCACCCAAAGGCGGCGGTTCTGAATGAAAGCATCCTCGACCTTCATGCCAATCGCGGCGCCGATGCGCGCGAAGGAATAGACCATCAGGCCGATCAGGGCGCGGTCCCGCAGGCCGACCGGCGTGCTGATGTCGATGGCGTCGAGCAGCGCGCGGGCTTCTGTCGGGTCGAGCACGGGCGTCTTACCAACTTTGACGACGTGTTTCGGACCGCGCACGGATGCGGCGGGATTGGTCGGGATGATTTGGCCGATGACGAGCCAATCGAACAACATCCGAACTGCCGCCAGTCGTTGTTTTGCTGTCGGCGCGCTGAGGCTGCGCGTCAGCATTTCGATATACGCGCCGACATGCATTGGCTGCACGTCCGTGATCGACGTGACGCCGCGAGTGACGCACCAGTCGAGAAATTCCGATATCGCGCCACCATAGGCGCGGCGCGTGTTTGGATTGCGGATGTTGAGGACAAAGAATTCCAAAAAGCGCGTCGAGGCACGCGGCCCTGCGGCATGGACGAGGGCGGGGATGTGATGGGTGAGACTAAGGGCGAGATGGTTCAAGTGTCGCCCCGCTGATTCAGTTCTTGCTCAATCTCATCACGGTCGCCGCGCAACAGGTCGAGAATGGCCTCCCATCCCGGCCCCGGAGTCGTCTCCATGTCCTGCACCACATGTTCGATGATTTCGTCGAGATGGCCGAGCGCGGCGTTCAATTCCCTGCTGGAGCGTTCCTTGAGGAGCTTCATGAGCGATCTCGCTAAAGGTGTTAAAGGACATTATCATATATAGATGCCAAGGCCAAGCTCACGATCTGAGTTATGAAATTCGTCGCGCCGAGGTGGCCGACGTAGTCGCAAACCGGTGTTGCTGCGCCTACATTGGGCGGGCTGTCGAGCGAACAAATTCGAGTGCTCGTTTTGCGGGTCCGGGACGTTCCATGATCGGCCTGACGCGACGCGACCGGAACGACGTTCGTTGACGACGTGTTTGTGGCCACTCTTGCTGCGATATAGACGGTCAGGGTTACTCGGGCTGCGACCGATTCCGATGTGTTTTCGGCAGGCGCATGCCAGAAATCGGGGACGAGCGATGTCTGCGACCGACCGTGAAACCCATTGGGAAAATGTCTACTCGTCCAAGGGCGAGGCGGAGGTGAGCTGGTTTCAGGAGACCCCTGCGCCTTCCCTCGAATTACTCGGCCTGACGGGCGCGCAGTCCTCATCCGCCATCATCGACATTGGCGGCGGCGCATCGCGTTTTGTCGATAGTCTGCTGGCGCAGGGCTTCGAGAGCGTCACGGTCTTGGATTTGTCCGCCGCCGCCCTCGCATCCGCGCGCGCTCGCCTTGGCAGCAAGGGAAACCGGGTCAAATGGATTGTGGCCGATGCAACCGAATGGCAACCATCCGAAATCTACGATGTTTGGCACGACCGTGCCACGTTCCACTTTCTTACGGGCGAAAAGGAACAGAATGCATATATTCAACGCCTCAAGCATGCTCTGCGGGTCGGCGGA
>NZ_JBKQOU010000230.1:0-10321 GCF_052145335.1 Rhodoblastus sp.
AGCGCCCCGCCGTTCGCATCCAGTTCAATCCGAGCGCGCTCGCCGCCTATGGGCTGAACATCGACGATTTGCGGACGACGCTCAACAACAACAACACCAACACGCCCAAGGGCGCCTTCGACGGCCCCCAACAATCCTCGACGATCAACGCCAACGATCAGATCGACGACGCGGCGAAGTTCGGCGAGGTCATTGTCGCCTATCGCAATGGCAATCCCGTCCGCGTCAGCGACGTGGCGAGCGTGCGGCATGGACCCGAAAACAGCAAGATCGCGGCATGGGCCAATTCGACGCGCGCGATCATTCTCAACATCCAGCGCCAGCCGGGCGCCAACGTCATTCAGGTCGTGGACACGATCAAGAGGCTGCTGCCGAAATTGCGCGCGTCCCTCCCGGTCGCGTTGGACGTGACGGTGCTGAGCGACCGAACGACGACGATCCGCGCGTCGGTCGAGGATGTCGAGTTCGAACTTGGCCTCGCGGTCGTTCTGGTCGTTCTCGTCATATTCGTCTTTTTGCGCAATCTGCCCGCGACCATAATTCCCAGTCTCTCCGTGCCGCTGTCGCTCGTCGGCACATTGGTCGTCATGTATTTGCTAAAATTCAGTCTCGACAATCTTTCGCTGATGGCGCTGACGATCTCCACGGGATTCGTCGTCGACGACGCGATCGTGATGATCGAAAACATCGCGCGCTACATCGAGGAAGGCGAGGCGCCGCTGCGCGCCGCGCTGCGCGGCTCGCGGCAGATCGGCTTCACCATCATCTCCTTGACCGTGTCGCTGATCGCGGTGCTGATCCCGCTGCTGTTCATGGGAGATGTGGTCGGACGGCTGTTCCATGAATTCGCCATCACGCTCGCCGTCACCATCGTCATTTCGGCGGTGGTTTCGCTGACCCTGGTGCCGATGCTCTGCGCAAGGTTGATCCGCCACCGTCCCGAGAGCGAGCGCGGCCGTTTCGACCTTTACGCCGAAAAAGTCTTCGACAGGATCATCGCGGCCTATGCCCGCGCCCTCGACGTGGTTCTGGCCTGGCAGCCGCTGACCCTGATGGTCGCCATCGCCACCCTGGGGCTCACCGCCCTGCTCTATGTCGTCATTCCCAAGGGTTTCTTCCCGGCGCAGGACACCGGCGTCATCCAGGCCATCACCGAGGGGCCGCAGGACGTATCGTTCAAGGAGATGGTGCGCCTGCAGAGCGAACTGGCGGATGTCGTCCTCCAGGACAAGGACGTCGTCTCGCTCAGCTCCTTCGTCGGCGTCGATGGCGCCAATCTCACTCTCAATTCGGGCCGCTTCCTGATCAATCTCAAACCTCAGGACCAGCGCAGCGAAAATATCGCCGAGATCATCCGCCGCCTCAACAAGGAGGCGTCGGGCGTGGTGGGCGGAAAACTGTTCATGCAGCCGGCGCAGGATCTCACCATCGACGCCTCGGTCACCCGCGCCCAATATAAATTCGTGCTGGAAAACGCCAATCCGGAAGAATTTGCCGAATGGGCGCCCAAACTAACCAAAAGGCTGCAACAGGCGCCCGAACTGGCCGATGTCGGCAGCGACCTGCAACAAGGCGGAGCGGCGCTCGACCTGACCATCGACCGAGCCACCGCCGCGCGTTTCGGCATCACCCCGGCCACCGTCGACAATGTGCTTTACGATCTGTTCGGCCAGCGCATCATCTCGACCATCTATACCCAATCCAACCAGTACCGCGTCATCCTCGAAGCCGACAAATCCCTGCAGGAATCGGTCAAGGGACTGGATTCGATCTACCTGCCGTCCAATTCCTCGACCACCGGCGGCCAGACGCCGCTCTCGGCCATCGTCCATATGACCCGGCGCTCCGGCCCGCTGGTGATCACCCATTTCGGCCAGTTCCCGGCGACCACCATTTCCTTCAATCTGGCGAAAGGCGTCTCGCTCGGCGCAGCGGTTACGGCGATCGACAAGATCCGGGCTGAAATCGGCCTGCCGGCTTCTTTTGTTGTGGCCTGGCAGGGCGCGGCGGCGGCCTTCCAGTCTTCGCTGACCAATCAATTGCTGCTGATCGCGGCGGCGATCGCCACCATGTATATCGTGCTCGGCGTGCTCTACGAGAGCTTCATCCATCCGATCACCATTCTCTCGACCCTGCCCTCAGCCAGCGTCGGCGCGCTGCTCACGCTTTTGCTGTTCGGCTACGATCTCGACATTATCGCGGTGATCGGCATCATCCTGCTGATCGGCATCGTCAAGAAAAACGCCATCATGATGATCGATTTCGCGTTGGAGGCGGAACGCGTCGAGGGCTTAGCCCCCGTGCAGGCGATCCGCCAGGCCTGCCTGCTGCGCTTCCGCCCGATCCTGATGACGACCATGGCCGCCATCCTCGGCGCGCTGCCGCTGATGCTCGGAAGCGGCGTTGGCTCGGAACTGCGCCAACCGCTCGGCTACGCCATCGTCGGCGGCCTGATTTTCAGCCAGGTGCTGACCTTGTTCACCACCCCGGTAATCTATCTCTATTTCGACCGGTTGGCTTTGCGCCTGCGCCGAAGCCCTGCCGTCCCCCTGACGCCCCAGGCTGAAGCCGGGAGCGAGGCATGAATATTTCCGCCCCGTTCATCCGGCGGCCGGTGGCGACAACCCTGCTCACCATCGGCATCGCTCTGGCCGGCGGCATCGCTTTTTTCCTGCTGCCGGTGGCGCCGCTGCCGCAGATCGACATTCCGACCGTCACCGTCAACGCCACCCTGCCGGGCGCCAGCCCGGAAACCGTGGCCAACAGCGTCGCCGAACCTCTGGAGCGCCACCTCGGCCAGATCGCCGACGTGACGGAAATGACCTCGACCTCCAGTCTCGGCCAGACGCGCATTACGCTGCAGTTTGGCCTCAACCGCGATATCGACGGCGCGGCGCGCGACGTGCAGGCGGGCATATCCGCCGCCCGCGCCGACCTGCCGACGGCCCTGCGCTCCAACCCGACCTATCGCAAGGTCAATCCGGCCGACGCGCCAATCCTCATCCTCAGCCTGACCTCCAAGACGCTGACGCGCGGCCAGCTTTACGACGCCGCCTCCAACGTGCTGCAGCAGCGGATCTCCCAAATCCCCGGCATCGGACAGGTCATCATCGGCGGCTCCACCCTACCGGCCGTGCGCGTGGAGCTCAATCCGCAAGCCCTGTTCAAATATGGCATCGGGCTGGAGGACGTGCGCGCTGCGCTAGCCTCGGCCAACGCCAACGCGCCCAAGGGCGCGATCGAACAGGACAGCCGGCATTTCCAGATTTACACCAACGATCAGGCGTCCCATGCCGAGGATTACCGGCCGCTGGTCATCGCCTATCGCAACGGCTCGGCGGTGCGCCTGTCCGATGTGGCTTCGGTCGTCGATGGCGTCGAGGATTTGCGCAACGCCGGCTACGCCAATGGCGAGCCCTCGGTTCTGGCGATCCTGACCGCCGAGCCCGGCGCCAATATCATCGCGACGGTGGATGCGGTGAAGGCCGAACTGCCCTATCTGCAATCCGCGCTGGCCGGCGATATCACTCTGGCCACGGCGATGGACCGTTCGGTGACCATCCGCGCCTCGCTCAAGGACACAGAGCGGACCCTGGTCATCGCTGTCGCTTTGGTGACGCTGGTGGTGTTCGTGTTTCTCGGTAATATTCGCGCGACGCTGGCGCCGAGCATCGCCGTGCCGGTCTCCATCATCGGCACCTTCGGCTGCATGTATCTCCTGGGCTACAGCCTCAACATGCTGTCGCTGATGGCCTTGACCGTCGCCACCGGCTTTGTCGTCGACGACGCCATCGTCGTGGTGGAAAATATCGAGCGCCATATCGAATCCGGGATGAACGCCCTCGACGCCGCCTTGCTGGGAGCGCGCGAGGTCGGCTTCACGGTTTTTTCGATCACCATGTCGCTGATCGCGGTGTTCACGCCGATCCTGTTCATGGGCGGACTGGTCGGGCGTTTCTTCCGCGAATTCGCCATGACGCTCACGGTGGCCATATTGATTTCGCTGGTCATTTCGCTGACCACCACGCCCATGCTGTGCGCCCAGTTCATGCGCCGGCGCGCCCCATCGCCCAAAAAAGACGGCTCCCAACGCAAGCCTCTGCTGGAAGGCGCCTTCGATAGGCTCATTGCCGCCTATGCCCGCAGCCTGACCTGGTCGCTGCGTCACCCACGCTTCATCATGCTGGTGCTGCTGGCGACGGTGGCGCTCAATTTCGAGCTTTACCGCATTGTTCCCAAGGGCCTTTTTCCGCAGCAGGACACCGGTCGCCTGATCGGCCGGCTGGAAGCCGACCAGAGCATTTCCTTCCAGGGCGTCAGCCAGAAGCTGGAAGAAATGCTGCGGATCGCCAAGGAAGATCCCGCGGTGGACACCGTGGTCGGCTTCACCGGCGCAGGAAGTGGCGGCGGCAATGGCTCGAGCAATACGGCGACGGTGTTCGCCGCGCTCAAGCCGGTTTCGCAGCGTGACGTCACCGTCGACGAAGTGATCGCCCGGCTGCGGCCGAAGCTCGGCCATGTGCCGGGCGGAAGACTGTTCTTTCAGGCGGCGCAGGATTTTCGCGCCGGCGGGCGGTCGAGTTCGGCGCAATATCAATATACGCTTGCCGCCGACGACACCGCCGAACTCTACCAATGGGCGGAGAAGCTGACCGAAACGCTGCAAAAGCGCGGGCGTCTCAAGGATGTGACTTCCGACCAGCAAGTCAAGGCGTTGCAGACCAATCTCGTGATCGACCGCGACGCCGCCTCCCGCCTCGGCCTGACGGCGGCGCAGATCGACAACACGCTTTACGACGCCTTCGGCCAGCGCCAGGTCTCGACCATTTTCGCCGCCATCAACCAGTATCACGTCATCATGGAGATCGACCCGCGCTATACCAAAAGCCCGACGATGCTCGATGAAATCTACATCTCGACCGCGGGCGGCGCGGCCAATGGCGTCGCCACGTCCAATCTGCCAGGCGGTTCGGTGACCCAGAAGGCCGCGGCTGGCGCGAGCGTCGCCGCTGCGCAGGCGGGCGCGGCGAGCCTCGATTCGGCGCGCAATGCGGCGATCAACGCCCTGGCCGCCTCGGGCAAAAGCTCGGCCTCCGCCGGCGCCGCCGTCTCGACGGTGCAGGAGACGATGATTCCGCTCAGCGCCATCGCCCATTACGATCGGGGCAATACGGCCCTGTCGATCAATCACCAGGGGCCCTTCGTCACGACGACCATTTCCTTCAATCTCGATCCCAAGGACGCGCTCAGCGACGGCATCGCCGAGATTCACGCCGCAGAGGCCGAAATCCACATGCCGACTTCCATTCATGGCATGGAATCCGGCACTTCCCTGGTGTTCGCCGAATCCTTCAAATCGATGCCGCTGCTGTTGCTCACCGCCATCGTCGCGATCTATATCGTGCTCGGCATTCTCTACGAGAGCACGATCCATCCGATCACCATTCTCTCGACCCTGCCCTCGGCCGGCGTCGGCGCCCTGCTCGGCCTGATGATGTTCCACATCGAATTCAGCATTATCGCGGCTATCGGCGTGATCCTGCTGATCGGCATCGTCAAGAAGAACGCGATCATGATGGTCGACTTCGCCATTGTCGCCAAGCGAACCCACGCGGCGACTTCCTATGACGCGATCTACGAGGCCTGCCTGCTGCGCTTCCGGCCGATCCTGATGACTACTTGCGCGGCCATCCTCGGCGCCGTGCCGCTGGCGATCAGCTTCGGCGAAGGAGGCGAAATCCGTCGCCCGCTCGGCGTGTCGATTGTCGGCGGGTTGATCATCAGCCAGTTGCTGACGCTCTATACGACGCCGGTGGTCTATCTTTACATGGACCGTTTCAGCCTGTGGCTCGACGCCAGACGGAGCGCGCTGTTCCCGCGCCGCGCCTCCGCCGCCGGGGCTGCTCAGGGCGGTGCAGCCGCGGAATAACGCGGGCCCGTCATTGCGAGCGAATCAGCCAGATGTCCGCGGCCGCCAGCCGATTCGCGCAAGGCGGCGGAGGACTGAAAAGCCCCCCGCCCCCTCTGGCGCCGGGGAATAAATACCCTATCTATTTGATTGAACGCTGGTTCCAGGCCGCAATGTTGGCGGGGACGCGCCGTTCGGCCCGCTTTATCGGTTCTTAAACAAAAATAAATAGCAGCCGGCGGCATTGCGATCCAATCTTGCGTTCAACCTGCACAGGTAAAACCGCGGGAAAGGGAGATTTGCATGGCGGCGACGATTCCTTGGGACGAAGCGATTGCGCGCGAAATTATCGATAGCATGCGCAACCTCGAAGGCGCGCTGCTGCCGATCCTGCATGGCTTGCAGGACAGGTTCGGCTATGTCGACGCGCGCGCCGTCGCCATCATCGCCAGGACGCTCAATCTGTCCCGCGCGGAAGTGTTCGGGACCCTGTCGTTTTATCACGATTTCAAACGGCAGCCGCCGCAGGGAAGCACGATCAAGTTCTGCCTTGCCGAAGCCTGTCAGGCGCGCGGCGCTGAAAAACTTGCGTCCTGGCTGGAGCACAAACACGGTGTCAAGCTCGACGGCGGCGCCAGCAACGGCCTGGCGGTCGAGACTGCCTATTGCTTCGGCAATTGCGCGCTCGGCCCCAATGCTCTGTACGACGGCGAGATTTTTGGCGCGCTCGACGAGACCCGTCTCGACGCGCTCTGCCTGCGGGCGACAAAAAACGCCGGGGCGCAATCATGACACATTGCCTCTACATTCCCGGAGACGCCGCCGCCCTCTCGGTTGACGCGGACGCTGTCGCCAGGGCCTTCATCCATGAAGCCGGGTTGGCGAATCTGAGCATCGAAATCGTCCGCAACGGCTCGCACGGCATGTTCTGGCTGGAGCCGCTGGTCGAATTCGTCACGCCTCAAGGCCGCATCGGCTATGGGCCAGTCAGACCGGAAGATGTGCCCTCGCTTATCGCCGCCGGCGCGCTGCATGGCGGGGAACATCCGCTGCGCCTCGGCAAAGTCGCTGAACTCGAATGGATGAAGCGCCAGCAGCGCCTCACCTTTGCGCGCATTGGCGAGATCGATCCTTTGTCGCTGGAAGAATACCGCGCTCGCGACGGTCTGGAAGGCTTGCAAGCCGCCCTGGCGCTGTCGCCGGACGAAATCATCGAACAGGTCCGCGTCTCGGGCCTGCGCGGACGTGGCGGCGCGGGTTTTCCAGCCGGGATCAAATGGAAGACCGTCCACGACACGGCTGCCGACCGCAAATATGTCGTCTGCAACGCCGACGAAGGCGACAGTGGCACTTTCGCCGACCGCATGGTCTTCGAGGGCGACCCCTTCATGCTGATCGAGGGCATGGCCATCGCCGCCTATGCCGTCGGCGCCGACAAGGGCTACATTTACCTGCGTTCGGAATATCCCCACGCCGCCAAGACCATGGGCCGTGCGTTGAAAATCGCGGAAGAAGCGGGATGGATCGGCGCCAACGCCTTCGGCGCGGGCAAGCATTTCCATCTCGAGTTGCGGATCGGCGCCGGCGCCTATATCTGCGGCGAGGAAACCTCGCTGCTCGACAGTCTCGAAGGCAAGCGCCCGCTGGTGCGCGCCAAGCCGCCGATTCCCGCCGTTTCCGGCCTGTTCGGCAAGCCGACGCTGATGCACAACGTCCTTTCGCTCGCCGCCATCCCCTTCATTCTGCAGCATGGCGGCCAGGCTTACGCGGATTACGGCGTCGGCCGTTCGCGCGGCACGCTGCCGGTCCAGCTCGCCGGCAATGTTTTACGCGGAGGGCTCATTGAGCTCGCCTTCGGCGTGTCCCTGCGCGAAATCATCGAGGGTTTCGGCGGCGGGACCGCATCGGGTAGGAAAATCCGCGCCGTGCAGGTCGGCGGCCCGCTCGGCGCCTATCTGGCGGAAAAGGATCTCGACATTCCGCTGGATTACGAGGCGCTCGCCGCCAACCAGGCCTTGCTCGGCCACGGCGGCATTGTCGTCTTAGACGATACGGTCGACATGGCGAAAATGGCGCGTTTCGCCTTCCATTTCTGCGCCAAGGAAAGCTGCGGCAAATGCACGCCCTGCCGCATCGGCTCGGTGCGGGGCGAAGAGACGATGGACAGGATCATCGCCGGCCAGAATGTCGAGAGGAATATCGCACTGACGCGCGACCTGTGCGAACTGATGGCGGACGGATCGCTCTGCGCCATGGGAGGCCTGACCCCGATGCCCGTGCTGTCGGCGCTCAACCGCTTCCCGGAAGATTTTGCGCCCGTCGCCAAACGAACCGCCGCCGAATAGGAGAAAACCTGATGAGCCTCGTCAAGGAAATCGACTTCGGCACGCCGATCCGGCTCGCCGAAACCATGGTTACCCTGACCATCGATGGCGAGAGCGTGACCGTGCCGAAAGGAACCTCGGTCATGGCCGCCGCGATGAGCCGGGAGGTGAAGATCCCGAAACTCTGCGCGACCGACAGTCTCGAGCCTTTCGGCTCCTGCCGGCTCTGCCTGGTCGAGATCGAGGGGCGGCGCGGGACGCCGGCCTCCTGCACCACCCCGGCGGAAGAGGGCATGGTCGTCCGCACCCAAAGCGACAAACTGGCCAGGCTGCGCCGCGGCGTGATGGAGCTTTATGTTTCCGATTACCCGCGCGACGTCTTGATCTCCGCCGATGGCGGCGGCGAACTGCGAAACGCCGCCGCCGAGGTCGGCTTGCGCGCGGTGCGCTATGGCTCCGAGGGCTGGAACCATCTCGGCGACGCCAGGGACGAGTCCAATCCCTATTTCGTCTACGACCCGGCCAAATGCATTGTCTGCAGCCGCTGCGTGCGCGCCTGCGAGGAGGTGCAGGGCACCTTCGCCCTGACCATAGAGGGCCGTGGCTTCGAGTCGCGGATAAAACCCGGCCCGACGGATTTCCTCAATTCCGAATGCGTCTCCTGCGGCGCCTGCGTCCAGGCCTGCCCGACCGGATCCCTGATCGAGAAAAGCGTGGTCGAGCACGGCATGCCGGAACATTCGGTCGTCACCACCTGCGCTTATTGCGGCGTCGGCTGCTCGTTCAAGGCGGAGATGCAGGGCGAAAAGCTCATCCGCATGGTTCCCTGGAAACAGGGCCAGGCCAATGAGGGCCATTCCTGCGTCAAGGGCCGTTTCGCCTATGGCTATGCGACGCACAAGGACCGCATGCTCAAGCCGATGATCCGCCAAAGGATCACCGATCCATGGCGCGAGGTTTCGTGGGATGAGGCCATCGCCCATTCGGCGAGCGAACTGAAACGGGTGCAGGGCAAATACGGCCGCAATTCCATCGGCGTCATCACCTCGTCGCGCTGCACCAACGAAGAAGTGTACGTGTTGCAGAAACTGGCGCGCGCCGCGTTCCGTAACAATAATGTCGACACCTGCGCCCGCGTCTGCCACTCGCCGACCGGCTATGGCCTCGGCGTGACGCTGGGCACTTCCGCCGGCACGCAGGACTTCGCTTCGGTCGATCAGGCGGAAGTGGTGCTGGTGATCGGCGCCAATCCGACCGACGGCCATCCGGTGTTCGCCTCGCGGTTGAAGAAGCGGCTGCGTCATGGGGCGAAACTGATCGTCGCCGATCCGCGCTCCATCGACCTGGTGCGCACGCCCCATGTCGAGGCGGCCTTTCATCTGAAGCTGATGCCGGGGACCAATGTCGCTTTGGTCAACGCCTTGGCCCATGTCATCGTCGCCGAAGGCCTGGTGGCCGAGGATTATGTGCGCGAGCGCTGCGACAGGGAAGATTTCGAGCTCTGGGCGCGGTTCATCGCACGGGAAGAGAATTCTCCGGAAGCGACGCAGAAATACACCGGCGTGCCTGCGGCCGACGTGCGCGCGGCGGCGCGGCTTTACGCCAGCGTGAAAAACGCCGCGATCTATTACGGGCTTGGCGTGACAGAGCACAGCCAGGGCTCGACCATGGTAATGGGTCTCGCCAATCTCGCCATGGCCACCGGCAATATCGGCCATGTCGGCGCCGGGGTAAATCCGCTGCGCGGTCAGAACAATGTGCAGGGCTCCTGCGACATGGGTTCTTTCCCGCATGAATTTTCCGGCTATCGCCATGTCTCCGACGACGCCACCCGCGAAAGTTTCGAAGCGCTGTGGGGCGTGGAACTGGACGAAGAGCCGGGACTTCGCATTCCCAACATGATCGACGAGGCGGTCGCGGGCCATTTCATGGGCCTTTTCGTTCAGGGCGAGGACATCGCCCAGTCCGACCCGAATACGCAGCATATCACGGCGGGCCTCGCCGCCATGGAATGCGTGATCGTGCAGGACCTGTTCCTCAACGAAACCGCGAAATACGCCCATATCTTCCTGCCGGGCTGCTCGTTCCT
>NZ_JBKQOU010000231.1:0-6953 GCF_052145335.1 Rhodoblastus sp.
TTTTCGCCATCGACGCGCGCCATATCGCGGCGAAGATAGACGGATGCGTGCATGCGGACGCCGAGTTGATCGAACTGGCCTGGATCGGACTGGACGAAGCGGAGAGCCTCGACCTGCCGGAAATCACCCTGAGGGTGGTGATCGAATTGCGCGCGAGGCTGGCGGCGGGAATGAGCCGCTTCTTGCCGGCGCCTTTCTTCTACCAGCATTACGGACAGTGGCGGCGCGACGAGCTTTGAATCGCAAATAAAAAGACCGCCCAGCGGCGGCCTTTGGCAAATTCAATCGGGACAGCAATCAGATACGGATGCCCACGCGATGATTGCGGCGATAGCCGGTGAATCCAAGGCCGATGGAACCGAGCGGCATCATCGCCCAGGTCGAAGTTTCGGGAATCGCCGACGCGATGATCTTGTCGGCATCGCCGTCGTTGCCTTGGTCGAAGTCGGGGCCGCCAGCGAGGACCGCCGGAATGGCTTCCGAACGGGAGCCAAGCTGAACGTTTCCCGGAGTGGCGCCCTTCTGCATCGGCCCGGCCTTAGCCGGGTCGGCCCCGCGCCCTGCGCTCACGATAGGCGCATAAAGAAAGGCCGCCTTGCGACGGCCTTCCCCAGTTTCAGCGGACCAGCAATCAAGCGGCGAAAGTCACAGGCCTGCGGCGATAGCCGGCGAAGCCGATCGCGGCGAAGCCCCCGAGCATCATTGTCCAGGTGGAGGCTTCCGGAACGCCAGTGACGACGGTGGTGGTGGCCGAGTCGGAGATCGAATAGCCGACCGATTTGCCAGGGCCATTCTGGCTGGCGGAGAGAGACATGCTGGCGGCGACATTATTGAAGCCGGGTCCTGTAACGGTTCCAGCGAAGGTGACCGCAAGATAATCGACGCCGCCGAAAACGTTGCCTCCGAAGCCTGTGATCGAAGTCAGGGTCTCCACGAAGGCCCCCTGCGAGGTTGTCCAAGCCTTGGTGAGGTCCGTGCTGAGCGCGCCAACGGTAAGCTTGATGACATAGTCGGGCGTAATCGAGACTGAGTCGCCCGAAGCGACGCCCGTGGTGTCGTCGTTGCCGACGACGCCCACAGTGAAGGAAGTCGTGCCCAGATCGAAAGCGGTCGCCTTGGCAAGGTTGGAGCCAGCATAGCTCGCGTGGCCACCGGCCGGACTGGCCGAGAAATCGATGATGTTGGTCGTGGCGTTGGCCATGGAAACCGAGCCGAGCGACGCAACCAAAGCGACGCCCACCGCAGAGATGAGTGTGTTATTCATGAGAAGCACCCCAAAAAGACATGTAAAGAGTACTGCCCCCTCGCAGCGAAAGCATTTATGTACTGAATCAAAGTGATTCTCAAGCACAAAAATAACTACAATCACGATATTACTTACCACTTCGAGGTTGTGTGTCTATACAGCAAGATAATTACGTAACTATAATATTTTTTTGTTTTTATGTGTTTGGTATATACATAGCAACGCTCGCCCGATGGCAATGCCTGCTCCGGGGACGGGTCCTGCCATTTTAGCGAGCCTCCACCGAGGCATCATTGCTGTGGGATCCCACAGCAGGTAAATCATGACGAAAGTCACTGGTCAAGGCTAAAACCTCACAAACCACTGATGTGACGTGAAAAATTCATGACTCCAGCCAAGGTTAAATCACGCAAAAGGAAAAACCGCCGCAAGACGGCCTTTCCGCAGGTCGAGTGGATACACGATCAGGCGCCAAAGCCGCTCCGACTTCCTTGCGACATGAAAACATGGCCTATTGGCGCCTATGTTCGAAGCCTTCGATTCCCCGACGCGCAAAAAGCTCGGCGCCGCCATCTCCTGCATTTCCATCGTCGGCGTCGGCCTGTCGCTGGTGATTCCCCTGCTTGCCCTGCGGATGGAGGCCGCCGGCATTCCGGCTCGGACCAATGGCCTGCATATCGCCGTCACCGGCCTGGCGACGCTGATCGGCGCGCCGCTGACGCCGCCTCTCACCCGGGCGCTCGGCGTGCGGCTCACGTTGTTCCTGTCGATCGGCGTCTGCGTCGCCGCTCTGGTCGCCTTCGCCTTTATCGACGACGTCTGGGCCTGGCTGGGGATTCGCGCGGTGTTCGGCCTGGCGCTGACGGTGGTCTTCGTGGTCAGCGAATTCTGGATCAGCGCCGCAGCGCCACGCGGCCAGCGCGGCATGGTTTTGGGGCTTTATGCGACGGTGCTGGCGCTCGGCTATTCGGTCGGTCCGACCCTCCTTACCCTGATCGGGGTCGAGGGAAGGCCGCCTTTTCTCGTCGCCGCCGGACTGATCGGCGCGGCCGCCCTGCCGGTGGCGCGGGCGGGGCGCGAAGGTACGGTGAAAATGGAAGGCGGCCGAGGAAAGCTCGGCGCAATTTTCGCAGCCGCGCCGCTGGCCCTGGCCGCCAGCCTGTTTTACGGCGCCGTCGAGACCGGCATGAACGGACTGCTGCCGGTTTTCGGTCTGCGCGCCGGGATGACGCCCGCCTGGGCGACCTTTCAGCTCACGCTATGGGCGCTCGGCAATGTGGTGTTTCCGATTCCGGTCGGCCTGATCGCCGACCGCGTCAACAAGGTCAAGCTGCTCGGCTTTTTGTCCTTGCTCGGCCTTCTCGGCGCCCTGAGCCTGCCCTCGATGGTGGAGAACAGGCCGGCTTACGCCGCCGCGCTGTTCGTCTGGGGCGGAATCATCAGCGAATTCTATCCCGTCGGCCTGGCTTTGCTGGCCGAAAAATTCCAAGGCGCGCAACTCGGCGCCGCCAACGCCGCCTTCGTCACCATGTATGCGCTCGGGATGATGGCGGGGCCGCCGGCGCTCGGCCTCGGCCTCGATCTTTCCGCGCAGCACGGGATGTTCGACGCGCTGGCGCTGATTTTCGCCGCCTATCTGGCTTTGGTCCTCGCCTTCGCCGGACCCTTTCCGATCGGCAAGAAGCGCGGCGCGGCTTGACAAATTTACGACGATACGTATGTTGCGCGCGAGTTTGGGCCGGAGACGATCCGGCCCCTTTTGTTCCATGGTTCGGTTGGAAGAACGCCGCGCCAATTCGCTTTCAGGATAAAGTCCATGGCCAAGGCCGCCACCATCAAGATCAAGCTGCTGTCGACCGCCGACACCGGCTATTTCTACGTCTCCAAGAAGAACGCCCGCACCAAGACCGACAAGCTGTCGTTCAAGAAATACGATCCCGTCGCGCGCAAGCACGTCGAGTTCAAGGAAACCAAGATCAAGTAATCCTTGCAGCTTCCTGCGCCAAAGCCGCCTCCGGGCGGCTTTTTGCGTTTGTGGCGCCCGTCGCGACTCAGGCCAGAAACCCCTCGAACACAATTTGGTCGGCATGGGCTCGGACGCGACCTGCCGCTTCCGGAGAGCGGATTGTCCAGGTCATCACCGGCCTCCCGGCGCAACCACGGGCGAATTCGCAGGTTGGATTGGGCAGGTCGGCTGCCCGCCATGACAGGAAATCCGGCTGTGTTTCAGAGGCATGGGTGAAGCGACTTAAAGCAAAGCATTGACTGGATGTCAGGCCTGCCCATTCCGCCTCCGCATATTCGGCCTGAGCCACGATGCCCAATGGCCAGGGCGCCTGCATCCCCCGCAAGGCGGCGATCAACGCCGGGTCGAAGCTTTTTATCGCCACCGGCCCGGCATAATCTCTCACCTCAGCGGCGACGGCGGCGGCCAGCGCCACATCGCCGGAAAAATCGCTCTTGAGTTCGAGAATCAGCGGCGCCGCGCCCCGCGCCACATCCAGCAATTGCGCCAGCGAAGGAATGGCCTCGCCTGAGCCGCGCAAAAACTTTGCCGCCAATTCAGCCGAATCAAAGCCGCCGAAAAACCCGCTCTCGCCGCACAGGCGGTCGAGCATGTCGTCGTGAAAGACAAAAACCTTGCCGTCGCGCGACAGCCGAAGGTCACACTCCATCGCATAATTGTTGGCGAAGGCCGCCCGCGCCGCGCCGAGCGAATTCTCCACTATCCCGCGCGAAAAATCGTGAAGCCCGCGATGGGCGATGGGCCGCGCCGTCAGCCAGTCCGGAGCCTTGGCCAACCGCGGTTTCATGGCGTGATTTCGAAAATCGCCTCGACTTCGACGCAGGCGCCGAGCGGCAGTTGGGCGACGCCGACGGTCGAGCGGGCATGCGTCCCTCTTTCGCCGAGCGCCGTCGCCATCAAGTCGGAGGCGCCGTTCATCACCACGGCCAGCCGGGTGAAGTCCTCGGCGCAATTGATGAATCCGCCGAGTCGCAGGCAGCGCCCGATGCGGTCGAGATCGCCGAGATGCGCCCGCGCCTGGGCGAGGCAATTCAGTGCGCAGAGCGCCGCCGCGTGACTCGCCGCCGCTTCGTCCACCCCCGCGCCGACCTTGCCGACATGATCTTCCGCCAACTTGCCGTCGGGACCCAGCGGCAATTGCCCGGAAATCAGCAGAAGCGCGCCGCTGCGCACCGCCGGGACATAATTGGCGAGGGGGGCGGCAGGCTCCGGCAGGACGAAACCGAGATTGGCTAGACGGCGCTCGACCTCGCTGGCGATCTGACCCATGGAAAAATCCTTTTTGTCCTGTCCATGATTAGACCCTAAATTCGCCACGACCTTCCTGCAATGGATCATCACAAGTATGTTACCGAATTCCCGGCGCTGAACTTTCCACGGACAATCAAGCCCATGCGTAAAATCTCGTTCCTGTTTGTCGCTGCCTGCGGACTTGCCAACCTTGCGCCGGCGAGCGCCGGCCCCGCCATGTCGGACGCCGCCAAGACGGAGCCCACCAAGACCGAGGCCGCCCTCACGGAGGCCGCCGCCCCGCCGCTGGTCAGTCACAAGGCGATCTATGAGTTGCGCCTGCTCGAAGGCGCGGGAACCAAGGCGCCGGCCGGCGCCAGCGGCCGCATCGCCTTCGATTTCTCCTCGGCCTGCGAAGGCTATGCCCAGACCTTGCGGCAGGTGGTGGACATGCAGCCGCAGGAAGGCGAACGCCAGGTCACCGAAACGCGCACCACCACTTACGAGGACGCGCACGGCGCGGATTTCCGCTTCAACATCGCCTCGGAGGGGAGCAAGGACGAAGAAGTCGACGGCCATGCCGAGCGGGCGCGCGGCGCTCTCTCGATTGCCCTGACGCGACCGAAACCTTTCACCATCAGCGCAGACAACGACGTGCTGTTCCCGACCCAGCACATCGAAAAGGTGATCGACGCGGCGCGCAAGGGGGAGAAGATCTTTCTGGCGCGCATCTACGACGCCTCCGACGACGGGCGCAAGATTTTCGACGTCACCGCGATCATCGGCGCTGCGGTAAAAACCCCGGACGCCGACAAGGGCGCGCAGACCGGCAATTTGCGCGGAATGCAGCGCTGGCCGGTGGCGCTGGCCTATTTCCCGCCCGACCAGCGCGACGGCGTGCCGGATTACGTGCTGTCGTTCAACCTCTATGAAAACGGCGTGTCGTCAGGGCTGAAGCTCGACTACGGCGATTTCGTGCTGTCCGGCGAATTGACCGAGATCGAGTTCCCGACCCCCGCCAAATGCCGCCGCTGACGCGCTAGGCCGGAACTGAACAAAAACCTCCCGCCGGTCCGGCGGGAGGTTTTTTCATTTCGGACCGTGATCCGGCAAAAGCCTCACTGCGGGATATTGTCGTGCTTCTTCCACGGGTTTTCCAGCTCCTTGTGGCGCAGCATGGCCAAAGCGCGCGCCACGCGCTTGCGGGTGCCGTAGGGCTGGATCACTTCGTCGATATAGCCGCGTTCGGCGGCGACGAAGGGCGAGAGGAAGCGGTCTTCATATTCCCTGGTGCGCTCGGCGATTTTTTCCGCGTCGCCGATATCCTGGCGGAAGATGATCTCCACCGCGCCCTTGGCGCCCATCACCGCAATCTGCGCCGTCGGCCAGGCGTAATTGACGTCGCCGCGCAGATGTTTCGAGGCCATGACGTCATAGGCGCCGCCGAAAGCTTTTCGCGTGATCACGGTGATCTTCGGCACGGTGGCTTCGGCATAGGCGAACAGCAGCTTGGCGCCATGCTTGATCAAGCCGCCATATTCCTGCGCCGTGCCGGGCAGGAAGCCGGGAACGTCGACGAAGGTGACGATCGGAATGTTGAAGGCGTCGCAGAAGCGCACGAAACGCGCGGCCTTGCGCGAGGCGTCGGAATCGAGCACGCCCGCCAGAACCAGCGGCTGGTTGCCGACGATGCCGACGGTGCGTCCGTCGAAACGGCCGAAGCCGACGACGATGTTCCTGGCGTGGGCCTCCTGGATTTCAAAGAAATCGCCCTCGTCCACCACTTTGACGATCAACTCCTTGATGTCATAGGGCTTGTTGGGATTGTCGGGGATCAGGGTGTTGAGCGACATGTCGTAGCGGTCGTCCTGATCGAAGGTCGGCCATTCCGGAACTTCGTCGGTATTGGACGAAGGCAGGAAGTCGATCAGGCGGCGCATCTGCAACAACGCCTCGAGGTCGTTTTCAAAGCCCTTGTCGGCGATCGAGCTCTTGGTCGTATGCACCGAGGCGCCGCCGAGTTCTTCCGCCGTCACCGTCTCGTTGGTCACGGTCTTGACCACGTCGGGGCCGGTGACGAACATGTAGCTCGTCTCCTTGACCATGAAGATGAAGTCGGTCATCGCCGGGGAATAGACGTCGCCGCCGGCGCAGGGTCCCATGATCAGCGAAATCTGCGGAATGACGCCGGAGGCCAGCACGTTGCGCTGGAACACCTCGCCATAGCCGCCGAGCGCCGCCACGCCCTCCTGGATGCGGGCGCCGCCGGCGTCGAACAGGCCGATGATCGGCGCGCGATTGCGCAGGGCCATGTCCTGGACCTTCATGATCTTTTGCGCGTGGGTCTCCGACAGCGAGCCGCCGAGCACGGTGAAGTCCTTGGCGAAGACATAGACGATGCGGCCGTTGATCGTGCCCCAGCCGGTGACGACGCCGTCGCCGGGAATCTTG
>NZ_JBKQOU010000232.1:0-5732 GCF_052145335.1 Rhodoblastus sp.
GCGGAGATCCAGTCAAATCTCTACGCCGAGGCCAAGGCGCGGCTCGACGGCAATATCCGCTCGGACCTGAAGGATTTCGACGCCATCGCCGCCTATTTCGGCGCGGCGGCGGAAGACGACGAAGCCAAATCGGGCTTCAAGGGCTGGGTGCGCGCTCCTTGGGCGCGTCCGACCGGCGCCGAGCTGCAACAGGTCGAGACGCGGCTCAAGGCGTTCAAACTGACTTTGCGCAATGTTCCAGTCGGCCAGGGCGGCGCCGGCGGGACTTGCGTCTTCACCGGCCGCCCGGCCGTCGAGGAGATTCTCATCGCCCGCGCTTACTGAAGCGGGTCAGCCGCTCTACCTCATGCTCGGCGTGTGGCGATGATGGACCGTCCACAATTCCCAGCCGCTCGCCAGCACCACCAGCAGGCCGATCACATTATGCGCGGCCACGGCGTTTCTGACATCGCTGAATCCCAGGAGATAGGGGGAGACGAGCACCGCCGCTCCCATCAGCAGCGTCAGCCACTCCTCCCATTCGGCGAAATTGACGATGGCGGCGAGAGCCAGGATGGCGATGACGATGCCGCCGATCCATGCCGTGCGCGCGGCCATTTCGGTGTTGGCATAGCCCAGCGCCCAGGGCGACAGGAATAGCAGCACGCCAAGCACAAGGTTGGCGTAATCTTGGAAATGCCTATTCAATGTGGTGTAGTCGTTGAGGCCTGCCATTTGAATCTCCTCTTGCTTGCGGCCGGCGCCAAGTTCGCGTTTCCAACTTCTGCCGGCGCTTCTATCCACCATTATGTAGTTGATACTGTGTGCCTTTCAAGCGCAGGAAAGCAATAGTCCGCACCAAAGCCGGGTTTGCTTTTGGATGCTCCCGTGAGCTTGGCGTCGTCTCGGACCCTGACGTCGTCATAAAAGTTTCGTGAAAGTGTCATCCATGAGGCCGACGAAACGGTTCACACTTGAGGCGACGTTGCGAGTAATGATTTTTTCCAGCACGCGCGCACCAGGCGGCGTCGAGGTCGATCCGGGGCGATGAAACAGCCGAACGCCATGAAGCCGCGAAAAAAGCGCAGGAAATCGGGCGGCGCCGCGCTTTCCGCGCAATTTGCGCCGCCTGATCGGCTGCAATATGCCGCCTTGCCCTGGCGCGATGTCGACGGGCTGGAAATCATGCTGGTTTCCTCGCGCGACACGAAGCGTTGGATTATTCCCAAAGGCTGGCCGATGGCCGGACGCAGCGGCTCGGCCACCGCCGCCATCGAGGCGATCGAGGAGGCCGGCCTGCTCGGCGCCATATCGCAACAGCCAATCGGCTATTTTTCTTATTCCAAGCGATTTTCGCGCAGCATCCAGCTTTGCCAGGTCGAGGTCTACTCGCTGCGCGTGGTGCGGCAGCGCGAACACTGGCCCGAAAAGCACGAGCGCGTGACGAAATGGTTTCCCGCCGTCGAGGCGATGGACGTGATCTCCGACCCGGAGCTTTGCGATCTGATCGCGCGGTTCATCCGGGTGTACGATGGCGAAATCGGCTGTTGAGTTCCTGCGTGGACGGGGCCCGTGCGATTGTGTATTGCCTCCGAACTCCCAAATAGAACGGGCGTGAGAGAATTACGCTTTTAGCCAAACCGAAGAGACCGCCATGCCGCAGCTTCGCTCCCGCACATCCACCCATGGCCGCAACATGGCCGGCGCGCGCGGTCTTTGGCGCGCCACAGGCATGAAGGACGGCGATTTTGGCAAGCCGATCGTCGCCGTGGTCAATAGTTTCACCCAGTTCGTCCCCGGCCATGTCCATCTCAAGGACCTGGGACAGCTGGTGGCGCGCGAAATCGAGGCGGCGGGCGGCGTCGCCAAGGAATTCAACACCATAGCGGTCGACGACGGCATCGCCATGGGCCATGCCGGCATGCTCTACAGCCTGCCCTCGCGCGAAATCATCGCCGACAGCGTCGAATATATGGCCAACGCCCATTGCGCCGACGCTCTGGTCTGCATTTCCAATTGCGACAAGATCACCCCCGGCATGCTGATGGCGGCGCTGCGCCTCAACATTCCGGCCGTGTTCGTTTCCGGCGGGCCGATGGAGGCCGGCAAGGTGGTCGTCGGCGGCAAGACCCGCGCCGTCGACCTGATCGACGCCATGGTCGCCGCCGCCGACGCCAAGAACAGCGACGCGGACGTCGCCGCGATGGAGCGTTCCGCCTGCCCGACCTGCGGCTCCTGTTCCGGCATGTTCACCGCCAATTCGATGAATTGCCTGACCGAGGCCCTGGGCCTGTCGCTTCCGGGAAACGGCACTATCGTCGCCACCCATTCCGACCGCAGGGAATTGTTCCTCAACGCCGGGCGCACCATCGTCGAACTCTGCCGCCGCTATTACCAGCACGACGACGAAAGCGTTCTGCCCCGCAACGTGGCGAATTTCAAGGCGTTCGAAAACGCCATGACGCTCGACATCGCGATGGGCGGCTCGACCAATACCGTGCTGCATCTGCTCGCCGCCGCCTATGAGGCGGGGATCAAATTCGAAATGGCCGACATCGACCGCCTGTCGCGGCGCGTGCCGGTGCTGTGCAAGGTCGCGCCCTCCGTGCCCGACGTCCATGTCGAGGACGTGCATCGCGCCGGCGGCATTCATGGCATTCTCGGCGAACTCGATCGCGCCGGCCTGCTCAACCGCGACGTCCGCTCGGTGCATGCGGGAAGTCTCGACGTGGCGCTCAAGAAATGGGACCTCAAGCGCAACGACTGCATCGGGCTCGACACTTTTTATCGCGCCTCGCCCGGCGGCGTGCCGACCCAGGAGGCCTTTTCGCAGTCCCGGCGCTACGAATCGGTCGACGACGATCGGCAAAACGGCGTTATCCGCTCGGCGGAACACGCTTTTTCGCGCGACGGCGGCCTGGCCGTGCTGTTCGGCAATCTCGCCCTCGACGGCGCCATCGTCAAAACGGCGGGCGTCGATGAAAACAACCTGAAATTCTCCGGCCCGGCCATTGTTTTCGAGAGCCAGGAGGCGGCGGTCGAGGGAATTCTCGCCGGCCGGGTCGTCGCCGGACAGGTCGTGGTCATTCGCTACGAGGGGCCGCGCGGCGGCCCGGGCATGCAGGAAATGCTCTATCCGACCAGCTATCTGAAGAGCATGGGCCTTGGCAAAGCCTGCGCGCTCATTACCGACGGCCGCTTTTCCGGCGGCACTTCGGGTCTTTCCATCGGCCATGTTTCGCCGGAAGCCGAGGAGGGCGGCCTGATCGGCCTGGTCGAGAACGGCGACCGAATCGACATCGACATTCCCCAGCGCCTGCTGCGGCTCGATGTCGCGGAGGAGGAAATCGCGCGCCGCCGCGTCGAAATGACGGCCAGGGGCGGAGAAGCATGGAAACCTGTGGGGCGTGTGCGGCCTCTCAGCACGGCGCTTCGGGCCTATGCCGCCATGACCACCAGCGCCGCCAAGGGCGCGGTGCGGGTTGTTCCCTGAAAAAGTCGTTGTAATTGCATCAAATTTTTCGCCGCGTCGCCGTGGATCGGGCGGCGCGGCGTTTTGCTTTGTGACGGCGGCCGCCCGCCATGTTCGACAAAGTGCTAACTCACTTAGTCGTGCGCGCTAGGCTAGAGAGAAAGCAGTGTGCGCTTTCAGGTTTTAAGGTCTTTTCCCGCGTCAAGGCGGGCGCCGCCCAGGCGAAAAAAGACCGGCCGAAATCGCCTCGGAATTCAGGGAGGGAGCCGCAAATGGCTGCAAGTGCATTAGAAATTGAAAACAATCCGAAGTTCAAGGAACTCGTGGCCACGCGCAAGTCGCTGGGCTGGACTCTTTCGCTGGTGATGCTGGCGATCTATTTCGGCTTCATCCTGCTGGTCGCCTTCGACAAGGCTTTCCTCGGCACGCCGCTTTCGAGCGACGGCGTCACGACGATCGGCATTCCGATCGGTCTCGCCGTGATCATCTCGGCTTTCGTGCTCACCGGCATTTATGTCGTCAAGGCCAACGCCCGTTATGACGAATTGACCCGCCAGATCGTCGAGGAGAGCAAGTGATGTCGCGCCTGAAACTCGTCCTCACCACGGCGTTTCTCGCCGCATTCGCTTCGTCGGCTTTCGCCGACGCCATCTCCGGCCATGTCGAGCAGCAGGAGACCAATGTCACCGCGATCGCCATGTTCGTCGCCTTCGTCCTGTTCACGCTTGGCATCACCTATTGGGCTGCCAAGAAGACCCGTTCGGCGGCGCAGTTCTATACCGCCGGCGGCGGCATCACCGGCCTCCAGAACGGCCTCGCCATCGCCGGCGACTACATGTCGGCGGCTTCCTTCCTCGGCATTTCCGGCCTGGTCTATCTGAGCGGCTATGACGGCCTGATCTATTCGGTGGGCTGGCTCGTCGGCTGGCCGATCGTCACCTTTTTGATCGCGGAACCCTTGCGCAACCTTGGCAAATTCACCTTCGCCGACGTCGCCTCGTTCCGCTTCGACCAGACGCCGATCCGCATCCTCGCCGCCTGCGGCACTCTGGTCACCGTCGCCTTCTATCTGATCGCCCAGATGGTCGGCGCCGGCGCCCTCATCCAGCTGCTTTTCGGCCTGCCCTATGATTATGCGGTTGTCGGCGTCGGCGCGCTGATGATCGTCTACGTGACCTTCGGCGGCATGGTGGCGACCACCTGGGTGCAGATCATCAAGGCCTGCCTGCTGCTTGCCGGCGCGACCTTCATGGCTTTCGCGGTTCTGCACCAGTTTGGCTTCAGCCCTGCGGCCTTGTTCGCAAAGGCGGTCGAGGTCCATCCCAAGCATCTGGCGATCATGGAGCCCGGCACGCTGATCAGCAACCCGCTCTCGGCGATTTCGCTCGGTCTGGCCCTGATGTTCGGCACCGCCGGCCTGCCGCATATCCTGATGCGCTTCTTCACCGTCGCCGACGCCAAGGCGGCGCGCAAGTCGGTGTTCTACGCCACCGGTTTCATCGGCTATTTCTACATCCTGACCTTCATCATCGGCTTCGGCGCGATCGTGCTGGTCTCGACCAATCCGGTATTCTACGCGGATATGAGCAAGGGTATCGCGTCGATCCGAGGCGGCTCGAACATGGCGGCGATCCATCTCGCCGACGCGGTCGGCGGCAATCTGTTCCTGGGCTTCATTTCGGCGGTGGCTTTCGCCACGATCCTCGCGGTCGTGTCGGGCCTGACGCTGGCGGGCGCCTCGGCGATCAGCCACGACCTCTACGCCACCGTGTTCAAAGGCGGCAAGGCCAATGAGCAGGACGAAATCCGCGTCTCGAAGATTTCGACCGTCGTGCTCGGCATCATCGCCGTGGTGCTCGGCATCGTGTTCGAAAAGCAGAACGTCGCCTTCATGGTCGGCCTCGCCTTCTCGATCGCGGCTTCGTGCAACTTCCCGGTTCTGCTGATGTCCATCATGTGGCGCGGCATGACCACCCGTGGCGCGGTCATCGGCGGCTTCCTCGGCCTGATCTCGGCGCTGGTCGGCGTGATCTTCTCGCCGGCGGTGTGGGAAGCCACCATGGGCAATCCGAAGGGCTCGGCGCTGTTCCAGATCAGCAATCCGGCGCTGTTCTCGATGGCTATCGCCTTCGGCGGCATCTGGCTGTTCTCGAAGCTTGACTCGAGCCGGCGCGGCGCAGAAGACCGGGCCGGTTTCGACGCGCAATATGTGCGCGCCCAGACAGGCATCGGCGCCGTCGGCGCTTCGGCTCACTAAAAAAATGGATGAGGGCGCGGCCTG
>NZ_JBKQOU010000233.1:0-2708 GCF_052145335.1 Rhodoblastus sp.
CAGTCGCCCGTTCATTCTGCCCGTGTCGGGGGTGAGGTCGAGGTCCATTATCGCTGGCACGCGCTGTACGGCCGGCGCCTGCGGCTGCATTACACCGAGGTACGGGCCGGGACACGACTGAGCTACGTCGAAGCGGGCCCCGGCGTGATCATCGTGGTGCCGAGCTGGATGCTGGATCCGGCGGCTTGCCCCGACACGGCGCTCGGCGCGCCGCAGGTCGATTGCGCGGCTCTCAAGGACCTGAGTCGGCTCCTCATCGACCGCGGCTTTCGGCGAAACTCCTCCGGCGAAGTCCGTGTCGCCGAGGAGGAGCCGAATGAAACGCCTGCAGGAGACGATCGAAGCAAAGCCGAGACCCGACGTCCCACGTCAGCTCGTTATCGCATTCGAGGCGCCGCAGCTTTGGATGATGCAGTCGCTGGAACGCCAAAAGATCGTCTCGAGCCTGGCCAACGTCCTGATGCAGGCGGCGGGCGACGACCTGCTGGAGGAGGACGGCGATGACCGGCGGTGACCTTCTTCCCGCGACAGTCCTGAAGCGGAAAGCCGTCGTGTACGTCCGGCAATCGACGCAGACCCAGGTCCAGACCAACCTCGAAAGCCAACGCCGCCAGTATGAGTTGGTCGACGAAGCGCGCCGCCGAGGCTTCCGCGACGTGGAGGTCATCGACGACGATCTCGGGCGATCTGCGAGCGGAACGATGGCACGGCCGGGCTTCGATCGATTGGTGGCGTGGCTCTGCGCCGGCGATGTCGGCGCAGTGCTGTGCTTCGACGCTTCGCGGCTCGCCCGCAACGGCCGCGACTGGCATCACCTGCTGGAGCTCTGCGGTCTTGTGGGCGCGCGCGTCATCGATCTCGACGGGGTTTATGACCCCTGCCGCCCGAACGACCGTCTTCTCTTGGGCATGAAGGGCAGCATCAGCGAGTTTGAACTCGGCATCCTGCGCGCCCGGATGTACGACGCAGTGCGATCCAAGGCGCGGCGGGGCGAACTGCGGATCAGCGTGCCTATCGGCTACGTCTGGCACCGCGAGATGGGCCTCGGCTTCGATCCGGACATGCGGCTCCAGGAGGCGATCCGTCTCATCTTCGCCAGGTTCCGCGAGCTTGGCAGCGCGCGCCAAGTTCTCCTGTCTCTGGCGGCGGATCACTTGCATTTTCCTCGACCGTCCGACGGCAAGCGAATGATCGCCTTCGACTGGACGCCGATCCGCTATCGCAACGTCATATCGGTCCTCAAGAACCCCTTCTATGCCGGCGCCTACATCTACGGGAAGAGCGAACACCGCACGGCGATCGTCGATGGGCGTGCGCAGAAGACCTACGGACACGAACGGCCGTTCGAGGAATGGGAGGTCGTGCTCAAGGATCATCACGAAGGCTACATCGACTGGGCCGAGTTCGAGCGGAACCAGAAGCAGCTCGCAGCGAACGCCTACGGCCGTGTCGGCGAGGTCAAGTCCGGTCGCGGCGGCCAGGCGCTGCTGGTCGGTCTGCTTCGTTGCGCCCGATGCGGCCGTCGCCTCAAGACCGCCTATTATGGACGCTCGGGATGCGGCTATCGCTGCGACAGCCCAAACCTTATGCTCGGCGCCACGCGTTGCCTAACCTTTGGCAGTGCACGCGTCGATTCGGCCCTTGCTCGTGAGCTTCTACGCGCAGTCGAGCCGATCGCGGTCGAGGCCGCCATGGCAGCGGAGCGATTGCGCATGGAGAGGGTAAACGAGCGGCGGCACATCCTGGAGCTGGACCTGCAAAAGGCCCGCTACGAGGCGTCGTTGGCCGAGCGCCGCTACGCCGCCTGCGATCCGGATAACCGGCTGATCGCAGCGCAGTTGGAGAAGAGCTGGGAAACTGCGCTTCGCCAGGTCAAAGCCTGCCAGGCCCGTCTCGAGCCGGCGACACATGAGATGGCGCAGTCATCGAACCCCGTCGATTTCCTCGGGCTGGCCGAAGATCTGGAAACGGCCTGGGCCTCCCCGAACGTCTCGATGCGCTCACGCCAGCAACTCTTGCGCGCCCTTGTCGTCGACATCATCGCCGATGTCGACGAAGCCGCCCGCGATGTCATTTTGACGATCCATTGGCGCGGCGGCCAACATTCGCAGCTTCGTGTCCGCAAACCCAGGAGCGGCGAGCACGGCTGCCGGACGCCCGACGAAGCCCTCGCGGTCATGCGCAGCATGGCGGCGCGTTGGTCCGACGAGCATATCGCGGCGTCGCTGAACCGGATGGGCATGCGAACCGGTCAGGGCAAAACGTGGACTGCGCGTCGGGTCAGCTCGCTACGGCAGGTGCATGGTATCCACGCCTATCTTTCCGCGCAGAAAGATGGCGAGTGGCTGACAATGCGAGATGCGGCAGCGGCCCTCGGCGTCTCCCGCCATACGATCCGCCGTCTCGTCCACGCCGGCGTACTGCCCGCCGCACAAGTCGTGCCGGACGCCCCCTATCAGATCCGCTCAAGCGACCTGCATTCGCAAGTCGTCAGCGCGGCGATCGCCCGGAAAGGGCGCCCGTGTCGCTCCGAATCGCCGGAGCCGCTTCCAATGTTTCCAGATACTTGAAAATGAGGTGCACAATGAAAGCCCCGTCGCGAGCGCTGGAAGGACCTGTTTCAGGCCGATTTCGAGGTGCTGCTGTATGATCTGACCAGCACCTATTTCGAATGCGATCCGCCCGAAGACGGCAAGCGGAAGTTCGGC
>NZ_JBKQOU010000234.1:0-36987 GCF_052145335.1 Rhodoblastus sp.
GCGGAAATGGTTCGAGGTGCCGCCCAGCGGCATGGGCATTCCGAGCTTGCCCAGGCCGGGATTGATCACGTCGAACAGCGAGGCGTAGCCTATGGCGAAGAAAAAGGGAAAAAAGCCCTCGCCGCCATTATCCACCGTCAGCCGCGCCTGCAGACAGGCGACCCGCGGCCCGGCAAGAGCATAGGCGGCCGCGGCGATGCGCAATTGATCGGGCTCCGGCCGGTCCTCCGCGTCGTAGATCGCCAGAAGTTTTCCACGCGCCAGGGGCAAGGCGACATTGAGCGCCCGCGGTTTTGTGCGCGGCGCTCCCGAGGGCGCGATCACGATTTCCATGTTCGGCGCGAGTCCGGCTTTCCGCAAGGCCTCCGCCGTCTCGGCATCGTCATTTTCGAGCACGAGCTTGATCTCGAGCTTTGCTGCCGGGTAGTCCAGCGCCTTGAGCGCGGCGACGAATTGCGCCGACACGCTCGCCTCGCGATACATCGGCGCGATGATCGTATAGGTCGGCAGGGCGCGATCGGACAGAGCGGGCGGCGCGACCGGCTGGCGCAGGAAATGCGCGGCGATAGCGCAGGAGCGCACGTAAATGCCGCCAAAAAACAAGATCGACAGAAACAGCGACGAAACTTCCAGCATGCGCGGCGCTGTCGCCACCAGGCCGACCAGCGTGGCAATGCTCAGCGCCACGCCGAGAAAGTTGCTTCGCCGGACTTGCGGCGCGCTGGCGCTGAGGCGCTCGTCGGCGCGCGAAAGGGCAAAGCTGGCGTCTTCGGACAAGGCGCGGCGCCCCTTGGCGCGCACCAGGGCCGAAAACAGGCTCGGCCCGCAAAGGGCGATGCGCGGCGGGGCAAGCTTTTGGGCGAGGCGCAGCAGATCGACCACCTGTCGTCCGCGTGGCGCCATCAGCCATTCGAAATTTTCCTGGCCGGTGTCGGCTCGCGCGACACTGGCGCGCAGGGCCGCCCGGTAATCGAAACCACTCGCCAGCGACGCCGCGCGGTCGATGTAGGGGCATTCCAGGCGCAAGGCCAAAGCGCGATAATAGACGGATTCGTCGATCATCCCTTCGGCGATCAGCACTTCCTCCGCTCCGACCCCCTGGTCGCGGGCGCGTTGCGCCGCCAGCAGCAGAATGTTTCGCGGCGCCTGCGTTTCGTCCAGAAAAGCCACTTCCGGCGGCAACGTCCTCGCCGGCCGGGCGGACGCTGCAAAAATTTCGTCGCTGCTATATAAAGGGCCAGGACTCATGAAACAGACGGGATCGCGAGTGATACGAAAGGTACGCAGGCGCTTTATCCGCCAAATTATGGCCGCGGCCAAGATTCTTCTGCTTATCTTCTTGTTTTCTTTGTGGCTTCAACCGTTCAGTTGTATCGCCGGCGAAACGGCGGCGCCGAATTCCGGGAAGTCGAGCGTTTTCATTCCCAGCCTGTTCGATCCCAGCAACCGGCCGGTTGCACCCGATCCCGCGAATTTGAAGCCGATCCGCTTTCTCACCGCCGACGATTATCCGCCGTTCGAATATCTCGGCGCCGACGGCAATCTCGCCGGCTATAATATCGATGTCGCGCGGGCCCTTTGCAGCGAATTGAAAGTCGCCTGCACCATACAGCCGCGCCGCTGGGACAATCTTCTCGACGCTTTGGAGGGCAAGGAGGGCGACGCCATCATAGCCTCGCTGAAGGAAACGAAGGCGACGCGCGAAAAAGCGCGATTTACCGCGCCCTATTACCTGACCCCGGCGCGTTTCGTCACCGTCGCGGGCGCCAAAACCTACGACGTGCGGCCGGAAGGACTTCGCAAGGCGACCATCGGGGTGGTGGCGGGCAGCGCCCACGAGGCCTTTCTGCGGGCCTTTTTCCCCGGCCCCACGCTTGTTCCCTTTCCCGACCGGGAGCAATTGATGGCGGCTTTGGTCGCCGGCCAATTCGAACTCGCCTTCGATGACGCCATCGGTGTGGCGATCTGGATCAACGCGCAGAAAAACAGCGATTGCTGCGCCTTCCAGGGCGGCCCTTTCCTGGAGCCGGGGTTTTTTGGCGAGGGAATCGGAATAGCCGTCCGATCGAGCGATGATTCGCTGCGCCAGACGCTGAATTGGGCGCTGCAAAGGCTCGACGAGCGCGGCGTCATGACCGAGCTTTACCTGAAATATTTTCCAATCGGGATTTATTGAACGCGGGCGCGCCGGTACCGATTAAGCGGTATGGGATTTCCCAAAAGGGGATCTGATCACCTTGAGGGGCTCATGGTAGCCTCGCGAGTTAACGGCAAACAAGTTTTCTCGAAATGATTGGCGAACGACAAGGGTCTAACAGCCCGGCGGGCGGCCGCATAGATGTTCAACAAACCCTTGGCTTTGAAGGCAGTCCGAAAAATGCGCTTGGCTCTCGTGGTCGAGGACGAACCGGAGTATGCCGCCTTTGTGGTCGCGGCTTTCAATCGCTTTGGGTTTCATGCCTTTGCCGTGGAATCGGCCGCAACCGCCATCGAAAACCTGGAATGCCCCAATAGTGTCGCGGTCATATTGATCAACTTGAGCACGGAAAGAGACGAACTTGACCTGGTCAATACAGTTACGGTTCGGTGGCCGAAGATCAAGATCATTCTATTGTCAGCTCACCTGCGCAGCTTGAGGGAACTGCCGCCCAGCATATTTCTGGCGAAGCCCACATCGGCGGCGGCGATCATAGGGGTCATCGAGCACGTCACCCTTTCGATGGGTTCGGACGCGGATTCGCCCAAGGGCGGAATTTTCCACTGAAGACGAGTCGCGACGTTCGTGTGGCGAGGCCGTGACTGCAATGGCGACAAGGCGCGTTTAGTTCCGCAGCAGCCTGTTCCTGCGCGCGGAAATCGCCGGCGTCACTCAAGGTTCATGGCGTTAAGGCTACATGCCATTGTAAGGCGTTGCGTTATTCTATCGCAGGCCACTCCCGCAGAATCCCCTCTACGAGAATATTTGAGCGCACAGACAAGTTGCCCCCGGCGGAAGGCTGTGCAGAATAGCGCGCCCATCGCGTTTGGCCGTAAAGGGCGGGGCGCTATCGGTGCTGCAAACCGCAGTGGAATATTCCTAAAACACACTTCTCGGAAGTGGAGGAAGCAATGAGTTTATCCAGATCGTCAAGGTTGTTCGGAGCGGCGGCGGCGACGCTGCTGGCGGCGGCTCTGCCGGCGTCGGTGGCTTCGGCGCAGGACAAGAAGCCCAATATTCTCGTCATCATGGGCGATGACATCGGCATGTGGAACATCGGCGCCTACCATCGCGGCATGATGGCGGGCAGGACGCCCAACCTGGACAAGATCGCCAAGGAAGGCATGTTGTTCACGGATTACTATGCCGAAGCCAGTTGCACGGCCGGCCGCGCCAATTTCATCATGGGCGAACTGCCGATCCGCACTGGCATGACCACGGTCGGCCAAGCGGGCGCCAAGATAGGCATTCCGGCCGAGGCGGTGACCACCGCCACGATCCTGAAATCAATGGGCTACGCCACCGGCCAGTTCGGCAAGAACCATCTGGGCGACCTGAACGAATTCTTGCCTACCGTGCATGGCTTCGATGAATTCTTCGGCTACCTCTATCATCTCGACGCGATGGAAGACCCGGCGCATCCCAATTATCCGCAAGAAGCGCTCAATGTCGTCGGTCCTCGCAACATGGTCCACAGTTGGGCCACCGACGTTGACGACCCGACCGAACAGCCGCGCTGGGGCAAGATCGGCAAGCAGAGGATCGAGGATGCCGGCCCGCTTTATCCCAAGCGCATGGAAACGGTGGACGACGAGATCCGCGATCTCGCGCTGAACTTCATCGACAAGGCGAAGAAAGACAACAAGCCGTTCTTCGTCTGGCTCAACCCGACGCGCATGCACATCGTCACGCATCTCTCTGCGAAATATGAGGCGCTGCGCAATTCGGAGAACGGCTGGTCGGAAGAAGAAGCCGGCATGGCGCAGCTGGACGACGACGTCGGCCTGGTGATGAAGAAGATCAAGGACATCGGCGAGGACGACAACACCATCGTCGTCTTCACCACCGACAATGGCACCGAAGTCTTCACATGGCCGGATGGCGGCCAGACGCCCTTCGCGCAGTCGAAGGGCACCGTGCTCGAAGGCGGCTTCCGCGTCCCCGCCATTGTGCGCTGGCCCGGACACGTGCCGGCGGATTCAGTGCAGAACGGTATTTTCTCCGGTCTCGACTGGCTGCCGACCTTTACCGCCATTGCGGGCAATCCGAACATCACCGAGGAATTGCTGAAGGGCAAGACCATCGGCGACCGCACCTACAAGAACCATCTCGACGGGTATAACCAGCTCGCCGCCATCACCGGCAATGGGCCGTCCGCGCGTCACGAGATTTTCTATCTCGGCGAAAGCACGGTCGGCGCGGTCCGCATCGACGACTACAAGTACCGCTTCATCGACCAGCCCGAAGGCTGGCTTGGCCAGAAAACCCATCCGGATGTTCCCTATATCACCAACCTGCGCCTCGACCCGTTCGAACGCACCGGTTGGCCGAACAACGGAACCAAGGACGGCGCGCAGCAATATTTCGACTGGTTCAAGTACCAGTTCTGGCGTTTCGTCTACGTCCAGCAGCTGATGGGCAAGGAACTCCAGACCTTCCTTGACTTCCCGCCAATGCAGCGTGGCGCCAGCTTCAACCTCGACGCCGTCAAGGCGGAAATGGCCAAGAGGATGCAGGAAGCCGAACACGCGGCCAAGGGTACGGGCCAATAAGGAACGGCCTTTTTCAAAAGGGGGCGGCTCGCAAGGGCCGCCCTTTTTTATGGACTGCCGCCGTGTTCCCGTTTCGGGTTCCGATGGCGTTGCAAGCCGCCACCGGGCGGCGCGTGGATGTGCGGGGAAGAAGCCCGGCCATGACGGCGCGAGCGCTGATCGATTTGTTACAGCAGCGGCTTCAATTCCGCCGCGGCCTGCTCGGGCGCCCTCTCCAGATTGAACGCCCGCAAGAATTTGCCGTCGCGGTCCATCAAATAGATCACCGCGCTATGGTCCATCGTGTATTCGCCATTGGCCCCCGGAGCCTTGCGCGCATAGACACGATAGGCGGCGATGACACTGTCGATGGAAGCGCGGTCTCCCGAAAGTCCGATGATGCGGGGGTCAAAGCTCTCGGCGTAATGCTGCATCAGTTCCGGCGTGTCGCGTTCGGGATCGACAGTGATGAACAGGACTTTGATCTTCGCCTCAGGCCCCAGGTTGCGGAGAATTTCGGAGAGTTGGAACAAAGTGGTCGGACAGACATCCGGGCAGTGGGTATAGCCGAAGAACACCAGGAAAGGCGCGCCGCGCAGATCGGCGTCGGTGACGATCCGGCCGCCGCCAGCCTCCAGCCGGAACGGCCCGCCAATCGCTGTTGTCGACGGTGCGCCGCCGGGACCCGGCTTCTCGCCGACCAGCGCACTGACGCCGACGGCGAGAAAGGCCAGAACCACGGCGAGGGCCGCCAAAATCAACCACAGGGGGCGGGGCGTTTTCGGCTCGGGCGGCGTTTTGCTGGCGACCATGCGGGCCTCAATTCAGAAACACATCCAGACGGCTGTCAGGGCGTTGACAAAGACCAGAGGTCCGAAAAGGGCCCAGAGCGCCAGCGCCGCGCCGACCAGCGTCACCGCGACCCCACCGCCGAGCCACAGCCAGAATCTTTCGCGCGCCACGAGCCGCGCCTCCCCTGCGCTGGTTCACAACGTCATCTGGCCCCGCGCCAGCTCAATGTCCAGTGGGGGCGCCGGCTCCTTCTGCGGGGCTGGGATGCGGAACCAGGCGACGTAGAGCGCCGGCAGGAACAGAAGCGTCAGCATTGTGCCGATGACGATGCCGCCCATCATCGCGTAAGCCATCGGACCCCAGAAGATCTCGTGCGAAATCGGGATCAGTGCAAGGGTCGCGGCGGCGGCGGTGAGCATGATCGGCCTCATGCGGCGTTCGGTCGCTTCCTGCACCGCCTGCCAGGGTGGCATGCCATCCGCCAAAAGCTCCTCGATCTGGATGATCAGGATCACCGAATTACGGATGAGAATGCCGATCAGCGCCAGAATGCCGAGAATGGCGACGAAGCCCATCGGCGAATGACTTGGCAGCAGCGCCGCGACCACGCCGATGAGCGCCAGTGGCGCGACGGCGAAGACCAGGAACAGCCGCGAAAAACTCTGCAGCTGGATCATCAGGATCGTCGCCATGATGAACAGCATCAAAGGCATGACTTCGGCGATCGGACCCTGCGCCTTGGCGCTTTCCTCGACCGCGCCGCCGACCATGGCATGATAGCCCGGCGGCAGGCTTGCTACGAACTTCTTCACGTCCGGCGCGAGCTGCGTGACTACGGTCTGCGCCTGGACATTGTCCTCGACGCCGACCTTGATCGTCACCGTCGGCTGGCGCGCACGGCGCCAGATCACCGGCTGTTCAAGTCCGTAGCTGAAGCTCGCCACCGCCGCCAGCGGCGCCGACTGGCCGTTGGCGGCCGGCAATTGCAGATTTTGCAGGGTCTCGATCGAGGCGCGCTCGTCCTCGCGGGCCCGGCCGACGACATCGATCAGATAGATGTCGTCGCGCACCTGCGTCACCGTCACGCCGTGGACCACGCTGTTCAGGGTCGTGGATATGTCCTGCGACGACACGCCGAGCAACCGCGCCTTGTCCTGCAGCACATTGACCTTGACCTTGCGCGCCGGCTCGCCCCAGTCGAAGGTCACCAGGCCGAGATGCGGATTCTTGGCGACGATATCGCCGAGCTGGCGGGAATAATCGCGCACTTTCTGAACGTCGGGGCCGCTGACGCGATATTGCACCGGGCGCCCGACCGGAGGGCCGATGTCGAGCAGATGCACCAGGGCGTCAGTTCCCGGAAAAGCTGTGCGCAGCCATGCCGAATATTTCTGCCGCAGGCGATCGCGGGCCTCGATGTTCTTGGTCACGATCACGGTCTGGCCGAAAAACGCGTTGGCCGGTTGAACATCGAAGGAAAGCACGAAACGCAAGGCGCCCTGGCCGACATAGCTCGACCAATGTTCGACATCCGCCTCGCCGGTGAGCATTTCGTTCTCGAATCGCGCCATTTGCGCGCTGGTGTCGGTAATCGAAGCGTTTTGCGGCAGGTTCCAGTCGACGATCAGCTCCGGCCGGTCGGAATTCGGGAAGAACTGCTGCTGCACGAAGCCCATGCCGAACAAGGCGACGACGAAGGCGGCGAGAGTGGCGCCAATGGTCGCCCAGCGCCATCGCATGCAAAGGTCCAGCGCCCCCGCGAACAGGCTGGCGAGGCGGCCCTTGCCGGTCTCGTGATGGCCTTTCATCTTCGCTGGCAACAAGGCGACGCCGAGCAGGGGGGTAAACAGCACGGCGACGAACCAGGAGACGATCAGCGACACCGCGATGACGACGAACAGGGTGAAGGTGAATTCGCCGGCGGCGCTGCTGTTGAGGCCGATTGGAATGAAACCCGCCACCGTCACCAAAGTGCCGGTGAGCATGGGAAAGGCGGTGGAGGTGTAGACATAAGTCGCCGCCTTGCGCAGGTCGTCGCCGGCTTCCAGCCGCGCCACCATCATTTCCACCGCGATCATCGCGTCATCGACCAATAGTCCGAGCGCGATGATCAGGGCGCCCAGCGAAATGCGCTGCAGCGAGATATGCGTTTCCGCCATGTAGAGAAAGGTGATGGCGAGCACCAAGGGTATGGCGATGGCCACGACCAGCCCGGCGCGCAGGCCGAGACTGACGAAACTGATCGCCAGCACGATGACCACCGCCTCGAACAAGGCGCGGGTGAAGCCCGAAACCGCCTCATCCACCACCGCCGGCTGGTCGGAGACCTTGTGGACGTCGACGCCAATGGGCAGGTCGGCCTTGATCCGGTCCATCTCCTTTTCCAGCGCCGCGCCGAATTCGAGCAGGTTCGATCCCGCCTTCATGCCGATGGCGAGGCCGATCGCCGGCTGGCCATTGAAGCGGAACAGGTTTTCCGGCGGATCGAGATAGCCGCGCCGGATCGTCGCCACGTCGGTCAGCGGGAAGAAACGGTCATTTACGCGCAGATTTATCGCGCGAAGACTTTCCTCCGAGCTGAAACCGCCGCTGACGCGGATGGCGATTTCTTCCGGCCCGGCTTGCACGAAGCCCGATGGCGTGACGGCGTTCTGCGCTGCAAGCGTCGCCAGCACCGCCTGCGAGTCGAGGCCAAGGGCCGCGATCTGCCTAGTCGAGAATTCGAGAAAGATCACCTCGTTCTGCGCGCCGACCAGATCGACGCGGCCAACATTGGGCACGGTCAGCGCCCTGGCGCGCGCCTGTTCTACCCGGTCGCGCAATTGCCGAAGGGTCAGCCCGTCGCTGGTGAAGGCGTAGATATTGCCGAACACGTCGCCGAAGCGGTCGTTGAAGAACGGTCCCTGCGTGCCGCTTGGAAACTGGGTCTTGATGTCGCCGACCATGTTGCGCACGCGCGTCCAGGTCGCCTCGACGTCGCGCGCCTTGGTGGTGGGCAGCAAATTGACGAAAACGGTGGTCTCGCCGGCCGTGGTCACGGATTTGGTGTAGTCGAGCGATTCCAGCTCTTCGAGCTTCTTCTCGATCCGCTCGGTGACCTGGAGCGTCACCTCGTCGGCGGTGGCGCCGGGCCATTTCGCCTGCACCACCATGGTCTTGATGGTGAAATTGGGATCTTCCTCTCGCCCCAGCTTCACATAGGAAAAGGCGCCCGCCAGCAGGAAGACGATCATGAAATACCAGACCAGGGAGCGGTGTTGGAGCGCCCAGTCGGAAAGGTTGAATTTTTTCACGGCGCGCCGCTCCCGTCGATTCGCACGATTTGTCCGTCCTTGAGGCGATGCACGCCTGCGGTGACGACGCGTTCTCCGGGCTTCAATCCGCCGCGCACGATCCAGATGTCGTCGAGGTCAGGCGCGACCTCGATGTCGCGCAGCGATACTTTCAGGGTTTGCGGATCGACGACGAAGACGCGGGTCTGCGGGCTTTCCTCTAGCAGCGCCGAACCCGGTAGGCGGATCCCGGCGCCGGCGCCGGCGACCGGCCAGGCGGAAATGGTGGAGCCGAGGCGGAAGATTTCGGGCGGATTCTCCAGCGCGATCCTGATCCGCCTGGTGCGCGTGGCGTCATCGGCCTGCGGCGCTATTTCGCGCACCTTTCCGTCGACGGCCACCGACATGTCGAGTTGCAAGGCGACCTTGAACGGCGTCCCGATCGACAGGACGTCGGCGACATTGGTCGGCGCATCGATCACGGCGTCGCGCCGCGTCGGCTCGGCGATGGTGAGGATGGGTTGGCCCGCCGAGACCGTCTGGCCGATTTCGGCGCTGGTGGCGGTGACCACGCCGGCGTAATCGGCCTTGAGCACAGCATAGGAAAGCTGCTCTTTTGCCTTGGAAACATTGGCCTCGGCTTGAGCCATGTTGGCCTGCGCGGAAGCGCGTTCCTGTTCGGCGGCGTCGAAAGTCGCCTGTGAGGCGGTCTTCTTCTCCAGCAAAGTGGCCTGCCGCGACTCGGCGGTGACGGCGTTGTCGTAATGAGCGCGGGCGCTGGCCAAGGCCGCCGAGGCCGAGCGCGACGCCATTTCGAGCGATAGCGGATCGACGGCCGCGAGCAACTGGCCAGCCTCGACGCGGTCTCCCGCCTTGACCGGGCGAGCGACCATCCTTCCCATCACGCGGAAGCCGAACGGGCTTTGCACCTGCGGCTGCACCGTCCCCGAAAGGATGACGTCCAGCGCCGGCGTTTGCGCGGCGATGACGGTCAGCACCGGACGAATGGGCTCCTGTGCTTCTTCCTTCTTGCCGCAGGCCGCGAGCGCGGCGAGGAGCAGCAGCGGCAGCAGAGGCGAGAAACCAGAAGACCGACGACCTGGAGGTTTACGACTCGGAGATTTACCACCTCGCGTTCTACAGATTGGCGCTATCACGAAGCCTCCGGATTTTGCACAAATACGGTCTGGCCTTCGCGGAGAAATTTGTCGCCTTCGGTCACGACCAGTTCGCCGGTTTGCAAGCCTTCACGCAAGACGAATTTTTCTTTTTCAAAGATCGCGATGACGATCGGCCGCAGCGTCACCGTCTGGGTGGCCGGATCGACCACCCATACCGCCGGATGGCCGTCCTTTTCCGACATCGCGGTCCAGGGCAAGATGACGACATTTTCGAGTCGCCAATAACCCCGCCCGGTGACCGCCGCGCCGAGCGGCATTTCCGGCGCGTTAGGGTCGATTTCCACCTTGACCTGCACCGTGCCGGTCTTCTCATCGACGACCGGCGAAACTTCCCTGATTTTTCCGGGCGCCGTGACTTTGGGGTCGGCGACGAGGGCGAGCTCTATGCCTTTGCGGCTCTGCCTTTGGGCGAAAATCGATTCGAAAACATTGAATACGGCGTCTCGCGGCCCGTCCTCGGCGAAGCCGAAAGCCGATTCCGCCGCCTGCGCCACCTGCCCGACCTCGATATTGCGCGCGGTGACAATGCCGGGATGGCCGGCGCGCAACTCCGTATAGGACAGGGCGTCGCGCGCGGTCGCAAGTTGCGCCTTGGCGGCGTCAAGAGAGCCAGCGGCCGCAAGTTGCTCCCGGTCGGCGAGATCGTAACTGGCCTTGGTGGTAAAGCCATTGACGAGAAGGGCTTTTTGCCGCGCGAAAGTGGCGGCGGTCTGGCGCATCGTCGCTTCCGCCCCGGTCAGCGCAGCCTTGGCGGCGTCGAGATCGGCCTGCTGCTCAGAAGGATCGAGCCGCGCCAGGATCTTGTTGGCGTCGACATGCTGGCCGACATCGGCCGATCTTTCGATCACCCGCCCGCTGACGCGGAAGGAAAGTTCGGTCTGGACGCGGGCGCGGACAACGCCGGTCAGGGTAACCGACCGCTCATAGGATTGCAGCGCGACCTTTTGCGCCAGCACATTGAGCGGCGGCCTCTCCGAGCGAGGCCGCGAATCGCCGCAGCCGGCGAGCGCGAGGGCGAGCAGGACAAAAGCGGCGGAACCCAGCCTGACCGACATGACTCATCCTTCTGAAGCGGTCCGGAAAAATACCTCGTCGGCATTTTCTCCGCGCAGGATTGGAGTCCGGCGGCTGAAAAGTCAATGATTTTAGCCGTGGATTTGGCCATTGGCTCGGGCCCGGCAAGCGAGCGCGGAGGGAGCATCGGGGCGCCTCGAAGAATTGACGCTGGCGTTCCTTGAAGGGCTTGCAGCCGGCGACGCACCCCGATATAGAACACGGCTCCCGCTGCTCCCTTCGTCTAGCGGTCCAGGACGTCGCCCTCTCACGGCGAAAACAGGGGTTCGATTCCCCTAGGGAGCGCCAATAAAATCAAAAACTCACTGAATAAATACGCGCCGAATTTGCTGGCGCGCCCAACTCTCGTCCAATAAGCGTCGTCGAATTCTGGCGAATTGCAGTCACTGGGGTTTCCGCCGGTTTTGGACACTCCGGGAAAAGTGGTGGGCCGCGCGGGATCGACGCGGCGACGCGCATCGTCGGCTTCGGCATGGCCTTTGACGGATTCATCGAAGCTCTGCAGATGCATGGGAGGACCAATCTCCATTGACGATCTTGGCGGTTCAGGTTCTTCCGGCTTCATTCCCCGCCCGCGCTTTGTTTCGGAGGCTTAAGCAACAGGATTTTATAGGCGATATCGAAGAAATCCGGCGCGGCGCATCGCTTCAAGCCGCTGTCGCGCAACAGGATTTCGGGTATCCACGCCGCGCCAAGCCCGGCTTTGACCTGCGCCAGCAGGGCCTCGGCCGAAGCGCTTTCGCAGACCGGCGATTCCTGAATCTGGATGCGATGCCGGTCGAGCATGGCGGCGATCTGCGCGCCATAGGTCGTGCCGGGCGTATAGACCATCACCGGGCCGAGCAGCTTGTTCTGCTCCAGCACCACAGGGCGCTTTTGCCTTGGGCTCGCCGCCAGAATCAGGCGGTCCCGGCCTATTTCCTGCGCCGTGACGCCGAGCAGGGACTCATCGGCGAAATGCGGAATCAGGCCCATATCGGCGTGCTTGCGCCTCACCGCTTCGAGGCAGCCGGCGATGGAGGCGACGATCAGCGAATAATTTTCCAACCGGGTTTCGACCAGCCAGGGCGACAGGAAACTGGCGGCGAGCGTATTGGTCGTATAGATGCGCAGCGATTTCCTGAAATGGCTCGACGCACTCAGTACCGCTCGGCGGGCGTCGAAAATTTCCTCGCGCAGGCGGCGGGCGCGGGTCAGGAACTCTTCTCCGGCGGGCGTCAGGCGCACGGGGCGCGATTCGCGGTCGAACAGCGAGGCCCCCAGCCATTCCTCCAGCCTCTGCACCCGTCGGCTATAGGCCGATTGCGTGGTGCAGCGCGCTTCCGCCGCGCGGGTGAAATTGCGCGTCTGGCACAGGGCCAGGAAATCGTCGATCCACTGAAGTTCCATGATGCATAAAATGCATGATGCAATCGGAAACGACAATTGGATTTGTCGGCGCTATTGGGTTTTAGATGATTACCTCAGGTCGAGGCATGGGAGGCGGCGGCGATGGGGATCGACAAAGGGGGCGATGACCGCGCTCCCGAATTTTTCGAGCGCAGCGCCAATTCGGTCGGCTTGCCGAAAATGGTGTGCTTTCTCGGCCGAGAATCCAGCCACCAATCCGCCCGCTCGCCGTCCTTCGGCGTCTATGAATTTGAAGTCGTTACGGGAAACGCGTCCTACCGCGAGGGCGAGCGTTTTTATCTGACCCCCGCCCAGGCCGAGCGCGCCTATTTTGCCGGCCGGCGAACTTCTTGATTCCGCTGCGGGCTCGATTTTCCAGGTATCAGGCGTCGGTTCTCATCAAACCCGATTGACAATGGCGACGCCCAACGCTCATTTAGCGTCATGATGGAGCGTTGGCGCATCTCACGATGGAAGCCGGTCGTCGCCGCGCTATATGCGGTGGCGATGTTGACGCTGGGCTTCGCCCACTCGCATGCGAGCCAGCCCGAAGCCTCCGCGATCCATGGGGTCACCTTTCAAGCGGCGACTTTCGTACTGCCGGACGGCGCCTTTCCACCGATCTGCGGCCCGTCGAAATCTGGCGATCCGGCGCATCGTTCCGCTGCTGTTCCTTGCGACGCCTGCTGGTTGACTGCTGCTCCCGGCGCGATTCCCACGCCGCCGCCAATGCTCGACGCGCCGCTTCTGGCGATGAAACTGCCGCCCGTCCGGGTCGTCGTTTCGGTCGCGGAGACGGCGGCTCTCGAACCGCAGTCACGCGGACCTCCCCTATTTTCCTGACATTCTTCGTTTCATACGACACCATTGCGCCGCGCCCGGCTGAGTCATGGCCGCGCCTCCGCGCCAAGGGCAGCGGCATTTCTCTCCGTATCGGAGGAAAGAATATGAAATCAGGTCTTTCAATCTCGCCGCTGCTGGCGGTTGAGGCAGCCTTGGCCAAAGCGTCGTTCGAACTGCCGCCAACCAGCAAACTCATCAAATTTCCCGTCCCGGAGTTGCGCCGCTTCGCTGCGCGCGAGGCGATTTTCTCTCAAGGCGAACCTGCGGGAGAAGTCTTCCAGATCGCACAGGGCGCGGTCATGGTGCTCCGCGAACTTTCGGGAGGGCGTCGCCAGATTCTCGATATCGCCGGCCCCGGCCGCTTCATCGGCCTGACAAGGGGCGCCGCCCACGATTGTTCGGCCGTCGCCCTGCGAGACGCCGCCGTCGATTGTCACGACCGCCGCCGGGCGCACGACGCCTTCCACGGCGTCGATTTCACGGCGGCGATGTTCGATGAAATCCACCGCCTGCGCGATCTTGCGACGTCGCTCGGACGAAAAACGGCGATCGAGCGGCTGGCGGGTTTTTTCCTCGCCACGATCGGCGGGGAGACCGAGGCAGAGGAACCGGTCGAACTGATGCTGCCGGTCTCGCGCCAGGAAATCGCCGATCATCTCGGCATGGTCATCGAAACGGTCTGCCGCAATTTCAGCCTGCTGAAACGCCAAGGCCTCATCCGGGTCGAAGGCAAGTATGGCCTGACCCTTCTCGACCCGGCGGCCCTGCGGCAAATCGTCCGTGGCGTCGCACTGCCGGACCGGTTGGCCGGATGAAGCGCTGAAACAAGAGCGGCGGAAAGCGCAAACCGGGCTGCGCGCTCCGCCGCTCTCATCAAACTTGAGATCGCTGCTTAGCGATCGCCGCCGTCGATCTGGCGGCCGATCTGCGCAATGGCCTGCTGATAGACCGTCGCGGCGTTCCAAGCCTGGATGGCGGCGAAATTGACTTCGCCGGGTTGGTATCCGCCGCCGCGCTGCCAGCCGTGGGCATGGAGGTAATTGGCGGTCGACATCAGCGCGCCCGACGGGGTTTCGAGGCTGCCGACCCCATATTCAAGCACGGTCTTGGGCATGAACTGGGTCTGGCCGACTTCGCCATGCATCGAGCCTCGCGTGCTGGCGGAGAAGGTGCCGCGATCGATCAGTTTCAGCGCCGCATAGAGCTGGTCGGTGAAAAACTCCGAACGGCGGCAATCATAGGAAAGCGTGGCGATGGACGACAGCATGTTCTGGTTGCCGCGCTCGGCGCCAAAAGCTGTCTCCATGCCCCAGATCGCAATCAGCGGTCCCGGCGGGACGCCGTAGCGCTGCTCGATCGAGGCGAACAAGGCGGCGTCGGAGTGTTTCAACGACCGCCCGCGCGAGGCGATGGCGGCGCCGCCGCGCTTGTGCATGAAGGCGTCGAGCGACAGATGGAAGCTTTTCTGGCCACGGTCGGCGTTGATCGTCGCCGTGGCGTAATGCGTCGCCATCAAGGCGGAAATCGCCGAGGAGCCGACGCCCCTGGCCCGCGCTTCCTGGGAGAATTGCTGCTTCCACGCCTCGAAACCGGCGGCCGAATTGCCGCACTGCGCGGCCAAAGCCGCGCCGCTCATCGGCGCCAGAGTTGCAAAAGTCGCGACCGCGACCGTCCTCAACCGCTTGAAGTTCGTCATTTAAGCCCCGCCCTGTTATCCGTCGCATCCGACCGAAGACCGGTCCGCGATTCCAGCGAAAAAGAAGCACAATAGCTGCGCCCGCGCCTCGTACCATCATGGCCGATAATTGCAAAATATGACGCCGGCGTCACAAACGGCGACTTTAATGGAATGAAGCTTGCTTTGAAAGTCTTGCGTCCGATCGCTTAAGCCGACCCTCTCGGCTGGTCCGGCGAGCGGGGAGCGCCGGCGACATGCGATCGTTCATCAGAAGTCGCGGCATGTGCGAGTGGGATGATTTTTCCGCTCGCCAGGTTTTTGCGCGCGACCGGCTGCGGAGCGACGATTCCTTGTCGCCGTTTCTGCTGCTGTCGGAACCCGGTTTCACCGCCGCCGAGCAGCGCCGCTGCGCCGACAACTGGATGCGCAATCGTATCGCGGCGGCGAGCGAGGACCGCGAAAGCCTCGGCCGGCAAGTTGCGCGAAAACAGGGATCGCGCATAAGGCTGGGCTATCTTTCCAACGATTTCCAGGAACACGCCACCGCCATGCTGCTGATCGAGACGCTGGAGGCGCATGATCGGTCGCAATTCGAGCTTCATGCCTATTCCTATGGCGGCGCCGATGAGGGGGACATGCGCCGGCGCGTGGTCGACGCCTTCGACGGCTTCACCCATATCGGCGCCCTGTCCGATGCGCAGGCCGGGCAGGCCATCCGTGACGACGGCATCGATATTCTGATCGACCTCAAGGGCTTCACCAAGGACACAAGAACCTCGATCCTGGCTTTGCGTCCCGCCCCGGTCCAGGTCAATTTTCTCGGCTATCCCGGTACGCTCGGCGCCGATCTGTGCGACTACATGATCACCGACGATTATGTCACGCCGCGTTCAACGGCGGCGGATTACGCCGAATCCTTCGCCTTCATGCCGCATTCCTATCAGCCGCATGGGCGCCAAGCCAGTCTGTCGCCGCCGCCCGACCGGGCCTCCGCAGGCCTGCCCGAGCAGGGCTTCGTCTTTTGTTGTTTCAATCAGGCGTTCAAATTCACGCCCGAAATTTTCGCAGTCTGGCGAAGGCTGCTGCAGGCCACGGAAAACAGCGTTCTCTGGCTGCTCGCCTCACCGCGGGCCGAGGGCAATTTGCGCAACGAAGCGTGGAATCACGGCGTCAGCGGCGATCGTCTGGTGTTCGCGCCGGACGCGACGCAGGCCGAGCATCTGCGTCGGCTGCAGCTTGCCGATCTGGTCCTCGACACCTCGCCTTATGGCGCACACACCACGGCGAGCGACGCGCTCTGGGCGGGGGTCCCGGTGGTCACGCGGCCGAGCGCGACTTTCGCCTCGCGCGTCGCGGGAAGCCTGCTCCACGCTGTGGGGCTGCCGGAACTGATCGTCGAGAACGAGGACGATTATTACGATCTGGCGCTGGCGCTGGCGCACGATCCGCAACGGCTCGCTTCGTTGCGGAAAAAACTTGCGGAAAACCGCGCGACGGCGCCCTTGTTCGACGTCGCCGCCTACACGCAGGCGCTGGAGGATCTTTACCGCCAGATGGAGGCGCGCCGGCGCGCCAATCTGCCGCCGGCGGAGATCGGCGCCCGGTCTCACCAGGCGCGCTGAATGCGGCCGCCTATTTCATCGCCGGGATCAGTCCGCGGATTTCACCCGATGGGTTGTTCGGCGTGTGGACGTTGATATACCACATGCCCGAGGTTAAATCCTTGGCCTGTTCCGGCGTGAGGACCGCCTCTCCCTTGACCGGGCTGACCGGAGCCTCGCCCTTCTTGACGAGCCACAGCGCGACCGGCCCGTTCGAGCCAGCCGCAGCGGGTCCATGGAAATGAGCCATGGTCGCGGGCCCGGTGAGGCCGCTGAACTCAAGCGTCCAGGACAAGGCGCGCGTGTCGGGATCATAGGCCAGCATGGCGGTCCCCTTGCCCGGGCTCTGGACCGGCGGAACTTCGGCCGCGCCGGAAAGCGGCACAGTCATGGTTTTCGGCGCCGCCAGCGCGCAACTCGCCATCACGCCCGAAAAAACCAGGCCCAGTAACAGATCGCGTCGAAAAATCAGCCGTCCCATTTTCGTCTCCCGATCAACCGCCCGCTACGCCAAGCCTCCGGCCAAATGTCCAACTTTTCTGCTTGCGAAAGGTTCAATAGATTTCGGCTTCGCCGGCCTCATCACTCACTTGGCGCGCATCAGGAACACCGGGATTTCGGCATGATTGAGCACGTCGCGCGTCACTCCGCCGAGCATCGCTTGCCACAGGGCGCCATGGTGGAAGGCGCCGATCAACAGGCAATCGCCGCCGAGCTTTGAGGCCTCATCGAGCAGTTGCACACCGACGCTGCGCCGGTCCCGCTCGAGGCGGACGATCTCAACGGCTATTCCGAGCTTGGCGAAAAATGCGCGGGCGCTGGCGTCGTAAGGCGGGGCGCCGGCTTTTTCCGTCCACAGCACGGTGACTTTCCCGGCCTGTCTGAGCCAGGGCAGGGCCGCCTCGACCGTCTGCTCGGCCGGGGCGCCCGGTTTCCAGCCGACCACGACATGCCGGCCGAGAACTCGTTGCGCGTTGGTTTTCCGGGGGGCGCGGAGCACGAGGCGGTGGGCGCCGAACAGGGCGCCCCGGAAGGCGTCGGCGGCGTCCATGTGAATCGGACGAGAGATGACGAAGAGATCGGCGGTTTGGGCTTCCCGCGCCACGTTGGTTTGGATGTCGCCTTCGTCGTTGCGCCAGAACATCGGCGGCGCATCCGGCGTGGAGGCGAGAAAGGCGTCGAAAACAGCCCTGACGCGGGCGGTCCGCTGCTTTGGGCCGCCCTCGTAAATATCTCGCAGTTGCTGGATGTCCTGCTCTTCCGCCGAGACGAATGTATGTTCGGGGTCGAAGCCGACATGGACGGCGCAGATTTTGGACGAACCGGCCCGCGCCGCCGCCACCGCGCATTGCAGGGTCGAAAGAGCGGTCTCGGCCTCCGGCAAAATGGCGCAGATACGCAGGGTCGCGGCAGCTTCGCCGTGCGGGTCGGCGCCGGGAAGTTCCGGGACGGAAGAGGGGGCGCTCATCGAGACAACTCCAGCGCTGCGAGTCTACACCCGAACGATGAGCCGGGGGAGAGGAGGGGGCAATATCTTCACGGGGTCGCAAAGCTGTGATGACAGGCCGAGGATCACTTGATCACCAGCAACTTGCAAGGCGCCAGTTCGACCCGCCGGTCCGTCGTGCTGCCGATGATGCGATTGTAAAGCGCCGAATGCCGAGCCAGAGGGCGGAGGCAAGCCAAACCTGTCCCATAGCGACGCCTTTCCAATTCTGGCGCGACGGCATGCAGCGACGTCAGGGAGGCAAAGGAGGCGGCGACCCTGCCGCAACAGCGACGCGGCAGGAGTCATCAGCCGGAAAGGCGGTTTTGGGAAACCCCATCCCCATGCGATCTCCCGGAGGTTAGGGAGGTTTTCGCCGGCCGTCAAATTGCCCATTTCACATTGCATCAACAGCTCTTGCAAAAACGGGCGAAGACGTCACAATCCCCGGTTCAGGGTCAGGAGCCCGCAATGTCGCTCCCGGAACATCATCCTCGTCTGTTCAAGCGCGCCTATAGTCCAGCCGAATTGATCGCCGACGGCTTCGTTCACGCCGTCGCCATCGTCGGCGGCCTGATCGCCTTCGCGGTGCTGTTCGTCCGCGTCGTTTCACAAGGCGGCGTCGCCGACGCCTTCGCCATGGCGGTCTACGCCGCCGGCTTTTTCCTGCTGTTCGGTTTTTCCTGCGCCTACAACATGACGCCGCCCTCGCACGCGAAATGGCTGTTGCGGCGCCTCGACCACGCCTCGATCTATCTGATGATTTCCGGCACCTACACGGCGCTGTTGTCGCAATTGCCGGATCGCCCGCTGGCCTGGACGCTGGCGGCGGTCGTCTGGACGGTCTCGCTCGGCGGAGTGGCGATGAAGCTATTGCTGCCGGGCCGGTTCGACCGCGCCGCCATCTTCATCTATCTCGCCCTGGGCTGGGTGGCGATCGTCGCGGTCAAGCAATTGAACGCGGCCTTGCCGGCGCAAACCTTGATTCTGATTCTCATCGGCGGCCTGTTTTATTCGGTCGGCGTGCTGTTCTACCGCTGGGAAAGCTTGAAATTCCAGAACGCCATCTGGCACGGCTTCGTCACCGTCGCCGCCGGCTGTCAATATGCCGGCATCGTTCTGGCCATCGGGCACGGCGGCTGACGCCTCAGCTGGCGAAGCCGGCCGCCTCCATCGCCAGATGCACTTTGGTCTGGAACAGCGAATCGTCGCCCCTGGCAAGCAGGTCGACGTTTTGCGCCACGGCGCCGCAGAGAACCTCGACCCACGGCCTTTCCGCCTTGGCGAAATCGCTCAGCACATAGGAATGGACAAGATTCTTGTCGCCGGGATGCCCGATGCCGAGCCGCACCCGTTTGAAATCGCCGCCCATATGCGCGGCGATCGAGCGCAGACCATTATGGCCGGCGTTGCCGCCACCCACCTTCACCCGCAGTTTGCCTGGCGCGAGGTCGAGTTCGTCGTGCAGAACGACGATGTCGCCGAGCGCGATCTTGTGGAAACGCGCGGCCTCGGCGACCGAGCGGCCGCTTTCGTTCATATAGGTCTCGGGTTTCAGCAAAATGGCGCGCTCAAGCCCGAGCCGCGCCTCGCTGGTCTCGCCCTGGAACTTTTTTCGAAACGGCGGGGCGTTGCAGGCGCGGGCGATGGCGTCGAGCGCCATGAAGCCGATATTATGCCGGTTGCCGGCATAGGCCTTGCCGGGATTGCCCAATCCGACTAGCAGCAGCATTTTTTCTCTTTCGTTTTTATCGCGACGCGTCGCGATAAAAGGTCCCTCGCGTAAGCCTCATAGGGCGTTGAATGACGCCCATCTAAAGCCGGGCTTTGGTCGCGTTCGCTCCTAGCCCATTCCCAAAGGCTTTGCCATTGGGAATGGGCGCCTGCGCCTCTTCAACCAGGGCCGCGTGTAGTCCCCGCAAAAAAACAGAACCGCCCGCGCGAGGCGGGCGGTCCGAATTCTTGTTGCGGTCGGATTACTTCTTGGCCGGAGCCGCCTTGCCCTTGGCCGGAGCCGCCGCCGCCGCGGCCGCGGCCGCGGCGTCCGCCGCCGCCGCTTCCGCTCCGCCAGCCGGCGGGGAAATGGTGGCGATGGTGAAGTTGGTCCTGTCGACCGGGGTCACGCCCTGCGGCAGCTGGATCGCCGAAATATGCAGCGAATCGTTGAAGTCGAGCCCGGTCAGATCGGCGGGAATGAACTCGGGGATGTTATCGGCCGGAACCATCAGTTCGACCGTATGCAGCACGATGTTGATCGAGCCGCCGCGCTTGATGCCGGGAGCGGTTTCCTGGTTGAGGAAATGCACGGGCACGTTGACCTTCAGGCGCGAGCCGGGCTTGAGGCGCAGGAAGTCGACGTGCATCGGCGTGTCGCGCACGACATCGAGCTGATAGTCGCGCGGAATGGCGCGTTCCTTCTTGCCATCGATATCGATCTCGAAAATCGTGGTGAGGAAATGGCCCGCGTAAATCAGCTTGTGCATGTCGCGGTAATTCAGCGAAATCGGCTGGGCGGCTTCGCCGCCGCCATAGATAACGCCTGGAATTCTGCCTTCACGTCGAACGCTGCGGGCGGCCCCCTTGCCTGTCCCGCTGCGAACCGCGGCGGCGAGGGTCTTGATCTCGGCCATGGGTTCTATCCTTTGAAAAGTCGCGCTCACGCCTCCAGGGGTGTCGGAAACGAACGCGAAGCGGGGCTTATAAGGGCGCAAGGCCGTTTAGGCAAGGATTTGGCGCAGGGGACGCGCAAAAAGCGTCTCCCTCGCCTCGATCCGCTAACCCGCGGTCTTTTCCGCGAGCAGCTTCTTCTCCCACTCGTAGGCCTGCCGGACGATCTCGTCGAGGTCGTCATGGACAGGCTCCCAGCCCAGGATTTCACGCGCGCGCTGGTTGGCCGCGACGATCGCCGCCGGATCGCCGGGGCGGCGACCGGAAATCTTGACGTCGAAATCCACGCCCGTCACGCGTTTGACCGTCTCGAGCACCTCCAGCACCGAGTAGCCGCGTTCGTAACCGCAATTGCAGGTCAGGTTTTCTCCGCCGTCGCGAAGATGGTTCAACGCGGCCATATGGGCGCGGGCGAGATCGGTGACCTGGATATAGTCGCGCAGGCAGGAGCCGTCGGGGGTGGGATAATCGGTCCCGAAAACTTCCATGCCGGGCCGCATCCCGAGAGCGGTCTGCACAGCCACCTTGATGAGGTGGGTGGCGTTGGGAAAGGATTGGCCGGTCCGCCCCTTTGGGTCCGCCCCGGCGACATTGAAATAGCGCAGGACGACATAGCGCAGGTCATGGGCGAAAGCCGTATCCTGCAGCATCCATTCGACCATCAGCTTGGAGCGGCCATAGGGCGACACCGGCTTCAGGCTTTCGTCCTCGGAAACCGGATTTTTCTCCGGCTCGCCATAAACCGCGGCGGTGGAGGAGAAGATGAAATGTTTCACCTTGTGCTTCACCGCGCAGTCGAGCAAAGCGCGGGCGGAAGCGGTGTTGTTGAGATAATAGCCGAGCGGGTCGACGACCGATTCCGGCACGACGATTTTCGCTGCGAAATGGATGATCGCCTCGATCTTGTTGCGAGCAATCAGGCCACTGACAAGGGGCTGATCTCCAAAATCGCCGACTACCAGTTCGGCTTCGTTCGGGACCGCAGAGCGCCGTCCGGTCGAGAGATTGTCCAGCACGACGACCTTTTCGCCGGCCTCCAGCAATTCGAGGACCATATGCGAGCCGATATAGCCGGCGCCGCCGGTGACTAGAACGGTCATGCTTGTGTTTCCCTGCCTATGGCCCAGTCCGCAGCGTTTCTAACGTACCAGGGAGCTTTTGCGAAGCTTTCCCGGCCGCAATTTCCTTTGGCGCGACCGCAGCCGAAGTGATAAAAGCGCCGCGGGATTGCCGGAGTTCCGGTCGTTCCGCCCGTTTTACCCTTTTTACCCTTAAGTCTTCAGCGAAGCGGACGTTCAATGCAAACCAAGCCCATTCGTAAAGCCGTTTTTCCTGTCGCCGGTCTCGGCACGCGCGTTCTGCCCGCCACCAAGACCATTCCCAAGGAAATGCTGACCGTGGTGGATCGCCCGGTGCTCCAGCATTGCGTCGAGGAAGCGCGCGAAGCGGGCATCGAACATTTCATTTTCGTCACCGGCCGCAACAAGGCGGTGATCGAGGATCATTTCGACATCGCCTACGAGCTTGAGGACACTTTGCGCAAGCGCAAAAAGCTCACCGAACTGGAAGGGCTGATCGCCGATCTCCCGGCGCCGGGCGCGACCAGCTTCACGCGCCAGCAGTCGCCGCTCGGCCTTGGCCACGCTGTCTGGTGCGCGCGCGAAGTCATCGGCGACGAGCCCTTCGCGGTGATCCTGCCGGACATGATCACCTTGCCCGGCGCCATGGGGACGCGCTGCCTGCAGCAATGCGTCGAGACCTATCGCGAACATGGCGGCAATGTCATCGCGGTGGAGGAAGTCCCGCCGGAAGACACGCATCAATATGGCGTCGTCGCCAAGGGCGAGGAATTCGGCGCTTCCTTCGCCATTAACGGCATGGTGGAAAAGCCGCCGAAGGGCGCGGCCCCGTCCAACTTCATCATTTCCGGGCGCTATATTCTCGAGCCGCAGATTTTCGACCTGCTCGCCAACGGCAAGAAGGGCGCCGGCGGCGAAATCCAGCTGACCGATTCGATGATCGAACTGGCCGGGACGCAAAAATTCTTCGGCCGGATTTTCGACGGCAAGACCTATGATACCGGCTCGAAAGTCGGCTTTCTCGCCGCCAATGTCGCCTTCGCCTTGGCCCGCCCCGATATCGAACCGGCTTTCCGCGCCGAACTGAAGCGGATCGTCGGCACGCTCTGATCGCGCCTTTGCGCCAGAAAACCCGCTTTGCGAGAAAATCAGCCGGGGCGACCCGGCGGGTTTTTTGCTTTCATTGCTGCAGCTTCAGCCCGACCATGAAAATATTGGCCGTATAATCCGTCCCCGGCGCGGTGGAAGCCATCCGCTGGGTGATGAAGGAGCCCTTCAGGACGATCGAGCGGGTGAGGCTGTATTCCGCGCGCAGGCCGGCCTGGATCAGGGTCTGGTCGATGCGGGGAACCGCGCCGGGATAGGTCGAATTCTGCCAGCTTCCCGCCGCGATCAAGGTGAGATTGCGCAACAGGGCGTGCGCGATTTCGATTCCGCCCTGGCGGGTGATGGCGCCTGAGGCCCCCGCCACCGTGGTCTCGTCCAAAGTTGTAGAACCGCGCAGCGTGACCTTGGTGAGCGGCGTCGCTGTCCACACCAGCGAAGCATCGAAAATCGGGCCGCGCAGGTTGGCGAGGCGCGGATCCTGATATTGGCGGTCGGCATAGCCGGCGGACAGGGCGCCGGTGAGAAGCCGGGTCAGCTCGAAGGTCGAGCCGGCGGAAACGGCGTCGCCGAGCGAATTGCGCATGTAGCCGTCCGTATCGTAGAGGCTGTCGTGGATGCGCTGGTCGAGGCCCGCCTGGATGAAGGGCTTGATCCCTGGCGTCCATTCATAGGCGGCGCGCGCCGTCAGGCCGTAATCGTCATAGCTGTCGAGCGACAGAACTTGCGTCGAGCCGTCGGAAAAATGCGCGTTCTGCCAATACGTGCGCTCATAGCTGCCGCGAAAAGTCAGCTCCAGCCGGTTAAAGTCCTGGATCACGCCGATTCCGCCGCCGTAATCGGCGATGATCGGCCGGCTGGTGAGAACGATCGGGGCGCCGCCGTTGTAGAGATTGGGCGACGACGGCAGTTGCGTGGTGAGATCGAAATTACTGTCGACCGTTATCCTGGTCTCGCGCGAAAGGTCCACCCGTGTGGCGAACTTGCCCGCTCCGTCGGGCGCGTCGGCGCTGTGGGCGGTGAAATAGTCGTCATAGCCAAGCCGCAGATCGCCGGCCAGGCTGTGGTTGGACCAGTCCGACTGGCCGGAAGCGCCGAACTCCTGGCGTAGAAAGGCCGAACCGCGCAATTGCGGCGCGCCCTGCGCCGTCAGATTCGGGTTGCCGTTGTAGCCAAGATCGGTCTCCTCATAGGCTTTGATCCGCAACAGGCCGGCGTCGATTCCAACCGGCGCGAAAGTATCGTCTTCGACGCGCGGTTTCGGCTTTTGCGGGATCGGCGCGGGCATGGCGGTCGTCGGCGACGGGACCGGCGCGGGATCGATTTTAGCGCCGGGCCCGGCCTTGTGACGGGCTTCCGCCGAAGTCGGGTAGGGGACCAGCGGCGGCAGCGGATGCTTTTGGGTTTTTTTTGGCTTTCTACCGCCCGGCGCGAATAGTGTCCGCTTGCCGTAATTGGCCGCGCCGCTGGTCGAAAGGCCGGATGGGTTTTCCGCCGCGGGAGCGTCCGGGAGGGTCGACCGAAGCGGCAGGTTCTGCGCGCGGACGCATGGCGGCGCCGCCAGGCTGGCGACACAGCCACAAACCATCGCCAACCCGCGCAAAGAGTCGAGATTTTCGCGGCGCGGACGAAAACGCAATGGGGGCCTCGCGGAGCGGCGCCTTGAGCGCCGTTTCCGCTTCAGCTTTAGGCTTTTATGCTTGATCGAGGCTTATGGTTTCGGCTGATACGGTCACGACTCGCATGGCTCCAGCGCCGGGTAATCCGTGTAGCCTTCGGCCCCGCCGCCATAGAGCGTCGCCCGGTCCAGCTCATTGAGCGGCGCGTCGAGGCGCAGGCGTTCGACCAGATCGGGATTGGCGATAAAGGGGCGCCCGAACGCCACCAGATCGGCCGCGCCCGAGGCGACGACGCTGATCGCCATTTCGCGGTCATAGCCGTTATTGGCCATATAGGCGCCGGAAAAACTCTTCCGCAAAGCGGCGAAATCGAAAGGCGCGACGTCGCGCGCGCCGCCAGTCGCGCCCTCGATGACGTGAATATAGAGCAACTTGCGCCTCGATAGCTCGCGCACCAGATGGTCGAACAAGGGCTGCGGATGGCTATCCAAGGCGTCATTGGCCGGGCTGACCGGCGACAGGCGAATGCCGACCCGCCCCGGCGGCAGGATTTTGGTAATCGCGTCCACCACTTCCAGGGTCAGGCGGCACCGGTTCTCGATCGAACCGCCATAAGCGTCGGTGCGATGGTTGGCGCCGTCCTTCTGGAACTGGTCGAGCAGGTAGCCGTTGGCGGCATGGATTTCGACGCCGTCGAAACCCGCCGCTAGGGCATTGGCCGCCGCCTTGGCGTAATCGGCGACAATGCCGGGGATTTCGCTCAATTCAAGCGCGCGCGGCTCCGACACATCGGCAAAGCCCGTTTCGATAAAAGTCTTGGTGTTGGCGCGAATGGCGGAGGGGGCGACCGGCGCGCCGCCGCCCGGCTGCAGCGAGACATGGGACACGCGCCCGACATGCCAGAGCTGGATGAAGATCGTTCCGCCGGCCTGATGGACGGCGTCGGTGACGAGACGCCAGCCGCGAACCTGCTCGTCGGTGAAAATGCCGGGGGTGAAAACATAGCCCTGGCCCTGCTGCGAAATCTGCGACGCTTCGCTGACGATCAGCCCCGCTCCGGCGCGCTGGCGGTAATACTCCGCCATCAATTCATTGGGCGCCTCGCCGCCGCCGATGGCGCGATTGCGGGTCAGCGGCGCCATGACGATGCAGTTGCGCAAGGTCAGGTCGCCCAGGACGAAGGGCTGGAACAGTGCGGCTTCCGCCGTCGCAGCAACATCGAGCATTGGCTTTATCCTCCAAGGCGCCCCGGGGCGCCGGCCCGCGCAATCTAGGCGCGGGTCGGGAGCGCGGCAATGCGTCAGCGACGTCCTGACGCGGCAAACGCGCCTATGCAAAAAATCATTCGACGCCGATGGCGGACAGATAGAGGTCGAGAATCTCCTCCTCCTCCCGGCGCTTGTTATGGTCCTGTTTGCGGATCGAGACCACTTTGCGCATGATTTTGACGTCGTAGCCGGTGCCTTTGGCTTCCGCGTAGACCTCCTTGATGTCGTCGGCGATCGCTTTTTTTTCTTCTTCAAGCCGCTCGATGCGCTCGATGAACGCTTTCAAATGGCCGCCGTCGAGCGAATTGGTATTCATGTTTTCCGCCTGTCTGCAATGGGGCGCGCGAAAAGGGGATGCCTTGCTTTTCGCAACAACGCCCGCATGATTTCAAGGAATCCGGCGCGTCATTCGATTGCTGCAGAATCAAACGAGGCCGGGGTGTGAAAATCGGCCTTCCAGATGAACCAGCGCGGGGCGGGCGTCAAGACGATGGCGCGGGGTCGGCGCGCGAGCCGAAAAATTCCACCCGCGCCGTATCCTCGCGCAAAAGGATCTGCGGCAGGATTTTCGCCAGTAGCGCCGCCCAATCGTCGCATTGTTGCGGCGTCGTCAGCAAATCCTGGCGGATTTCGATCAGGGCGCCGGGCAGGCCGCGACGGGTCGAGAGTTCATACATGCTGTCGCCGAACAAGGCCCCGTCATAGGGCTCGTTGTCGCCAATCGTCAGATTTTCCGCGCGCAAGGCTTCGATCAGCGGGCTGGCGAGGCGGTCGTCCTTGTCCCACAGCACGCCAACCTGCCAGGGCCGGGCGCGGCCTTGAAAGCAGGGGGTGAAAGAATGGACGCCGATCAGCGCGGGCGTGAGATTTCTGTCGAGCACTCTGTCGATCAGGCTGGCGCAGGCCTGACGATAGGGACGCCAGAATGTTTCGATGCGACGGGAAATTTCCGCCTCGTCGATCCTGGCGTTGCCGGGAATGATGGCGCCGTCCGACAGACGCATGACCAGCGTCGGATCATCCTCGCCCCGATTGGGATCGATCAGCAGGCGGGAGTAATGCGCCAGGGCGGCGCTGGCGCCGGTCAGGGCGGCCAGCCGTTGCGTCACCGCCTCGGCGCCGGGATCATAGGCGATATGCCGGCGAAGCGAATCAGGCGACAGGCCGAGATCGCCATACGCCGGAGGCAAGGCGTTGCGCGCATGGTCGCAGAACAGAATCAGCCGCTGATCGGCCGCTCCTTCAACCAGATGGAAGGGCGGGTCGACGAACGGGGGCGGATTTTTCGTTTGTTTGGGCAAGGGCGCGACGCATAATTTCGCTCTTTGCGCATTGCGCATCGACGCGGTCGGGATTTTTCGTCTAAGAGACGATAGCGAATCTGGCGGGCCGAAAGTCGTCCGCCAACGGATCGAGAGAGGCGGAAGTTTCAAGCGATGGTCAAGGCCTTTTTGTTCAATCTTTCTTCCGGCGCCGCCTTGACCGTCGGCCTGTTCCTCGGCCTGTTTGCCGCGCCCTCCGTCGCGCGCGCGGATTTTCGCCTGTGCAACAACACCAACGCCCGCGTCAGCGTGGCGCTCGCCTACACCAATGGCGCGAACTGGGTGAGCGAAGGCTGGTGGAACATCAAGGCCAGCGCCTGCGAGACTCTGTTGCGCGGGCCGCTCGCCGCCCAATATTATTACGTCTACGCGATGGACGAGCGCGGCGGCGAATGGAAGGGCAAAGCCTTCATGTGCACACGCGACCGCGAATTCAGGATCGACGGACGCGAGGATTGTTTTGTCCGAGGCTTCGACCGCTCGGGCTTTTTCGAAGTCGACACCGGCAAGGACGCCAAGAACTGGACGGTGCAATTGACCGATCCGGGCGTGACCCGCTGAAGCCGATCCGTTTTTCTCCAATCGAAGGCACAACTCATGCAAAGGCGCCGCCGCTGTAAGATCATCGCCACGCTTGGGCCGGCCTCGAATGACGAGGCGGCGATCGAACGCCTTTGGCGCGCCGGCGCCGACCTGTTTCGCATCAACATGAGCCATGCCGACCCCGCCGCCATGCGCGAGCGCGTCGCCATGATCCGCGCGGTCGAGGAGCGGGTCGGCCGTTCGATCGGCGTGCTGGTCGATCTGCAGGGGCCAAAACTGCGGGTCGGCGCCTTTGCCGGGGGCGGCGCCGCGATCTCCGCCGGGGACAGGTTCACTTTCGATTCCGATCCGGCGCCCGGCGACGCCACCCGCGTCTGTCTGCCCCATCCGGAAATTCTCTCTTCGCTGAGGCCGGGCCACAAGTTGCTGATCGACGATGGAAGGCTGCGGCTGCATGTGGTCGAAATCGCTCCGGAAACCGCGCCGCAAAAGGCGGTGGCGGTGGTCGACATCGGCGGGATCATTTCCAACCGCAAGGGCGTCAGCTTGCCCGACACCGACATTCCTGTCGCCGCCATGACTCCCAAGGACCGCATCGATCTCGACGCGGCGCTGGAGACCGGCGTCGACTGGATCGCCCTGTCCTTCGTGCAGCGCGGCGAGGATGTGGCGGAAGTGAAGAAAATCGCCGACGGCCGGGCTCTGGTCATGGCCAAGATTGAAAAGCCGCAGGCCATCGCCCGGCTCGACGAGATTCTCGCCGTCGCCGACGGGCTGATGGTGGCGCGCGGCGATCTCGGCGTCGAAATGCCGCTGGAAAAAGTCCCCGGCCTGCAGAAGCGCATCACCCGCGAGGCGCGCCGGTACGGCCGGCCGGTGGTGGTGGCGACGCAGATGCTGGAATCGATGATCACGGCGGCGGCGCCGACCCGCGCCGAAGTGTCGGATGTCGCCACCGCCGTTTTCGAGGGCGCGGACGCCATCATGCTGTCGGCGGAAAGCGCTTCCGGCCGCTACCCGGCCGAGGCGGTGTCGATGATGAACCGCATCGGCGAAGAGGTCGAACGGGAGGGCGTCTATCGCTCGATCATCGCCGCCCAGCGCGCCGCGCCCGAACGCACCGGCGCCGATGCCGTCGCCATCGCCGCGCGCGACATGGCGGAAACCCTGGATCTGAAAGCCATCGTCGCCTGGACCGCGTCCGGCGCCACGGCGTTGCGCGTAGCGCGCGAGCGGCCGCGCGCGCCCATTCTGGCGCTGACGCCCAACCGCGACACGGCGCGGAGGCTGACCGTGGTCTGGGGCGTGAAGGCGGTGGTGACGAAGGACGCCAACGATGTCGACGACATGGCCAATCGCGCCTGCAAATTCGCGGTGCGTCAGGGAATGGCGGAGAAGGGCGAACGGATCCTGATCATAGCCGGCGTGCCTTTCGGCACGCCTGGAGCGACCAATATGCTGCGCCTGGCCTTTATCGGCGAGAATGACGGTTTTCGCGCGCAATAGCGCTCTCACGCCGAAAGTTTGTCCGCCAGCCTGCGCAGAAAGCCCAAGCCTTCGGTCATTTGCGCGATGTCGATATATTCGTCGGGCTGATGCGCCTGGTCGATGCTGCCTGGTCCGCAGATCACCGCCGGCATGCCGCCGAACTGGAACTGGCCGGCCTCGGTGGCGTAGGGCACGGCGACGGTGTGATTGGCCTGGCTCAGCGCCATGGCCAGCGTGGTTGCGGCCGAATCGGCCTCCGCGCGCAGGCCCGGCGCCTCGATCTCCACGAAAGTCTCGATCCGCGCATCGGGAAAATTGGCGAAACGTTCCGCCGCCAGCGCCTTGGAAATCGCCTCGAACTTGAGCAGGGCCGCATCCTGCGGCGTGTGCGGCAGACCGCGGAATTCCCAATGGAATTCGCATTGCCGCGCCATGATGTTGCGCGCCGTGCCACCCTGGATCATGCCGACATGGACGGTCGAAAAGGCCGGCTCGAATCTTCCGTGCGGGTCGCGGTCGGATTGCAGTTCGACGCCGATCCGCTCCAGCGCCGCCACCAGTTCGCAAGCGACATGGACGGCGCTCACGCCCAGCCAGGGTTTTGACGAATGCGCCTCGTGCCCGGTGACGCGGGTGCGATAGGTGGCGATGCTCTTGTGGGCGTCGGCGACCTGCATCATCGTCGGCTCGCCGATCACCGCGAGGGCGGGGCGCGGCAGATCCTTGCCGAAGCGGGAAATGGCGTCGAGACAACCGGCGCAGGTGGTCTCCTCGTCATAGCTTAGCAGAATGTGGATCGGCTTTCTCAGCGGCGCCTTGAGAAATTCCGGCGCCATGGCGAGGCAGAGCGCGTCGAAACCCTTCATGTCGCAGGTCCCGCGTCCATAAAGCCGGTCGCCGTCGCGGCGCAGCACGAAGGGGGGCGAGGTCCATTTCTGGCCGACGACGGGCACTACGTCGGTATGGCCGGAGAGCAGGATGCCGCCGTCAACATCCGGGCCGAAAGTGACGAACAGGGCCGCCTTGTCGCCCGCCGGGTTGGGAATGCGGGTGAAACGCGCGCCCAGGCCAAGCAGATAATCCTCGACGAAATCGATCAGGGGCAGATTGCTGAGCGAGCTTTCGGTGTCGAAGGCGACCAATCGGTCGAGAAGAGCGATGGCGCGGTCGAGCGTCGGTTCGGCGGAATGGTGATTCATCGACGGGTTTCCATGGACGCTTCATGCCAGTTTACGCGCCAGCGGCGGCATGGCAAGGCGCGCAGGGCATCCAACCGTGCCCTAAATGGCCGAGGCGACGAAGGCGTGACGCGAAGACATTAGTTGAGAACGCGCCGCTCCATTGGGCTGTCCAGTGAAAAGGCGGGTATCTCGACATCGAAGTCGCGACCGTCGGCGTCGATCATGCGATAGGAACCGGACATAAGGCCGGAAGCTGTGCTCAGCCCACAACCGGAAGTGTAACGGAAGCTCTCGCCGGGTTCGAGGACCGGGGTTTCGCCGACGACGCCGGGGCCGGCGACCGTTTCTAGGCGCCCGTTGGAATCGGTGATGCGCCAGAAACGCTCCAGCAATTGCACCCGGGTTGAGCCGCGATTGGCGATTTCGATCGTGTAGGTCCAAAAATAGCGATTATCCGACGGCTCGCTGCGTTCGGGCGAGTAGGCCGGCGTGGCGGTGATGAGAATGTCGTGGGTAAGGGCGCTGTACATGGCGGCAATCTGCATGGGGCGAGGAGCCGCGTCGAGCCCATTTTTGCAGCATGAAGCAAAAAAACGCCGCGTGGACGCAAGCCGATCAGGCGGCGCGCCGCGTTTGCAGGCTAAGCGCGGTGGAGACGCCGATCAGCACGACAATGCCGCCGGCCTCGTTGGTGACGCGAATCTGCCCGCCCTCCGCCGCGCGGCCGGCCGCGAGCGCTGCGATCTCGCGCCAGACGGCGTTGAGATCGTTCAAACGGACCGATTTCATCTCGCGGCGGCCGCCGGTCGGATCGGTCATTTGAAAGTGATAGAGGTTCATGGGGCTCTCTTTTGTGTAACGCGGCCTGAGCGTCCAGGCTCCATTAACAAAACAATATGACGGTAAAATTATGTCTGTAGGTAAGGTGCATATTTTATCCGAGTAGTTTCGTGTGCGCTGCAAAAAACTAACGAATGTTTAATTGGTTCCGGAAATGACACGATTGTGAAAAGAAACTACACAATTATGCCACGATTATAGAGCCGTAGGTCGAAATTATGGCTGAACGTGGGGCATCTTGCGGCGCTTTACTTGCGGAGCCCTGTCGCGGACCCCTTATTCAGCGGCCGCCAACTGGCTGGCGCCCTCCCGCAGCAGGGGTTGCAGCAGATGTTCAGCCAGGTGGCGGATGACGGGGACGCACAAGCCGTCGCCGCAGAGCTTGTAGGCCTTGGAGGCGTTTTCCGGCAGGATGTAACTGTCCGGCAAGCCCATCAGCCGCGCCGCTTCGCGCGGTGACAACAGGCGCGAGCGGATCGCGTCGCCCTCGACCTCCAGCAGGGTCTGGCGGGAACTGCCGCCGCCCGGCGTGCGCAAACAGCCCGCCATGCCGTCGAAGCGGACTTCCGCCCGCTGCTTCTTGGCGCCGTTTTCGTCGACGCGGGTGCGACGGTAGACGGCGCCGACCGCGCGCCGGCCGGAAGCCTGGGACTCGTGAATCTTTTCAAGGTGCGACGGCGCCATCAACTCCAGAAGTCGCGCGGTGGCGGCCGGGGCGCGCCAGGGCGAGGCGGTCGGCGATGGTTCCAGAATGTCCGCGAGATGGACGTTGCGGTGGGGCGGAGCCGGAAGGCGCCACCACACCCAAAGCGCGGCGAGCGCGTCGGGCAGCGATTGCTGCGCCCCGATCAAGGCGGCGCTGGTCCAGGGCGCGTCGGCCTGCTTGCCCATCAAACCCGGAAAAAGCGTAGGGTCGCGAGAAAGATGCGAAAACAACGGCTTTTGCAGCGCGACGAAAAACACGCGCGGGCGCGATTGCGGCGTGAACCAGCGGGCGTCCAGCACCAGCGCGCCGACGCGATAGCCGAGCGCGTCCAGAGCGGCGACAATGGCGTGGAAGTCGCGATGGCCGTGCGAGGTCAGTACGCCGACGACATTTTCCAGCACGACGGCGCGAGGCGCCCGGCCCTGGTCGCGCAAGGCGCGCATTTTTTCGTGAAAGAGCCAAAAGGCGCCGCTGCGGGTCCTGTCCGCGTCGTCGGCCGCGCCCATGCCCTTGCCGGCGCCGGCCAGCGACAGGTCCTGGCAGGGAAAAGAGGCCCAGGCGAGATCGGCCTGGCCCGGCAGGGAGGTCGGCGTCAAGGCGGCAAGATCGCCGGCGTGGAAATCCGCGTCGCCCCAGTTGGCGCGGTAAGAGGCGGCCTTGTCCGGGTCGATGTCATTGGCGAAAAGACAGGTCCAGCCCGCGCCGAGCCCGGCCCGAGCCATGCCGCCGCCGGCGAAAAATTCAAAAAAGGTCAGGTTGCGGCTGGGCATGGAGTTCCGGATAAGGGCGGTATGGGAAAAGGGAAGCCGGGGAGCGAATCGTCCCGTCATTCAAGACACGCAAGCCGCCGATTCGCCAGTCCTTCGGTCTCTTCGCGCACAAAAAGCAGCGAATATTCCGGCCGCCTCCTCGCTCTGCCCCATCACGCTTTCGAAGGCGCGGCGCTCGGCGGTCTTCCGCTTTTCGCCGCCGTCATATTCGATCAAGGCCGCGCGCTCCTCGTACAAGTCGCGCAAATCCTCCGGCAATTCAGTAAGCCACCGCCGCCAGTTGGCCGGCAGCGGCTTCGATCCGCCGCGAAGAACCCTGAGAGCAACGCTCCGGCCCATGAAAGCCTCCACAAGATCAACCCTCCATTGTTCTTAGTTTGTTCTCTTCAAAAACACAAGTGGTCGGAACGAAAAATCCTCTGACAAAATAATTGCCGCCCTTTAGCTTCGCTCGTCGGGCAGGATGGGAATGGGGAGAATGGAGACGCCGTCTTCGAGCAAGGCGCGAGCCTCTTCCGGCGAGGCTTGGCCGCGGATCCCCCGCTCCGGCGCGTCGCCATCGTGAATTTTTCGCGCTTCCGAGGGGAATTCCGCGCCGACATCGTCGGTGGAGGCGACGATCTTGGCGTGCAGTTCGCGCGCCATCTGGCGCAATTCGGCGTCGCCTTCGCCGATCAGGGCGACATTCTGCTTGGGCGCGACAGCCTTTTTCCGGTTGCGGCTGCGGGAGACGGCAGGCGCCATCACCGCCTTGTTGATCTTGGCGACGCTGCAATGGGGGCAGGTGACGAGATCGTGCTCGATCTGGAAATCGTAGGATTCGTTGCTGGCGAACCAGCTTTCGAAATCATGGCCATTGTCGCAAACGAGGGCAAAGCGGATCATCGAGTCATCCTGCCAGCAGGGCGTCGAGTTCGCCCTCATAGCTCAGCTCAAAGAGATCGTCGCAGCCGCCGATATGGCGGTCGTCGAAGAAAATCTGCGGCACGGTGGAGCGTCCACCGGCGCGCGCAATCATCTCCTCGCGCTTCCGAGGGTCGGAATCGACGGGTATTTCCTCGAATTTGGCCTGCTTTTTGGTCAGGAGCGCTTTGGCTCGCATGCAATAGGGGCAGGTGGCCGTTGTGTAGATGACGATATTCGGCATGGCGCCCTTCTAATGAATCTTGGGCCGGCCGGCAATGGGCTCCCTTTGTCGCAGCACTTCAGCTCTCGGAAACCGTTCTGGCGAACACCAGCGCGTCCACCTGTTTTGCGCCGGCGCGCAGCAGGATTCGCGCCGCCGCGTTCATCGTCGCGCCCGAGGTCATCACGTCGTCCACCAGAACGACGCGCCGGTCCGCCAGTTCGATCCGGCGCTCGGGCGCAACGTGAAAGGCGCCCTGGACGTTCATCGCCCTCAGCCGCCGGGTCAATCCAACCTGCGGCGGCGTCGGTTTTATGCGTATCAGAATATCGTTCTCCAGCGGCACGCCAGAAAGCGCGCTGACCGCCCGCGCCAGCGCCGCCGACTGGTTGAAACGGCGATGGGCCAGCCGAAGCCGGTGCAGCGGCATGGGAACCAGCAGGTCGGCCTCGCCGAGCAGTTCGGCGCCGGCGCGCGCCATCCAGCGGCCCATCGGCTCGGCCAATTCGCCGCGATCGCCATATTTCAGGCGGTGGACCAGCGTGCGCGCCGGTCCGTCCTCGAACCGCGCCACGGCCCGGGCGCGCGCGAACACCGGGGGGTCGGCGAGGGCGGCGGCGGAGACGATGCGGCCGGATTCATTAGCCGCGAGGTCGGTCTCAAAAGGCGTTCCCAACCTTTCGCAAAAAGGGCGCTCGATGAAGCGCATGGCGCTCCAGCAACTCGGGCAGAGGCCGCCATGCACGCCGATGGCGCGGCGGCAGGCGAGACAGACCGGCGGATAAAGCAGGTCGAGCGCCGCCGTTCCGACCCTTTTTAGCGCCGACGCGCCAAGGTCAAGCCATGCGGGCGCCTCTGACAAGGATTTGTGCAGCCGGATCATCGGCCGAGCTTATCGCAGAACCGAATTTTTGTACGCGACTTCGATCAACGAATGTGCGCCTTTACGCGCTGTTATGCAGAAGGCATAAAAAGCCGTGACCAGCCCGCCAAAGATCTTCGATCGCTCTCTCCTGCGCCAACGTCTCGCCCGCGCTTCGCGGGCGGCAATTCCCTGTGATTTCCTGATGACGCGCGTGGCGGAAGACCTGGCCTTCCGCCTGTCGACGGTCCAGCGCGCTTTTCCGCGCGCCCTCGACCTGGGATCGCCGCATTCCGGCATCGCGGAAATTCTGGCGTCGCCGGAGCGTTTCGTCGTCCGCGCCGCGCCGTTCGTCAGCGCGCATTCGGGTGAAATACTGGTCGCCGACGAGGAATTCCTGCCTTTCGCGTCGGAAAGCTTCGATCTCGTCGTCTGCGGCTTGAACCTGCAGTTCGTCAACGATCTGCCGGGCGTGCTGGCGCAGATCCGCCGGATTCTCGCGCCCGATGGGCTGTTTCTCGCGGCCATGGCTGGCGGCCAGACCCTGCGCGAATTGCGAATCTGCCTGGCGCAGGCGCAGGAGGAAATAGAAGGCGGGGCCAGTCCGCGCGTGGCGCCCTTAACCGATCTGCGCGACCTCGGCGGCCTGTTGCAGCGCGCCGGCCTGGCGCTGCCGGTGGCCGATTGCGATAGTTTTGTCGTCCGCTACGCCAGCGCTTTCGACCTGATGCGCGATCTGCGCGCCATGGGCGCGACCAATATGCTGATCGCCGGCGCGCGCCGTCCGCTGCGTCGCGACGTGCTTCTGCGCGCCTGCGAGCTTTATCAGGAGCTTTTCGCCGACGGCGACGGCAAAATACGGGCGACTTTCGAAATCATCTGGGCGTCCGGCTGGACGCCGCATGAAAGCCAGCAGAAGCCGCTCGCTCCCGGTTCGGCGCAGGCCAAGCTCAGCACGGCGCTTGGCGACAAGAGCGAGAATCTTTAGCTGCGTTTCACCGCCGCGCCGAGCCCGGCGACAAAAGCGAGACCGGCGGAGACCACGACATTCCAGTCGGCGAGCGAAAGACCGAAAATGCGCAGGGCGACCTCGTCGCAGCGGATGAGGCGCGTGTTGCGCAACTGCCGGTGGAATTCCTCCATCGAGGCCGGTTTGACGAAATCGCCGGTGCAATCGGTCGGCCCCGGCCAGAGCTTCCATTCGATGCCGGCATGGTAGCCGCCGAAAATCGCGCTGCAGAAAAAAATCGCCGCCAGCAGGGCGAGCACAACGCGCGCCACCCCGGTCTGGGCCCTCCCGGCGAAAAAAATCGCCGCCGCCGCCAGCGGCAGGGCCGCGTAATAGGGATAGCGCTGTTTCAGGCACAATTCGCAGGGCTCGAAGCCGAGGCCCTGAAAAGTCCAGGCGCCGGCGAGCGTCACCGCCGCCCCGACCAGCACCAGACCAGCGACCGGCAGCGGCTGCAACAGCGCGCGAAGGGGAGCTATTTTCATGGGGAAATCTCAAACCAAATGGGTGGCCATCCAGAAGCCGCCGACGATGATCGCCAGCATGCCGACGATGAAGACGGCAAAATGTTCTTCCAGCTTGACGCGGAAAAAATCGCCGAAATGATTCATCGCGGCGGCGAGGAGAAAGAACCGCGCGCCGCGCGTCAGGGCGGCGAGGACGACAAAGAGCGGGAAATTATAGCCGAGCAGGCCGCTGACGATGGTGACGAGCTTGAACGGGATCGGGGTGAGGCCTTTGACGATAATGAAGGCCCAGCCCCATCTGGCGTAGAATTCGCGCAGGGTTTCGATGCGCGGGCCATAGCCGTAAAGCTCAATGATCCAATGGCCGAGCGTGTCATAAAGCAGTGCACCGATCATATAGCCGAGCATGCCGCCCAGCACCGAGGCGACAGTGCAGACGCCGGCGTAGAACCAGGCCTTTTTCGGCTGCGCCAGCGACATCGGCAGGAGGATCAGGTCCGGCGGCAGAGGGAAGAACGAGCTTTCCGCGAAGGCTATTCCCGCCAGCGCCCAGGTGGAATGCTTGCTTTCGGCGAGCGACAGGGTCCAGTCATAAAGCCTTTTGAACATCTGTTTCCCATTCTTCGCCGGCGCCGCGCCGTCTTACCACTCGTCGGCGCGGCGTTCCACCGGCTCGGAGCAATGGCTTGGCCTTTATCATTTTTATCCTCAAAAGGGTTCAAAAAAGCGGCAAGCTTTTGTAGGAGGCGATTGACGGGACGAAGTGGCGCGCTATAGTCCGCGCCGCTTGCGGGCTTGTTTCGCAATGCCCCTGTGGCGGAATTGGTAGACGCGCTCGACTCAAAATCGAGTTCCGCAAGGAGTGCTGGTTCGATTCCGGCCAGGGGCACCA